>NZ_KV786073.1:0-813 GCF_001806835.1 Brevibacterium sp. HMSC24B04 | reverse complement strand
GGCTCTGTTGCAAAGATTGGCGGCAGTCAGAGGTAGGCTGTCGCTCTGCGCCGATCAGGCGGCTGCTGCGAAATGGTGGTTGAGCATGCCCATGGCCTCCGTCAGCGCCGAGGGCCCAATGCCAAAAGCTCTCTCCACAAGGCGCACCTCGCCCCTGATGCCGGGCTGCAGGCACCAGGGGCGAGCCTGTCCTTTGCGCAGGGCTCGCATGACTTCGAATCCCTTGATCGTGGCATAGGCCGTGGGGATCGATTTGAAACCGCGCACCGGCTTGATCAGTATCTTGAGCTTTCCGTGATCGGCCTCGATCACGTTATTGAGATACTTCACCTGCCGGTGGGCCGTCTCCCGGTCCAGCTTTCCTTCGCGCTTCAATTCGGTGATCGCTGCACCATAGCTCGGCGCTTTGTCGGTATTGAGCGTGGCAGGCTTTTCCCAGTGCTTCAGGCCTCGCAGGGCCTTGCCCAGGAACCGCTTCGCTGCCTTGGCGCTGCGGGTCGGCGACAGGTAGAAATCGATCGTGTCGCCCCGCTTGTCGACTGCCCGGTACAGGTAGGTCCACTTGCCCCGCACCTTGACGTAGGTTTCATCCAGGCGCCAGCTCGGATCAAAGCCACGCCGCCAGAACCAGCGCAGCCGCTTCTCCATCTCCGGGGCGTAGCACTGGACCCAGCGATAGATCGTCGTATGGTCGACCGAAATGCCGCGTTCCGCCAGCATTTCCTCAAGGTCGCGATAGCTGATCGGATAGCGACAATACCAGCGCACCGCCCACAGGATCACATCACCCTGGAAATGGCGCCACTTGAAATC
>NZ_KV786072.1:153501-203901 GCF_001806835.1 Brevibacterium sp. HMSC24B04 | reverse complement strand
AGTTCGATCAGAACTGCCGCCCCGCTCAGGTGAGAAGAACTCTGAAGAGGATCACTTCTTCTTGTGGTGCTTCACACCCTCTTCCTTTGTCCAGGTGAGGTAGCCGCCTTCGAAGTTGACGCGCTTGTACTTGCCCCACGTGAACTCTTCCGTTGTGGGGTAGCCGAGCGAGCCGCGTTCAAAGCCCTGCTTGGCCCATTCTTTGCGGATGGCGGAGTCGTACATGAGCTTGCGGGCGCCGATCTTGGGCGACCAGTGGATTGAGCCGTTCTGGAACGCCTGGTAGCAGCCGCCGTCCTTGATGGTGCAGGATTCTTCGCCGGTCGGGTAGCCCAGCGCGCCGCGTTCAAAGGCTTGCGCGGCCCACGCCTTCTGGATGCCGGAGCCGAACCGGGTGAAGTGGGTGCCGGTCTTCGGTGAGTGGTGCACCGCGCCCTTTTCAAAGGCTCGGTACGCGCCGCCGCCGGGCAGACCGCCGTGCTCCTTGCCCGTGGGCTTGCCGGTCTTGGACTTGTTGGCCTCGTGGAACTTCTGGATGGGACTCTTGGGCTTTTCAGCCGGTGCCGGAGGCTTGCCCTTCTGGAAGCCGATGGCCTTCTTGCGGATGTCACCCAGCTGGCTGTACAGACCGTCGCCGGGGCAGTCGGTGTTGCCGACGTCCCTGTGGCCGGACACGCGCTGCACGGTCATCTTCGCACCCTTGGGGTACTTGCGGGTGTCGCCGCCTGCCGAGGTCAGGGTGACCTTGGAGTCGATCTTCCAGTTCCACTTCGAGGACTGCCAGGCGACGATGCGGGCAACCGAGTTGATTACTGCCTCAGGCGCCTTCTTCTTGTAGGAGCCGATCACCGAAATGCCGAACGTGCCGCGGTTGACGCTCGATGCGTGGGCGCCGATGGCAGCCTTGTCGAGCTTGGGACGGCCCTCGTAGATGTTGCCGTACTTGTCGACGAGCATGTTGTAGCCGATGTCGCACCACTGGCGGCTGCCCTGGTGGTAGGACTGGATACCGCGGAGGATGCCCGGAACCTGCTCCTTGGAGTAGCTGTTCGAGCCCTCGGTGTGGTGGATGATCGTTGCGGAGTTGCGGTTGGTCGTCGACGTCGAGCAGCGAGCCTTCCGTGCGCCCCACTGCTTGCGCGAGAAGTATTTGAAGCCGCCGATGGACGGGGCGTTCTTGGCGTTGAGCTTGCCACCGGCGATGGGGCCGCTGTTCCCGGCAGAGGTGGCATCGGCTTCAGGAGCAGACGATGCGGGCTCGTTGAGGTCGGGGGAGGAGAATGTGCCTTCGTCGTTGACGCCGCCGAACATGGTGCGGTCGGCGTCCGTGATCGGGGTGGTCGTGACGGTCACGGTGACGGGTGCGCCCGTGGTGCGAACTTCGATCTTTTCGTTGTAGGCAGCGCTGACGGCTCCCGTGCCGGGGGTGTTGGCCTCGTTCGAGCCGTCGTCGGGGCCTTCGTCAGGGTCGGCCTCCAGTTCCTGCCACATCGACCATTTGAGGCTGTTGGTCACCTTTGAGCGGTACTCGACCTTCGGCTGGGCGTCGCCTGCCCATGTCGCTCCGAAGATGACTACGGTGTTCTCATCGTTTGTGCCGGTGGCGTCGATGAGGGCCGTGCTGTCAGCGTCAACCTTCTGCTTGACGGTGTCGACCTTGGGTTCCTGACCGTCGTTGTCGGTTTCCTGCGGAGCGTTCTTGGCGGTCTCCTGCGGCGCCGGTTCTGCGCTGCTGTCGGCGGTGGGTGCCGCGGCAGCGGGCACGGCTACCGCAACGGCCACCCCGAGGGCGCCGAGTGTTGCCGGTAGGTGTCGCATGTGAGTCCTTTACATGGGGAAGACAAAGGTTTTTCTCACTGTACGGTCTGCTGGGTCGTTGCCCGCGTATTGTTTCGGGTGTTTCGCAAAAGAGCCGGCGGTTCTGCTCAAGTCTGGTTCACGAGGCGCCTGCCCGGGTGAGCTGTGTCTCACGGTTTCGGGGAACTAGGCTGGTTGCATTCCTAAGGAAGGCGAGGCAGTGGAACAAGTTCACGTCAGTGTCCAGCGGACAGCGCAGGGACGTTTCCGAGCGACCAATGCTGCTGGGGTGCAGGTAGAAGTCGGCGCGGGCGAGGATGTCTTCACACCCGTCGAGCTGCTTCTGGCCGCACTCGGTGCGTGCTCATCGATTGATCCGGACACGGTCATCAGTCGGCGCACCGAACCCCGGTCGTTCACCGCTGAGGTTTCCGCTGATTACGTGCGCGAAGACGAAAACTACTTACAGGACGTGCTCATCCAGCTGGCCGTTGAACTCGACGACTCAGCCGATCCACGGCGTGCCGCCCGCACGGTCGAGCGCGCGCTTGCTCACGCTCACGGGAAGACGTGCACCGTGGCCCGCACCCTCGAGCGCAGGACAGAGGTGAGGGCAGAGTCCGAGGTGAGCTTCACCTCGGGCGCGGAAAGCGCGGAAGACTAGGGCAGAAGCAGAAACGGGGCCGCGGAAGATTCCGCGGCCCCGTCTGCGTGCAGTGAGGTCAGTCGAGGTCAGTCGACCGAGATTTCGCCCATGCGGTCCCAGTCGTTGCCTTCGACCTTGCGGGACACGATGAGCGGGGTTTCCTTCAGGTGCGGCGGGAAGTCCTGCTGCATTTTCTTGAAGTGGTCCGAATTGACGTGTGCGCCTGCGGCTTCGTCATCGGCGAAGCCCTCAACGAGCACGTATTCGTCATCGCGCTCCAGGCTCTTCGACCAGTCAAACCACAGGTTGCCGGGTTCTGCGCGCGTGGCTTCCGTGAATTCGCGGGTGATGTTGGGCCAGTCGGCCACGAACTCGTCCTTGACGCGGAACTTGACGACGATGAAGTACATATCCTGTCCTTTCTCTGACATCAGTGAGGTCTGTATCGCAGCCGCTCAGCGCTTGCGCGCGCGTTTGATCTGACGGCCCAAAATGAACATGCGGACCGTGCCGAAGATCCCGGCGATCACAATGCCTGCAATTGCGGCAAGCAGAATCGACACGCCAAGCGGCAGGGTGAACTGCCAGCCGAAGTAGTAGAACTGGGTCGGTTCGTTGTTCTGGATGATGAAGATCAGCAGCAGAACCAGAATGAGGGCGCCGATGATCAGCGACGCCCAAATGCCCGCCGACAGGCCGCCGGAAGACTTTGGTGCTGGCGGCGGTGTCTGGGCCTTTTCCGGTGTGTGCGCGGAAGCGGTCTGCGGTGCGGTTTCGCCCACCTGTTCGTCGGTATCGGGCGAGGTGTACTCGGGAACTGGGTTCTCGCCGGGAACGGTGGGGTAGTCGTCGTTGGGCTGCGTCATGGGGACGTCCTTTCTCTCTGCCGCCATTCTTTCATCCGCGGCTGCGCAGGTCAGCTCTTCGCGGCATCAGATATGTCACTGTGCAAAAAACAGTGAGGGCCGGGAGCATCACGCCCCCGGCCCTCAGCTGTTATCGGTCAGCTCAAGTCTCAGCTGAGCTTGTCGATGATCGCGTTGAACGTCTGCGACGGACGCATGAGCTTGGTCAGCGTTTCGTCAGCAGGGTTGTAGTAGCCGTTGAGGTCGACCGGCTGGCCCTGAACGGCCAGCAGATCCTCGGTGATGACGGCTTCGTTTTCGCGCAGTGCTTCGGCAATGGGAGTCAGTGCCTTGGCGAGTTCGGCGTCGTCAGACTGCTTGGCCAGTTCTTCTGCCCAGTACAGGGTCAGGTAGAAGTGGCTGCCGCGGTTGTCGATTTCACCGACCTTGCGCGAAGGCGAGCGGTTCTCATTGAGGAAGGTCTCCGTCGCACGGTCCAGAGTATCGGCGAGAACGCCGGCACGCTGGTTGTCCTGCGAGTGCAGGAAGTGGCGGAAGGATTCGGCAATTGCGAAGAACTCGCCGAGCGAGTCCCAGCGCAGGTGGTTTTCCTGCTGAACCTGCTGGACGTGCTTGGGTGCCGAACCGCCTGCACCGGTTTCGAAGAGGCCACCGCCGGCGAGCAGCGGAACAACCGACAACATCTTCGCCGATGTACCGAGTTCGAGAATCGGGAAGAGGTCGGTGTTGTAGTCACGCAGCACGTTGCCGGTCACAGAAATGGTGTCTTGCCCCTTGCGGATGCGGGCCAGAGAGTGCTTGGCGGCTTCGACCGGGCTCATGATCTGGATGTCCAGACCCGAGGTGTCATGGTCCTTGAGGTAGGTGTTGACCTTCTCGATGAGGTTGCGGTCGTGCGCGCGCTTCTCATCCAGCCAGAACACAGCCGGGGTGTCCGACAGACGAGCACGGGTAACAGCGAGCTTGACCCAGTCGCGGATCGGAATGTCCTTGGTCTGGCATGCGCGCCAGATGTCACCGGTCTGCACTTCGTGGGACATGAGGACGTCGCCTGCGGAGTTGACGACCTCAACCGTGCCGGGACGGTCGAGGATGAACGTCTTGTCGTGGCTGCCGTACTCTTCGGCCTTCTGCGCCATGAGGCCCACGTTGGGCACGGTGCCCATCGTGGCGGGGTCGAGGGTGCCGTTTTCCTTGCAGTCCTCAATGGTGGCCTGGAAGACACCGGCGTAGCTGGAGTCTGGGATGACTGCAAGGGTGTCGTGCTGGCCGTCGTCAGCACCCCACATCTTGCCGCCGTCGCGGATCATCGCGGGCATGGAAGCATCCACGATGACATCCGAGGGCACGTGCAGGTTGGTGATGCCGCGCGACGAGTCGACCATGGCCAGTGCCGGGCCGTTTTCGAAGCCGGCGTCGATTTCTGCCTTGACGCCCTTGGCGACCTCGGGGTCGAGGTTGTCGAGGCCGTTGAGCAGGGCTGCCAGACCGTAGTCCGGGGTGAGGCCAGCGGCGGTGAGCTCTTCGCCGTACTTTTCGTAGACCGACGGGAAGAACGCGCGGACGACGTGGCCGAACAGTTCGGGGTCTGACACCTTCATCATGGTGGCCTTGAGGTGAACGGAGAACAGAACGCCGTCCTTCTTGGCCTGAGCGATCTGCTCCTTGAGGAACTTCTCAAGGGCACGGACGTTCATGAACGTCGAGTCGATGACTTCGTCCTTGAGCACCTTGAGGCCGTCCTTGAGGACGGTGGTTTCGCCGTCTTCACCGCGCAGGCGGATCTGCAGGGTGTCGTCGGATTCCATGACGACGGACTTTTCGTTCGAACGGAAGTCGTCAGCGGACATGGTGGCCACGCGGGTGCCGGAGTCCTTCGTCCATTCGCCCATCCGGTGCGGGTGGGCCTTCGCGAAGTTCTTCACTGCCTGCGGGGCGCGACGGTCGGAGTTGCCTTCGCGCAGAACCGGGTTGACAGCCGAACCGAGGGCGCGGCCGTAGCGTTCGCGGATGTCGCGCTCTTCGTCGGTCTTCGGCTCTTCCGGGAATTCCGGAAGGTCGTAGCCCTGCCCCTGCAGTTCGGCAATGGCCGCCTTCAGCTGCGGAACGGATGCCGAAATGTTGGGCAGCTTGATGATGTTGGCTTCGGGCTTCTTGGCCAGTTCGCCGAGCTCAGCCAGGGAGTCAGGGTGCTGCTGGTCTTCGGGGAGGACATCGTTAAACTGCGCCAGGATTCGACCGGCAAGTGAGATGTCGCGCGTTTCGACCTCGACACCGGCGGTGTGCGCGAAGGCTTCAACGATCGGCTTGAGCGAATACGTTGCAAGCAGAGGCGCTTCGTCGGTGCGGGTGTAGATGATCTTTGCCATTAGTAGAGGATCACTCCAACTCGCTTCGGGATTGTCGAAGTCATTCTATCGACTCGGAGTGCCAAGCACCGGCCGCCCTCGCGACAGCCGGGTGCAGGCGTCGGTGCCGGTATCCTGTTTCCGGTCGCGTAGGAAGGACGGACAGGGTGGCCAAACTGTATTTCCGGCACGGAGCGATGAACTCCGGCAAGTCGACAGCTCTGCTGCAGGCTGCGTTCAACTATGAAGAGCGCGGACAGCGGATCCTGCTTGCCAAGCCGTACGTCGACACGAAGGGTGCGGACAAGATCATTTCGCGTCTGGGAGTTTCGCGCACCGTCGACATCCTCGTGCGCGAAGACGACGATGTTGAAACCGTTTTCCGCGAAGCCGCCGAATACGCCGACCCGTCCGCGCTCATCACCCACGTCGATCAGCCGGTGCAGCCGGTCGCCTGCCTTTTGGTGGACGAAGCCCAGTTCCTCACACCCACCCAGATTGAGGGACTCATGCGGATCGCGGTGGGTCAGAACGTGCCGGTGATGTGCTACGGCCTGCGCACCGACTTCCGAACGCAGGCATTCCCCGGTTCCCGCAGACTGCTGGAGATCGCCCATACCCTCGAAGAGCTCAAAACCATCTGCCGCTGCGGTAAGAAGGCCATGTTCAACGGCCGCAAAGCCGACGGTGACTTCGTGTTCGCCGGTTCACAGGTGGCAATCGAAGGGGCAGACGTCACCTATGAGTCCTTGTGTCCGCAGTGCTATCTCGAAAAGTCGGGCGGGTCGTTCGGCTGAGCACACCCGCCCGGCAGGAAGAAAAGCCGGCCACTCACCGTTGGAGTTGATATGACGAAACTCGCCTATTCCGTTCTCAACCCGGAATCGACTGACCTTCCCACGCTTATCTTCGGTCCGCCCCTGGGTACGCACGCATCCGTGTGGGCTTCCGTCGCCGCCCGCCTGGCAGATGACTTCCGGGTGGTTTTGACTGAGCTTCCCGGCCACGGCGCCGATGCCGGACGGGACTTCTCGGCTGAAGAGCCTGTCACGGTTGCCTCCATGGCCCGAGGTGTCGTCCAGATTGCCGATGAGCTCGGTGCGGAGACCTTCGGCTACGCCGGCTGTTCTATCTCCGGTGGGGTGGCACAGGAGCTCGCCCTCAACCACTCCGATCGGGTGCGCGCAGCAGCGCCGGTGGCAACAGCGGCCAAGTTCGGCGAACCCCAGGATTGGCACGACAGGATCGCCAGGGTGCGCGAGGACGGCATTGCTCCGGCAGTGCCGGACACGCTCGACCTGTGGTTTGCCGCCGGTTTCCTCAGTGAGGACCTTGCCGCAGGCCACATTGCCGCCCACCAGCTGCTGACAACATCTGAAGAGGCCTACATCGCCTGCTGTGAAGCGCTCGCCGACTACGACCTTTCCGAGCGCACCGCCGACATTGCGGTGCCCACCCTGTGGATGTCTGCCGCCCAGGACGTCGTCAACACACCGGAGTCCATGGAGCAGCTTGCCGAAACAGCACAGAACGGCACGCACGTCACCATCCCGGATGCCGCTCACGTCTTCATGATCGAACACCCCGAACTCGCAGCCGATCACCTGGGCGAGTTCTTCCGAAACCACCTGTGAGGAATCCATGACTCAGCTCTTCAGCCCCATGACCCTGCGGGGACTGACCGTGCGCAACCGCGTGTGGCTGCCTCCCATGTGCCAGTACTCCTGCGAAAACCGCGACGGCGTGCCCGGCCAGTGGCACCTGACGCACCTCGGGGCTCGCGCTGCCGGCGGCTTCGGGCTGATCATCACGGAAGCTTCCGCCGTTGTTCCCGAGGGGCGGATCTCACCGCAGGACGCCGGCATCTGGAACGACGAACAAGCCCAGGCATGGAAGCCGATTGTCGACTTCGTGCACTCCCAGGGAGCCGCCATCGGCATTCAGCTTGCACACGCCGGCCGGAAGGCGAGTACGCATCGGCCGTTCCCCGGCGAAGGAAAGGGGACGGTGTCCAAGGACGCCGGAGGTTGGCCGACACTCGGACCCAGTGACCTCGCTTACCCGGGGCTTGCCGAACCGACGGCTATGAGCGCCGAGCAGATCAGGGACGTCGTCGAAGCATTCGGCGCGGCCGCAGAAAGGGCTGTTACGGCAGGATTCGACACCGTCGAAATCCACGGCGCACACGGCTACCTCATCCACTCCTTCCTCAGCCCGCTGTCGAATAACCGCGACGACGAATACGGCTCAGGCACCGGCAGGTGGAAACTGCTGCGCGACATCCTTGCCGCAGTGCGCTCGAGGGTGCCGGACGACTTCCCAGTGCTCGTGCGCATCTCCGCCGACGAATGGGCAGAGGGCGGCTTCGGCATTGACGAAGCAGTCGAACTGTCCCGAGTTCTGCATGAAGAGGGCTGCGACCTCGTCGACGTGTCCGGGGGAGGAAACACCCCTGCTGACATTCCGGTGGGACCGGGCTATCAGACCGGTTTCGCACAGAGGATCCGCGAGGCAGGCGTGCCGACGGCAGCAGTCGGCCTCATCACCGACCCTGTGCAGGCACAGACCATCCTCACTACGGGGCAGGCAGACGCGGTCCTCATCGGGCGGGCAGCCCTGCGCGAACCGTCGTGGCCGCTGCGAGCCGCTCACGAACTCGGCCTCAATCCTCGCGAGATTCCGTACCCTCCCCAGTACGTCCGTGGCCGCTGGTGAGCTCCAAGCCCGCCACACCGATCACCACAAGAACCAGACTCGCGATTTTGAGCAGGGGGAAAGGCTCACCGGCAGTGGCCGCCCACACAGCGGTCGTTGCCGCGCCGATCCCCGTCCACATGGCGTAGGCAGTGCCCATCGGGATGATCCGCATCGCCATGCGCAGACCCGTAAGCGACACGAACAGACCCACGTAGAACAGCAGAATCCAGCCGATGCTGCCCAGCCCGCTGCTCAGAGCGTGCGCCCAGAGGGACTCACAGGCCCCCGAAATCAGCAGAACAATCCACGCACCCGTGCGGGTGGTCGGCGCTAAGCGATTCACGAGAACACCCCCAGGCCCACGATTCCGGCAATGAGGACGAAAACAAAGAACAGCCGCAACAGGGTGAGCCGCTCACGGCCCCGCAGCGCCGAATAGGCAAGAGCTGCGACCGCACCGACACCAACCCACGCGGCATAGCCCGCACCGACTGGGATCACGGTCAGGCCTAAGTACAGTCCGCCCATCGACACAATCGTGCCGACCGTGAACACAATGATCCGCTTGCGCATCGACCAGGAAGACTCACCCAGAGCGGCAGCCCACATGGCCTCAAACGCGCCGGAAATCAACAGCACCGTCCACGCGACAGCAGAAGACTCGAACACGGCACCCTCTCTGTGATGGACTGGGAGCAGACAACAACACTATCGGCCCGCGCGCCGATGCGTCAGGGAGGCTGACATGACTGAGAACACGATCAACACCTCGGCCCTCGAGATCCGCTGGATAGCGGTCTCGGACATGGAAAACAACGTCTACCTTGTGACCCACCGCGACAGCGGGGCGCGACTGCTCGTCGACGCGGCAGACGACTGGTCGGCCATCAAACAGTTCATCGGCGATGCTCCCGTTGAACGCGTTCTGACAACCCACCGCCACTGGGATCACGTTCGGGCTCTGGCGGATGCGCTCGCCGACACCGGCGCTGTGTCTGCGGCGGGGGAGTACGACGCCGATGCCATCGAAGAAGAGTCCGGTGCTGTCATCATTGAGCGTCTGAAGCACGGAGAGATCATCACCGTCGGCGACGTTGCCATCGAGATCGTTCACCTGCGCGGGCACACGCCCGGATCGATTGCGCTCATCATCCGCGACGGGGATGACACTGTGCTGATCTCCGGAGACTCGCTGTTCCCCGGAGGCCCCGGCAAAACCTGGTCCCCTGAAGACTTCACAAGCCTCATGGCCGACCTGCGCACGCGGATCTTCGACGTTCTTCCCGACAGCACCGTCGTGCTGCCGGGCCACGGCGCGCACACCACGATCGGCACCGAAAGGCCGCACCTGGACGAATGGCAGGAGCGCGGCTGGTGAACACTGCCCGGAAACACCGGGCGCGGACTTATAATTGTCGGTTGGGCCCACGCAGTGTGCCCGGATCTTCCAAGAAGAAAGTGGATTGATGGCAGCTGAGACATCACGCAAAAACAACCTCCGCAACGTAGCGATCGTGGCGCACGTCGACCACGGAAAGACCACGCTGGTCAACGCGATGCTCAAACAGGGCGGCGCGTTCGGCGATCACGGCGAGGTCCAGGACCGCGTGATGGACTCCGGTGACCTGGAACGTGAAAAGGGCATCACGATCCTGGCGAAGAACACCTCGATCATCTACAACGGCCCGTCGGCACCCGGTGAGCCCGTCACCATCAACGTCATCGACACCCCCGGCCACGCCGACTTCGGCGGCGAGGTCGAACGCGGCCTGTCGATGGTCGACGGAGTTGTGCTCCTCGTTGACGCCTCCGAAGGTCCGCTGCCGCAGACCCGCTTCGTGCTCCGCAAGGCACTCGCCGCGAAACTCCCCGTGATCCTGCTGATCAACAAGACCGACCGCGCGGATGCCCGCATCGACGGTGTTGTCGAAGAAGCTCAGGACCTCCTGCTGGGACTGGCAAGCGACCTTTCGGAAGAAGACCCCGACATCGACGTCGACGCGGTTCTCGACGTGCCCACCATCTTCGCGTCGGCACGCGCGGGCATCGCTTCGGCAGAACAGCCCGCTGACGGCGAAGTTCCCGACGGCACCGACCTCGAACCGCTGTTCGCGGCCATCATGGAGAACATCCCTGCCCCGACCGTCACGGACGACGGCGTGCTGCAGGCACACGTCACGAATCTTGACGCCTCGCCCTTCCTGGGCCGTCTGGCACTCGTGAAGATCTACGGCGGCGTGCTGCGCAAGGGCGCACAGGTCGGCTGGATCAACAAGGAAGGCGACCTCAAGCAGGTCAAAATCACTGAACTGCTCGAAACCCGCGGCCTGGAGCGCGTGCCGGTCGAAGAGGGTGGGGCCGGCGACATCTTCGCAATCGCGGGCATCCCGGACGTTATGATCGGCGACACCATCACCGACCTCGACGACCCGCGCCCCCTGCCGCCCATCCACATCGACGACCCGGCGATCTCCATGACCGTCGGCACCAACACCTCGCCCATGGCCGGCCGCGAAAAGAACACCAAGGTCACCGCGCGCATGGTCAAGGACCGCCTCGACCAGGAACTGGTCGGCAACGTCAGCCTCAAGGTGCTGCCCACGGAACGTCCCGACGCGTGGGAGGTTCAGGGCCGAGGTGAACTCGCCCTGGCCGTGCTCGTTGAGCAGATGCGCCGCGAAGGCTTCGAACTGACCGTCGGCAAACCGCAGGTCGTCACTAAGACGATCGACGGCACCCTGCACGAACCCTTTGAAATGCTCACGGTCGATGTGCCGGAAGAGTATCTGGGCGGAGTCACCCAGCTGATGGCCAGCCGCAAGGGCCAGATGGAATCCATGTCGAACCACGGAACCGGCTGGGTCCGCATCGAGTTCCGTGTTCCGGCGCGCGGCCTCATCGGCTTCCGCACGCGATTCCTCACGGAAACCCACGGGGCCGGTATTGCGAACTCCATCAGTGCCGGCTACGCGCCGTGGGCCGGCGAAATCGAGTTCCGCAACACCGGTTCGCTCGTTGCAGACCGTGCCGGTGCTGCCACCCCGTACGCCATGATTGCCCTGCAGGAGCGCGGTTCGTTCATAGTCGAGCCCACCTCGGAGGTTTACGAGGGTCAGATCGTCGGCGAAAACAGCCGCAACGAAGACATGGACGTCAACATCACCAAGGAAAAGAAGCTGACGAACATGCGCGCGGCCAGCGCCGACAGCTTCGAACACCTGGCGCCCTCGCGCAAACTCACACTCGAAGAGTCTCTCGAGTTCGCCGCTGAAGACGAATGCGTCGAAGTGACCCCGGGCGCTATTCGCCTGCGCAAGGTCATCCTCGACCAGGCTGAGCGCCGCAAGGCCGCCAGTGCCCGCAAACGCAGGAACTCCTGATGTCCGGAGTCCTGTTCGTCCACGCCCACCCGGACGACGAATCGATCCTCACCGGCGGCACCATCGCCAGACTGCGCGAAGCCCAGGTGCCCGTCACGATCCTCACCGCGACCCGCGGTGAGGGCGGTGAGGTGATCGGTCCGCTGAAAGACACCCTGGAAGGCCACCGCGACGCGCTGGCCGCCCACCGGGAGGGCGAACTCGCCGAGGCCATGAAAGCGCTCGGTGTGGACGACTGGGCGTTCCTCGGCACACCTGCCGGTGGTGCCGGCACGCTGCCGGAGCGCCGCTTTGAGGACTCCGGCATGGAATGGGGACCTGACGGCCACGCGCAGGTTCCCGCCGACACCCCGGCCGAATCACTGTGTGCCGCAAAACTCGATGACGTTGCCGCCTATATTGCCGCCGTCATTGAGGACCGCCGACCCCGCCTCGTGGTGACCTATCCGGCCGGCGGGGGATACGGGCACCCCGACCACGTGCGGGTGCACGAGGCAACACTGCGCGCAGTGTCGAGGCTCAAGCGCAAACACCGGCCGCGCGTCATCTACGTCGACACACCCCAGGAGGCCGTCGACCAGATGTTCAACGTGGACCTTCCGGGCTTTGCCCTCACCGGCTTCGAACCAGCCCAGAAAGTGCCCACGATCCCGGCCGAGGACCCCGTCGTTCTCAGCCAGGACATCAGCGCCCACCGCGGGCACAAAGCTCGGGCTATGGCGGCTCACGCCACCCAGCTGCAGGTTGCCGGTGACTTCTACGCGCTGTCGAACAACATCGGCACCGTGCTGCTGGACACCGAATACTTCACATCACCCGATGGCCACAAGGGTGCGGACATCCTCGAGTTCCTCGAAGAACCTGATCGTCCAGAGCCGCCCTCGGCGGTGGCGATGGTGTTCTCGAGTGTTTTCCTCGGGCTGCTCGCGGGTGTGCTCGGCACCTTCCAGCACCTGGGAGCATCGCTTTTCAACCTTGCAGGGCAGGCTGTCATCGTGCCGTGGGGACTGCTTTTGGCGCTGGCCCTTGCCGGCTGTGTGCTGTGGTACGTCGCCGAGGCCAACCGTTCGACGGCGGCAGTTGTGCTTTGTGCCGTCACAATGAGCCTGGTGTCGTTCATCGGCTCTCAGCCCGGCCTGCTGCCCGGTGGCGGTGTTCTGGTCACCGGAACCCTGCGGTCCGTGGCCTGGCTGTTTGGGCCCATGATCATTGCCGCTGTCGTGTCGTTCACGCTGCCGTGTCTGCGCGCAAACCGAAAGCACTGATATGTCAAAAGCTCTGTGGGGAACCCTGACGGCAGTTGCCGTTGTTCTCATCGGCTATGCGGCCCTGGCCTTTTGGACGGGGCGGTCTGTTCCGGCCGGAACTCATGTTGCCGGCATCGACATCGGGTCGATGAGCCGGGACGAGGCTGTGAAGGCTCTCGATGAGGGGCTTGCGGACAGGGCCCAGGAGCCGGTTGCGCTGAGTGCGGGTGAGGATTCGGAAGCTGAATTTTCTCCTGACGATGTGTCGCTGGGCTTTTCGGCCGAAGACACCGTGGTTGAGCTCATCGGCCCGCGGTTCAACCCGGTCGATATTTTCCACGCGCTGTCCGGCAGTGAGCACGACAAACCGCTGGCACTCGAATACGACCAATCAGCACTTGATACCGCGGCGAAGTCTCTTGCCGAGGACTTGAGCGTGGAGCCGAAGAACGCCGAACTGGCCTTCTCCGGTGAAAAGCCGGAGGTCAGGGAAGGCGCAGACGGCCGCGAAGTCACTGCAGACAGCATTGTCGAGGCCATCGAAACTCAGTGGCCCGCACAGGACGGCAAGCCGCTGAACACGAAGGCTGAGACCGTCGAACCGGACATTACGGACGCCGAAGCGCAGAAGGCGAAAACAGAGATTGCAGAGCCGGCTGTCGCATCGCCTGTGACCCTGAAGTCGACGGGCGAAAAGTCCGGCGAAAGCCTCAAACTCTCACCCAAGGCGATTGCGAAGGCAGCTTCTTTCACACCGCGCGAATCAAAACTTGCCCTTGAGCTCGACGGCAAAGCCCTGAAGGATTCGCTTTTCAAAGAGAACAAGGGAGTGGGCGAAAAAGCGCAGAACGCCAGCTTTGAATTCTCCGGCGGAAAGCTGACGGTCGTTCCATCCAAGGACGGGATCTCAGCGAAAGACGCTGACGTGGCGAAAGCCGTCGATGCCGCGCTGAAGGCAGAGAACCGCACGGCCGAACTGCCGCTGACAGCGGAGAAAGCATCTTTTACCACGGATGATGCGAAAAACATGAAGATGGAGACGATGGGTAAGTTCTCCACCCCGTATTCGTCGCAGCCGGGCCGCGACACCAACCTCAAGGTCGCATCCGCCAAGGTTGACGGCACGGTCGTCCAGCCGGGCGAACAGTTCAGCCTCAACAAAGCACTCGGACAGCGCACCGCGGCCAACGGCTACCGCAAAGCGGGCGTAATTTCCGGCGGAGAGATGAAGCAGGACTACGGTGGCGGTGTTTCGCAGGTGTCGACAACGCTGTTCAACGCCGCGTTCTTCTCCGGTATGCAGCTGGACGAGCACAAGGCTCACTCGCGCTACATTTCCCGCTACCCGGAAGGCCGTGAGTCCACCCTTGACTGGCATTCGATCGACATGGCCTTCACCAACACCTCGGACAAGCCGGTGGTTCTGCACATGTCGGTCTCCGGCGGCAAGGTCAATGCGGAAATCAAGGGCGAGAAGACTCTCGAAGTCGAAGCCGGCGCCTCGGGCCGTTTCGCCCACACGAGTCCGGCAACCGTGAAGAAGTCGGGCCCCAGCTGCAAACCGCAGTCCCCGCGGGGCGGATGGTCGATCACCATCTACCGCACTATGAAGAACATTGAGACCGGCAAGGTGACTAAGGACCAGTTCACGACCGTCTACCGCCCGGTCAACAGGATCGTCTGCGACTAAGCCCCCGCGGGCTGCTCAGTGATGCCGCCGGCAGCGGCCTCCTGGACGGCAAACCAGAAGCGGTGGTGCTCCTTAAAGCCCAATCCGGCAAGGAGCGCTGCCGCTTCTTCGTTTGCCGCGGGCACATCGCACCCAAGGGAGCGGATGCCCTGAACTGAGGCCAAGCGGGCGGCGGCTTGCACGAGAGCCTTCCCGGCACCTCGGCGGCGCAGCTGGGGATTGACAACCAGATTGTCCAACCAGCCCCACTTGCTGGCGATAGCCAGCCGGACAGCGCCCACGAGTGATTGCGACCCGTCTGGGTGCACTGCAACGGCTGAGAGAAAAATCACCTGCGGCGCACTGTGCAGGAGCGCGCGCATGTCCTCAGTGTCGTCATGACCCCACGCGGCCAAGTGCACCGCGTGGGCCTGATCGGACTGCACAATCTCCAAACCCTCCGGCGGCTGTGCGGCACCCGCAACTTCCCGGGCCGGGGCGGTCATCGTGAGCCACGTGTCGCTGGGGGAAAAACCCGCCGGTCGCAGCAGCTGCGAAACCTGCGCCGAGGCGGAGTCGAGTTCTCCTCCGGCCTCACCTGAAAAGATCTGCAGGGCAGGGGGAAGGCCCCGATCTATGTACCACTTCTCGACTGCTCCGAGTGCCTCTTCCGCGGGGACCTGCGGGTCGGTGAGCACAAGAGCGGAGTTCGCGCGAGCATCGGCCCCGGCGGCGGCGCGCAAGAGCCAGCCGGACTCGACAGCAGAGACCGCGCCCTCGTCCGAGGTGAGTTCTTCGGCAACCGCGTCCCGGTTGAGCCACACGCTTTCGCCCGGCAACCACACTTGGGCTGAAATGCGGCGCAGGTCTGCCGCCGACACGGTCGAATGGACGGGACCCGGTCGCTTAGGTGCCGGCGGGATTTCGTGGGCGAGCTCAATGGAGGCCCGCTCAATCCGCACGGGACCGCGCTTGGAGTCAACTGTCACGGAGTCGGCATCGGCCGCGAGAACGTGGCCGAGAGCGTCTGTCAGCTGCCCGCCGTCGCTGTAGCGGACGACGACCCGCATTCCCGGCTGCGGCTCAAACACTCCTGTGACCTCCAAGGTGTATCCAGACCATGAACGTCACCACCTTAGCGGGGGAGTACCCTTGGATCAGATGAATGCCGCCGGGAGCGTGTCACTCCACGCTCAGCAGAAGGAGTCCCAGTGACCTACATCATTGCCCAGCCCTGCGTCGACCTCAAAGACCTCGCCTGTGTTGACGAATGTCCCGTCGACTGCATCTACGAAGGCGAGCGGATGCTCTACATCCACCCCGACGAGTGCGTGGACTGCGGCGCCTGCGAACCTGTCTGCCCTGTTGAGGCCATCTACTACGAAGACGACGTCCCAGAAGAGTGGGCCGAGTACTACACGGCCAACGTCGACTTCTTCAACGACCTCGGTTCACCCGGCGGAGCCGCCGGTGTCGGCAATGTCGGCTACGACCACCCGATCGTTGCAGCGTTGCCCAAGCAGGAACACGACGAGTGACCTACGAACGCTACGGTCTTCACCTGGAGGCCTACCCGTGGGACCGGCTGGCCGCCGTACGGCAGACCGCCGAAGCTCATCCCGATGGGATCGTCGACATCTCAATCGGCACGCCCATCGACCCAACACCGGAGCTCATACAGGAAGCCCTGCGGGCGGCAGCTGACGCTCCGGGCTATCCCACAACTGACGGCACTGTTCAGCTGCGCGAAGCGATTGCCGGCTGGTCGAAGCGGGTCCGCGGCATCGAAATTGATCCCGGCAGCGAAATCCTGCCGACGGTCGGGTCCAAAGAGTTCGTCGCAGCCCTGCCGAGCCTGCTGGGGCTCGCTCAGCTGGGACTGCGCGTGGCATGCCCGTCGCAGGCATACCCCACATATGAAATCGGTGCGCGCCTTGCCGGTGTCGAATGTGTGCGCATCAATGCAGCAGACATTGCCGCGGGAGCATCGCTGGAAGGTGTGGGCCTCCTGTGGCTCAATTCGCCGGGCAATCCCACCGGCCGCGTAGATACGGCTGAAGAGCTTCGGGCTGTCATCGCAGAAGCGCGTCGCTGCGGCACCGTGGTCGCCGGCGACGAATGCTACGCAGCTCTCAACTGGGCCGAGGATCGCCCAACCCCGTCGGTTCTCGACCCTGGGGTCGTCGGCGACGACTATTCCGGCGTGCTGAGCGTCTATTCGCTGTCCAAACAGTCAAACCTCGCCGGCTACCGTGCATCATTCGTCACGGGTGACCGCGTGCTCATCCGGGAACTGACCACCACCCGCAAACACCAGGGAATGATCGTTCCCGCACCCGTGCAGGCGGCGATGATCGCCGCTCTGAATGACGACGCGCACTGGCAGCGGCAGCGCGACCTCTACCGGCGTCGTCGCGAGCTTCTGCGGCCGGCAGTCGAACAGGCGGGCCTGCGCATCGACCATTCGGAAGCGGGCCTGTACCTGTGGGCAACCCGGGGCGAAGACTGCATGACAACACTCGAATGGCTGGCAGGGCTGGGCATCATGGCAGGCCCCGGCTTCATCTACGGACCCGAGGGTCAGCAGCACGTCCGGCTGGCGCTGACAGCACCGGACGAAAGGATCCGCGCGGCGGCTGAGAGGCTGCGCGGAAGCTCAGCTACCACACGTTGAGCGAACTCTCAGTGATTTACTGTTTTTTCTACAATTAGGTAATCTTCTTCATGTCTCTGAACCACAGCGGAACAGAGCGTGCGAAGTTCGAACAGAGGAGAATCAATGGCGGCAGACGGCTTCCTGCGGGTAGATGACCATGAACTCGAACTCGAAGGCGTCGAACCAACAGCCGGTACTGAGGGGCTGAACATCAGCAAGCTCCTGGCCGAAACCGACCGCGTCACCTTCGACCCCGGCTTTGGCAACACCGCCTCGTCGACCTCCGCCATCACCTTCATCGACGGTGACGAAGGCATCCTGCGCTACCGCGGATACGCCATCGAAGACCTCGCCGAGAACGCATCCTTCGTCGAAGTCGCCTACCTCCTCATCAAGGGCGAACTGCCCACCGCCGAACAGCTGAAGTCGTTCGAGGAGCGCATCGCCCAGCACGCCGAAGTCCCGCAGGGCATCTACGACCTCGTCGCCGCAATGCCGGAAGACGCCCACCCCATGTCGATCCTCTCGACCGCCGTTTCGGCGCTGGGCACCTTCAACCAGGACACCATCGACGTCTACGACGACGCACAGATGGAAGAAGCCGCCGTTCGCCTGCTCGGCGCCATGCCCGTCTTGACGGCCCTGGCCCACCGCCGCCGCTTCGGCGTCGACTCGGTGCTGCGCCCCGAACCGCAGTACGGCCTGGTCGGCAACTTCTTCCGCAGCAACTTCGGTGTAAGCGGTGAAGAATACGCATCCAGCGAGAACGTCCGCAAGGCGCTCGACCTTCTGTTCATCCTGCACGCAGACCACGAACAGAACTGCTCGACATCGTCGGTTCGCCTGGTCGGCTCGTCCGAAGCAAACCTCTACCAGTCGGTTGTAGCCGGCATCAACGCTCTGGCAGGCCCTCTGCACGGCGGCGCGAACTCCGCGGTGCTGGAAATGCTCGAAGAGATTTCGCAGTCCGACGACGGCGCCGAAAGCTACATGGAGCGGGTCAAGAACAAGGAACGCGGCGTGCGCCTCATGGGCTTCGGCCACCGCGTCTACAAGAACTACGACCCGCGCGCTGCCATCATCAAGCAGACCGCCCACGACATCATCGAAGAGCAGGGCGGCAACGACGACCTCCTGGACCTTGCTACAGCTCTGGAAAAGGTTGCGCTTGACGACGACTACTTCGTCAGCCGCAAGCTGTACCCGAACGTCGACTTCTACACGGGTCTGATCTACAAGGCGCTTGGATTCCCCACCGACATGTTCACGGTGATCTTCGCCATGGGCCGTCTGCCCGGCTGGATTGCCCAGTGGATTGAAATGCGCGGTGACGACACCACCCGCATCGGCCGTCCGCGCCAGATCTACACCGGCGAAAAGCTTCGCACCTACCCGTCGAAATGACGGCTGGGTGAAGGCGGGGTGAGGCACTGTGCCCGCCCCGTCTTTTTCGTGAAAGGACACAATGACCAGCTCTGACATCCCGAACGACGAACTCTTCTACACGAAGGGCTCACTGCACCTGCGAAGCCAGCACGTGCCCCAAACCACGGCCGATCAGCGACTGTTGGACAACCGCCCGAACTCGGACTGGGTGCACGAAGACCCGTGGCGGACCATGCGGATCCACGCGGAGTTCATTGAGGGCTTCAGTTCGCTGGCGGGTCTGCCGACGGCAGTGTCGATCTTCGGTTCGGCCCGCCTGAACGAAGGCACGGAAGAGTACGCCCTGGCTGAAGAGCTCGGTCGCAGGCTCGTGGACGAGGGATACGCGGTTGTCACCGGCGGTGGGCCCGGTGTCATGGAGGGCGGCAGCAAGGGTGCAGCGGAAGCCGAAGGAACCTCGGTGGGCCTGGGCATCGAACTGCCGTTTGAATCGGGGCTCAACCCCTATGTGGGCATCGGCATCAACTTCCGCTACTTCTTCGTGCGCAAGACGATGTTTATGAAGTATTCCTCGGCCGCGATTGTGCTGCCCGGCGGCTTCGGCACTCTTGATGAGCTGTTTGAGGCTCTCACACTGGTGCAGACACGCAAGAAGAACCGCTATCCGGTGGTTCTTATGGGAACGGACTTCTGGTCGGGGCTCGTTGACTGGATCACCACAACACTCGTCGACAAGGGAACGATTTCTCCCGGCGATGTCGATCTGTTCCATCTGACGGATTCGGTGGATGAGGCAATTGCCTTCATTCAGGAGTCTGCCGACCAGCCGATTCCCACCGGTCGTTTCCGTCCGTGACGTTCAGAGTTCGCGGGGTTGAGGCCGGACCCCTGCAGCCGGTCATCATGGCTGTCATCAACCGGTCGACGGACTCGTTCTACACGTCTGCGGCAACCGTGGACGATGCACTCTGCTCTGCCGAGGAGGCGGTCCGGGAAGGTGCGCGGATCCTCGACATCGGGGGAGTGAGGGCCGGGCGCGGACCGTCTGTGTCGGTAGACGAAGAAATCGCTTTGGTCGCGCCGGTCATCTCGGCTTTGGCTAAGGAACACCCGGATGTGCTCATCTCCTGCGACACCTACCGCGCACCGGTGGCCAGAGCCGCGGCCGAGGCCGGTGCCGGGCTCATCAACGACACGTGGGCGGGTGTGGATCTTGATGTCGCACACGCTGCCGCCGAGGCGGAGGTCGGCCTGGTCTGCTCCCACACCGGGGGCCTGACTCCCCGGACTGACGCGCACCGCAACCGGTTGGGCCTATCGTCTGCTGATGTCATGCCGGCCGTCATGGAGGGGCTTGAGCGGTTGCGCGCACGCGCCCTTGAGGCGGGCGTTGACGAACGAGCCATCATTCTTGACCCCACACCCGATTTTGGGAAGAACACGTACCAGTCGGCCGCTGTTATGCGGGACCTTGGCATGCTCACAGCCGGTGAGAGCGCCGTGATGCTCGCGATTTCGCGCAAGGACTTTGTGGGAGAGCTCGTCGGTTCACAAGGACCGGATGACCGGCTTGCCGCCACTATTGCGGCCACGGCGCTTGCAGTTGATGCGGGTGCTGCCATTATCCGTACGCATGACACGGCTGAAACACGTCAGGCGATTGACGTGGTTGTCGGCATACGCGGCCTCAAACCGCCTGTCAGCGCACAGCGGGGACTGCGCTGAAAGCGTGTGAGAGCATAGACGCATGGCCTGGATGATCCTTGGAGCGTGCGCGGCGCTCATCGTGTTCGCAGCCGTTGCCGCCGGCGCTTTCGGCATCTTCGATTCCGGCATGAGCGAACCCGAACCCGTTCTGCCGCCGAAGGACGCATCCGCTGCTGATATTGCCCGGATGCGGTTCTCACCAGCTTTCGGCGGGTACCGCAGGGACCAAGTTGATCAGGCCATTGACATCCTCACTGCCCGCATAGAAGAGCTTGAAGAAGAAGCCGGTGTCAGAACCGAAAAGTGAAGCCGTGCAGCTACGCACCGAAGCCTTCTCTGCCCGGCGTCTGACGGCGTCTCTTCTGCGCCTGCCGGTATGGGCGCAGGCCACTGCGGTCTATGCCGTCAGCCGCGTGGTGACTCTGCTGCTGTTCAGCATTGTTCTGCGCTTCCAGGCGCCCACGTTCTGGTCGGACAACAAACCTCCGACCTTCTTTGAGTTCCTGGGCTTCTGGGACGCTGACTGGTACCGCAGAATCGCCGATGAGGGCTACCCCCGTGTTCTCCCGTTGACTGACAGTGGGGATGTCGCCCAGAACCAGTGGGCGTTCTATCCGCTGCACCCCACGATTGTCGGCTGGCTGCGCGATATGACGGGCATTGACTACAAGGTGCTCTCACCCATCGTGTCGCACATCTTCGCCCTGGCAGCAGCGATTGCGATTCTGTACCTGTTCCGGCGGCACGCAGATCCTGCACGAGCCCTTGCCGGTACAGCGCTCGTGTTCTTCTTTCCCGCAGCAGCCGTCTTTTCGACCGGCTATTCGGAAGCCGCCGGCATCTTCTTCCTCGCGCTTTCCCTGCTGTGCGTGGATTCTCGCCGCTATCTTCTTGCCATTCCAGCAGTTCTCCTCATGGACCTCGCCAGGCCCATTGGAGTGGCGTTTTCGTTCTTTATGCTCATTCACCTGCTTGATCGGATCCGGCGCAGGCAGACAGAGCCGTATCCTCTGCGGGAAGTCCTGACATCGTGGGCTTTGGGTGTGCTGTCGTGCTTCTTCGCCGTACTGCAGCCGCTGGGAGCATGGATGCTCACGGGACAATTCGACGCTTACCGGAAGACCGAAGCCGCGTGGACGGGCCACACGGAGGTCTTCACCCAGTGGCTCACGGCCTCGACACGCTATCTGGGCTGGTGGGGGCCGATTGCCCTCGCTGTTCTCATCCTGCTGTTCGTGTGGGGAACGCTCGGTCCGACGGGTGAGCTGATCGGCAGGACGCAGAAGCAGTTCCTTTTCGGCTATGCCGTCTACCTGCTCTTGTTCTTCACACCGCAGACTTCAACCCTGCGGCTTCTGCTGCCGATGTTCGGTCTGGCAATGGTGCAGGCGCGCAGTCGCTCCCGCACGGCTCTGGCTACGGCGCTTATCGGGTTTACGGTCCTGCAGCTTCTGTGGGTATCACTGCTGTGGCGTCTGGTGCCGCCCACGGGCTTCCCGCCGTGATATGACGAAGAAGGTCTCGGTATGTGCGAAACCCGAGAAAGTGTTGGATAATAGCTGATAACTGTGTTCGGCGAAAGGATTAAGAATGGCAGCTCAGAAGCCTCGCACCGGTGATGGCCCTCTCGAAGTGACGAAAGAGGGACGCGGCTATGTCCTTCGCCTGCCCGTTGAAGGCGGCGGCCGTCTGGTTATCGAAATCAGCCAGGACGAAGCTCAGGACCTCAAGGATGTCCTGGCCGGAGCGCTCGAAGGCTGACCGGCGTTTCGCAGATCCCGTTCTCCCGGTGGGAGAACGGGATTTTTCTTTGGCCGGTCAGCGGCGCACTGCCAGCAGTCCCGCATCGATCGGCAGGAGCACACGGTTGGGGGAGTCCTGGAGGTCGGCAAGAACCCGACGCAGGGCGGTGGAACTCGCATCCCGAGCAGCGGGGTCTGCGACGGTCCCCGAACCCAGGGCGTCATTGACCACCAGCAGTCCGCCGTTGCGCACCTTCGTCAGGGCCTGCGGCACGATGTCGGGGAAACCAGCTGGGTCAGTGTCGACGAACACGAAGTCGTAGCCTTCCGGTGAGAGCCGGCTGAGGACCGATTCGGCAAAACCCTGGATGAACCGGGTTCGGTGGGCGCGGAAACCTGCGACCTCAGCGAGTTCAGCAGCCACTGACTGGCGTTCGCGATCAATGTCAACACTCGTGAGCATGCCGCCGGGGCCCAATCCTGCGAGTATCGCCAGTGTTGACGCTCCCGTGCCGGTGCCCAGCTCAACGACGTTCTTTGCACCGGTCAGCTGTACGAGCATGGTCAGAAGCCTGGCGGATGTCGCGCCCAACGGGGCGCTCTGATAGTCCGCCGCAATTGTGCGCGCCGCTTCTTCTGCGGCTGTCGCGGTGTTGAACCGAGAAGCGTAGTGGCTGTCAGCCGCCCAGTTTCTGGACAAGCGCTCCTCCTGTTCTGCGTGTGTTCCCGCCGGGCCTGATGACCCCGGTGGGATAAGCATAGTCACAGGTCCTGGCGTGTGCCGACCTCGGCTGAAGCCGGAGGGCGCCACGGCTTAGAATGGTGTGCATGTTCGGGATCAACGGCACTGAGTTCATCATCATCATGCTTGTTGTTCTCATTGTCGTAGGCCCGCAGCGCATGCCGGAATATGCCGCGCAGCTGCGTGATTTCGTCAAAACCATGCGCAAGCAGATCGTCAGTCTGCGCGACAGCGTGCAGGACGAAATGGGTGACGACTTCAAAGACGTCGACTGGCAGAAATTCGATCCGCGCCAGTACGACCCGCGCAGGATTGTGCGTGAGGCCCTCATGGAAGACGACGAACCCGAACCGGCTGATGATCGCCCGCTGGAGCCCATGCGCCTGTCACCCCTGCAGAGGTACTCAGAACAGGCAGGCCAGCGCGACACATCGAAACCGGCGCCGTTTGACGACGAAGCTACGTAAGTGCCGACCTAATGCTGTGAAATCGAAAAGAGGGGCGTGCGAGGTTGAAACTCGCACGCCCCTCTTCTTCAGCTGTGTGCCTTACTCAGGCCGGTGACAGTCCGAGCGAACGGCCGGCAAGTCCGCGCGAACGGCGGCTGAGCTGCTGGGCAACAGAGCGCAGCGTCACCGAAGCGGGGGAATCCGGGTGGGACAGAACAGCCGGCACACCGGCGTCAGCGCCGGAGCGGACGGGCTCGTCCAGCGGAATCTGACCCAGGAGCGGGACCTTCGCACCGGTGGTGCGGGTCAGCTGTTCGGCTACCTCGGTGCCGCCTCCTGAACCGAAGATCTCCATGCGCTCACCGGAGGGCAGTTCGAGCCACGACATATTCTCGACAACACCCGCGATGCGCTGGCGGGTCTGTGTTGCGACCGTGCCGGCGCGTGCGGCCACCTGGGCGGCGGCCTGCTGCGGTGTTGTGACAACCAGAAGCTCCGAGGTGGGCAGCAGCTGGCCGACTGAAATGGCGATGTCACCCGTACCCGGAGGCAGGTCGAGCAGCAGGATGTCGAGGTCGCCCCAGAACACGTCCGTGAGGAACTGCTGGAGCGCACGGTGCAGCATAGGTCCGCGCCACACGACAGGCTGTGACGGCGGGACGAACATGCCGATCGACATGACCTTCACGTTGTGAGCCACCTGCGGGATGATCATGTCGTCCACGCGGGTGGGGTTGCCCGACAGGCCGAGCATGCCGGGGATCGAGAAGCCGTAGATGTCGGCGTCGACAACGCCGACCGACAGGCCCTGTTCGGCGAGTGCGACAGCGAGGTTGGCGGTTACAGACGACTTGCCGACACCGCCCTTGCCGGAGGCCACCGCGTAGACGCGGGTGAGCGAGTTCGGTTCGTTGAAGGGAATGGGGCGCGAGGCGCCGGGCCCCTGGAGCTTTTCGCGCATCTCTTGGCGCTGTTCGGGTGTCATGGTGCCCAGTTCCACGTTGACGGCGGTGACGCCTTCAACAGCCTGTACGGCCTTCGTGGTGTCGCTGATGATGGTGTCCTTGAGCGGACAGCCCGCGACTGTCAGCAGAACGCGCACGTCGACGGTGCCGTCGTCTGCGATGGTGAATTCGTCGAGCATTCCCAGTTCGACGATGCTGCGGCGGATTTCGGGGTCTATGACGCCTTTGAGGGCTTCATATACCGCGTCCCTGTTGGGAGGTGTCACTGACCGACCTTCCTCTGACGACGATATTCGACTGGCTATTCTACTTCGCCGCCGATCAGGGCTGTACCGCGGTGTCTGTCCCTGTCAGCGGACCATCCAGGCGTTCCCGCGCCTGCGCTTCCCACGCACTGCACAGGTCAGGGAAAACATCCCTCAGCGCTGGCGGAAGATCCACGTTGGACAATTGGTGGTGCGGTTCACCCGCGGTGAGAACAGCATCGACGATTGCGGCAGACAGGGCATCGGCGGCGGCGATGTTGAGCTGGGTCTGCATCTCCACGGGGGTTCCCGGTGACGAGGCGGAGCCTCCGGGGCCGGTCGAGGCAGCACCGTCTGCGTGCTGCCCGGCGCTGACAGCAAACACGGTGTCGCCGTCGAACATGGTGTGCGAAGGCCACACGGCACGGGCGATTCCCGCGTGTGCGGACGTCGCCAGCCGAGTGGCTTCCGCGTCTGTCAGAAAAGCATCAGTGCAGATGAGGGCAATAGTCGTGTTCGTCGTTGCCTGCTGCTGACGCTGTCGGGCGCACTCAGTCATCCGTGCGGTTTCATCCGGATCGACAGTCGGCAGCTGCATTCCGTAGGTATTGAGCACACCCGCGGCGGCAAGCCTGCCGCCGGGCTCAAACAGAGTGCCCATCGGATTGGCGATGACGACTGCACTGACCCAGTGCCCGCCCGCGGTGAAGATTGACGCGCAGCCCATTCCGCCTCGGGAAAAACCGCGGCCCGTCCACGCGCCGATCCCGGCACCCGTGCTGCCACGAGACTCATACAGAACGGAACCGCTGGCTGCCCGGCGGCCGAGTGCGTTCTCGGCAGCCCGGTACCCATCCTCAGCAGATGGGGGAGTAGGCGCGCCTCCGCGGCCGATGTCGAAAATCGCGGCGGCGGGAACAATCGGGACTCGCGTGCCGGCAACAGGCGTGCCCACACCGGACTCGACCAGCCGGTCCTGCACCCCGCGGGCTGAAGCCAGTCCCAGCGCACTGCCACCGGTCAGCACAATCCCGTCCGCCCCGAACGGAAGGGTTCCCGGGCGGGCGATGTCGGTTTCGTGCGTAGCCGGGCCTCCACCTCGGGAGTCAACCCCGACTGTGCTTCCCGCAGGCGGAATGAGAGCCGTGACGCCGCTGAGAGAACCCACAGCGCACGTGCCGACCCTCACCCCGATGTGCTCGGGGCCGACCCCGGGAAGCAGACGGCCGAGTTCCACTCAGCTGCGCCCCTGAACCCACGCTTCGATTTCTTCGCGAGTCCGCGGGAAGCCGGCCGACAGGTTCTCAACGCCGTCCTCGGTGACGAGAATGTCGTCCTCGATCCGCACGCCAATGCCGCGGTATTCCTCGGGAAGCAGAAGATCCTCTTCCTTGAAGTACAGGCCCGGCTCAATCGTGAAGATCATGCCCGGCTTGAGGTCAGCACCCAGGTACATGTCGGCACGCGCCTGGGCGCAGTCGTGAACATCGAGCCCGAGGTGGTGGCTGGTTCCGTGGACCATCCACCGGCGGTGCTGCTGGCCCTCAGGGCTGAGCGCCTCTTCGGCAGTAACCGGCAGAAGACCCCACTCTTCCAAGCGGTGCGCAATGACATGCATAGCGGCATCGTGAATCTCTGCGAACTTCACGGGACGGTTGACGTGCTCACCGGCAACCGCAAAAGCAGCGTCCGCGGCTTCCAGAACCGCGTCGTAGATGCGGGCCTGCACGTCCGAGAAAGTACCGCTGATGGGAATCGTGCGGGTGATGTCAGCCGTGTACAGGCTGTCGGCCTCAGCACCGGCATCGACCAGCAGCAGATCACCAGGGTTGACCTTGCCGGTGTTCTTCGTCCAGTGGAGCGTGCAGGCGTTGTTGCCGGAAGCGGCAATCGTTTCGTAGCCGACGTTGTTGCCCTCGGTGCGGGCAGCCTTCCAGAACGCGGTTTCGATGACACGCTCACCGCGGTGGTGGCCGACGGCTTCGTCGAGGCTGTCGATGATGTGGTCGAAGCCTTCACGGGTGATTGCGATAGCGCGGCGGACTTCGCCGATTTCGTAGTCGTCCTTGATCAGGCGCAGCTCGGACAGGAACTGGGCGAGCTCGTCATCGCCGGCCTGGCTGGCCTCGAGGTCGGCCTGAACAGCCTGGCGGGCGGAATCAACCTGCGCTTCGATGCTGCTGTCGGCACCGCGCAGCAGACGCACCGAGGTGCTGCCGAGGTCCTTCGTAATGGAATCGCCGGCTTCGGAAATGGGCCGGCACGCCATGCCGGTCATGGTCTCCATGGTTTCCAGTTCCGGGCGCTTGCCGACCCAGTATTCGCCGTAGCGGGCATCCGAGAAGAACTCCTCGGTGTCCGCTCCAGCGCGCGGGCTGAAGTAGAACGTGACGTTGTGGCCGTCCTCGGTGGGTTCGAACACGAGAACAGAGTCGGGCTCAAGGTCAGCGTGCAGCCCGGTCAGGTGAATGAACGCGGAGTGCGGGCGGAAGGGGTAGTCGGTGTCGTTCGAGCGGACCTTGAGGCTGCCGGCGGGAACGACAACCCGTTCGCCCGGGAATGCCTTGGAGACTGCCTCACGGCGGGCGGGGGTGAAGCGGGAGGCTTCGAGTGCTTCGGCGGGAACGGGAGTGCGCTCCCAGCCCTGAGCTACGAAATCCCGGAAGGCCTTCGAGTTCGGCCTGCGGGAGCGGTTGTTGACACGGTCATCAAGAGCCTGATCGGTAGTCATGACTCCAGCATAGTCGCCAGTGCCGCCGTGTCATCCGGCTCAGTAGACTGTGTGGCATGTCGATCGATCTGCACACCCACTCGAGCTTTTCCGACGGCACTCAAACGCCCGAAGAACTGCTGAAAGAAGCCGCGCAGGTGGGGCTTGAAACTGTGGGGCTGACAGATCACGACACGGTTCGCGGATGGGCCGATGCGGCCGTGGCTGCCAAACGCGAAGGCATCAGCCTGGTGCGCGGTATGGAAGTGTCGTGCAAACACGACGGTGTGACAGTGCACCTGCTGAGCTACCTGCACAATCCAGACGGGGCCGAACTTTCCGCCGCGGTTGCCGATATGCGCAAAGCCCGCCTTGAACGCGGCCAGCGCATGGTCGAACTGCTCAGCCGCGACTACCCGCTGAACTGGGACGACCTTCTGGCCGTTGTCGGCCCTGAAGCGACAATCGGACGGCCGCACATTGCCGACGCCCTCGTAGCCGGCGGATTCGCCGCCGACCGCAGTGCGGCTTTTGCGCACCTGCTGTCACCGCGCGGGCCCTACTACGTGCCGATTCCGGCAATATCCGCAATCGATGCCGTGCGCATGGTTCACGATGCCGGGGGAGTAGCCGTGTTCGCCCACCCTCTTGCATCAGCACGCGGCCGCGTGCTCGGTGACGCTGCCATCGCCGAACTCATCGAAGCGGGACTCGACGGCTTGGAGATCGACCACCGGGACAATCCTCCGGAGGGGCGACGCCGACTGCGCCGCATGGCGGCAGAACACGACCTCATTGTGACCGGATCATCCGACTATCACGGCGCCGGAAAGCCAAACCGGCTCGGTGAAAACATCACCGAGCCGGAACAGCTGGAGCGAATAGCAGAGCGAGCCCGCGGCGTCGAAGTCCTTCACGCCTGACCCGCCCGGCACCCGCCGGAACCCGTCAGTCTTCTTGCGCTCCGCCTCGGGTGCGGCGGCGACGGCGACGGCGCTTGGGTGCATCCCCATCAGAGGTCTTCGCCTGCTGTGCGGGATCGGACTTCTGCGCATCCGAGCCCTTCTCAACGCTCTTGCCTCCGCGAGTGCGGCGGCGTGGGCGACGCGGCTTGCTGTCATCACGACGACGCTCGCCGCGGCCGGAACGGCGGTTCTCGCCGCGGCCGGAGCCTGAGCCTTCGGACTTTGCGGACTGTGCTCGCGGCAGCCGGCCCTTGGTGCCCTTGGGGATGTTCTGCTCTTCGAACAGGTGGGGTGACGTGGAGTAGGTTTCCTTCGCCTCGAGGTCCTGCTCAAGGGTGCGGGCGATCATGTTCCAGCGCGGAATGTCATCCCAGTCGATGAGCGTGATCGCAATGCCGGTGCTGCCGGCACGACCGGTGCGTCCCACGCGGTGAATGTAGGTGCTTTCGTCATCCGGGCACTGGTAGTTGATGACGTGGGTGACGTCCTCAACGTCGATGCCGCGGGCAGCGACATCGGTGGCGACCAGAACATCGGTCTTGCCGGTGCGGAAGTTCTTCAGAGCACGCTCGCGCGCCTGCTGGTTGAGGTCACCGTGCAGCGGGCGGGCGTTGAAACCACGGTCCGTGAGCTCTTCGGCCAGACGGTCGGCAGTGCGCTTCGTCTTGGCGAAGATGATGGTGCGGCCGCGACCCTCTGACTGCAGTACACGACCGACGAGCTCGGCCTTGTCCATAGCGTGGGCGCGGTAGGCGAACTGCTTGATGTTCGCCGTCTTTTCGTGCGCCGACTGTTCGTTTGCAGCCCGAATGTGGGTGGGCTGGTGCATGTAGCGGCGAGCCATTGTGACAACCGCACCGGGCATGGTTGCCGAGAACAGCATCGTCTGGCGCTTCGCTGGCAGAGCGGCGATGATCCGCTCAACATCCGGCAGGAAGCCCAGGTCGAGCATTTCGTCGGCCTCGTCGAGGACGACGGTCGTGATTTCGCTGAGCTTGAGAATCCGACGGCCGTACAGGTCGAGCAGGCGGCCCGGAGTTCCGACGACGACATCGGCGCCGGCTTTGAGCGATTCAATCTGCGGTTCGTAGTCCCGACCGCCATAGATCGTGACGACCTTGACCTGCAGCTTTTCTGCCGCAGTCGCGAGTTCGCTGGCAACCTGCTGGGCGAGTTCACGCGTTGGTGCGACGACGAGCCCACGCGGGGCGCGTCCGGCTTCGGGGATTTCGGGGGTTGAGCCCTCGGCCGGAGCGAACTCTGGGCGGACAGGCGCATCGAGGCGCTGCAGCAGCGGTAGGCCGAAGCCGAGGGTCTTGCCGGTGCCCGTCTGCGCCTGACCGATGATGTCGGCGCCGCCGAGGGCGATCGGCAGAGTCATCGATTGAATGGGGAAGGGCTCGGTGATGCCGTGATCGGCAAGAGCCGCGACGATGGGGCCGGAAACCCCGAAGTCAGCAAAAGTCTTCTGTTCAGTCACATTTTTCCTATTGTCTATCCGGTGCGGCGAACGCACTCGCGGCGGTTAGGCTAGGGCCATGCCCCACTCCAACACGCCTGAAGAAGTCCACGCGGCAACGCTGTCCGTTTTGGCCTTCCACGCACTTTCGACGTTTGAACTCACATCAACGGACTCACAGCACGCGCCGAGCATCCGCGAATCCATCGGCCTTGCGCGTCTTGCGGGGCACTCGCTCGAACACTTCGAGCGGCTGGCGTCGCGGGTGGCGGACTTGGGCGGGGATCTGACGAGCCTCATGGAAAGCCAGGCGGGTTCGTTCCGCGCTTTCCGGGAACGCACTCGACCCAAAGACTGGTACGAATCCGTCATGAAGGTCTACGTCTACGACGGGATCATGACCGAATACTGTCGAAGCACCCTCACAGCTCTTGACTCCAAGAGTCGAGAGGTCGTCGATTCCGTGTTCGATGATACACGCTCTGCCGACTATCTCCGGGAATGCCTGCGTTCAGTCGTGGCCGACGACGAGGTGATCGGCAGCCGCCTGGCACTGTGGGGACGCAAGCTCGTCGCCGAATCTCTCACCCGCATCCGCGAATTCGCCGCAATCCCGAACACAGTATTCGAAAAGCCCGACGAAGCTCTTCTCCAGAGGCTGCTCGCCGGGCACTCCAAGCGCATGTCGGACCTCGGGCTGACCGCCTGACCCGAGCGCGCACCTGACTGAGCGGGGCAGCGGGAGATCAGCGGCGCCTCGTGAGTCAGGAGCGGTGACAAAAGAAAAACCCGTGCGAACAGGAAAAAGGGGAGGCCCACAGCCTCCCCTTTTGACTTAGCCGATCAGCTGATGCCGAAGCCGACCCGACCCTGCGTGGACGGGCCGGAGTCAACATAGGCAATGGAATCAGCCGGCACGACAACGCGACGCTGACCGTCCTCCAGCACGAGAGGAGTGCCGTCCTTCAACGCGGAATCGACAAGGTCCTTCAGCTGCTGAGCATCAAGGTCAGATTCGATGGCGATTTCACGAGTGGACTGTGTGATGCCGATTTTGATTTCCATAGCGCCTCCTTGGCGGGTTCGCGGTTCGCAGAGGCAACCTCACACGAGGCTGCGCTTATTCCCCCGGATGCAGGTCAACCTGGGGATCTTCAATCGCCGACAGCCCGTCAAAAGCGAGGATGCCGACAAGACGAGCACTTTCGTAAGGATCGTAGTCGCGGTTGCGGGACCATTCGAACGCCGCCTGCTTCGCCATGCCGACAAGAGCGTGGCCGAGGATGTTCGCTTCGGCCTCCGTGACCTCGGTGTCGCGGCGGATGGAACGGCTCACCGTGTCGGCGAAGCTGTCCAGAGCATCCCGCCAGTGCTGACGGCTTTCGTCGTTTTCGTTGTCGGCGCGCATGAGGACATCAAAGGCGTTGCGGTCCTCAACCGCGAACATGAAGAAGCTCTTGATGGTCGAGTACACGCGCTCGCGGCGGTCATGAACCGAGTCCAGCAGAGTGGCGAGCATTCGGTTGAGGTTGTCAATCGCCTCGTCAAGGACCGTGAGGAACAGGTCAAGCTTCGATTCGAAGTGCTGGTACAGGACGGGCTTGGACACTCCGATGCTCGCAGCAATCGCATCCATCGACGTCGCGTGGTAGCCCTCCTGGGCAAACTGGCGGGTAGCGATGCTGATGATCTGCGCGCGGCGCTGCGCGCGTCTCATACGAGGTGTCGGCGGCATTGTGTGACTCTTATCTGACGACGGACGCGGAGACAGGAGCTGTTCCGCGGTGAACGACTGACCATTCTAGATCTTTTTTCTGTGCGTGCGGCCCTTATGTCAGTGGTTCGTGGTCTCATAGGAGCATGATGACGAACTCGGGTGCAAAAAGCAGGGACGCAGAGCGCGCTGGTGTGGACGACGCGGCGGTTGAATCCCTGCTTGCCGGGCAGCGGACGGCGGTGTTCGGCGGTCCCGGTACAGGAAAGACCGAACAGCTGATCAACACCTACTCCGTTTTGGCTGGGCGTGGGGGACACGAATCCGTTCTTGCGCTCACTCCCAGCCGCGAACACGCAGACACCCTGCGCGATCGTCTGCCGAGTGCCGACACCATTCGCTCCGCACCGGCAGCCCGGTCGGTCCACTCCTACGCTTTTTCGCTCGTATCAGCGCATTCGACGGCTGTAGACGGCCGGCCGCTTGACTTCATTTCCGGTGCAGACCAGGAATACCTGCTGGCCTCTATTCTCGAAGGCTTTGAATCCGGACGGGTTTCCGGTCCCGAATGGCCGCCGGGCTTCAGCAGAGAACTCCGTGACACCTCCGGCTTTCGTCGGCAGATGCGCGATGCACTGAACGCCGTTATGGGCTACGGCATGAAATCGGATGAACTGAAACGGCTGGGCAAAAGGCGAGGCCTGCAGGAATGGCAGGCCCTGGCTCGCGTCCTGCAGGATTACGAAGGCCTCCTTGCGATCCCCGTTTTCGGCGGCGTCGACACAGCCGCGGTCTTCGCCCACGCAGCTTCGGTAGTCGCCGGCGACAGCGCGGAAGCCGGGAACAGCTGGTCGTTCTCTTCGGAAACGGTGCCGACCCACATTCTGCTGGACTCTGCACAGGACTTCCCCGACACCGCGCTTGATTTCCTGCTGGCACTCGAAGCCAAAGGCACGACCATCGGCCTGTGGACATCCCCGGACACGACAGTGCAGGGATTCCGCGGCGCCGGCGGCCGGCTGTTCAGGCACCTGGCAGCGGGCACGCAGACCTTCACCATCGACGGTGCCGCACACATGCACCGCGGGGCCGGCGGCATTCGCCGCGTCTATGATTCCCTGGCCCGCATCATCTCCCGCGATCTTCACCGTCGGCACGTCCCAGCTTCGCCGGAAGACTTCGCAGCCGGGACCTCGACCGTGTCCACCGCCGCCGTGGGCACTCATTCCGAGCAAGCGCGCTTGGCTGCCTCGCTCATTCGCACCTGGCACGACGAAGGCACGCAATGGGACGACATCGCGGTGCTGTCGCGCTCATCCGGGACCGCATCCGCGCTCGCGGCAGAACTCGCAGCACACGGGATTCCGGTGCAGAAACAGGTGCAGCCGCTCAGCTCCCAACCGGCAACCGCGCACATCCTGCGCCTGCTCGCCCTTGGCGAAAACCCAGAACCCGGTGAGCGCGAACGCCTGTGCGAAGACATCGCGGCAGGCCCCTACGGTGAACTCGACGCGGTCGGCGCGGGAAGCCTGCGGCGAGCACTGCTGCGCACTGACAGTCGGGAAGACACCAGCGATACCAGCCTGGGGGCGCTTCTGCTCAGCGCTATCGACCGGCGTGCCGAAACCGCTGATAGTGCTGATGCAGCGGATGGTGCTGTGGGCGCGGACGGGGGACCGCAAGCAGAGAACACCGCGGCGGGACACCGGATTGTGCGCATGCTGCAGCGCGTTCTGACGGCGGCGGAAGGTGCGCGCAAGCTCGATCCGGAAAGCGCAGTGTGGGAAGTCTGGGACGCTTTCGACGTTGCCGACGAATGGCAGCGCCGCGCAGAATCCGATCCCGAAGACGAACGCAACGGCGACCTCGACGCCGTCATCCGCCTGCAGACGCTGGCACAGAAATTCACCGACAGAGCAACTGCCCAAGCCGAAAGCTTTGCCCAGACGGTGCTGAGCCAGGCAGTTGCGCAGGACTCCCTGGCACACTCCGGACAGAGTCGCGAAGTCTCGGTGACCACACCGGCGGCAGTCGCACACCGCGACTTTGAGCACGTCATCATCGCCGATGTCCAGGAGAGCACGTGGCCAAACACCCGGGTGCGCGGCTCGGTCTTCCTACAGCAGCAGCTCGACGACAATCTGGCCGCTGGTGCTTGGCGTGACGCCGAGTGGACGTCAGCCGAAGACAGCGCTCGCCCCGTCGATGCTGGTACGGGGGACAGCTACCGCAAGCTGCAGAGGGACACCGTCCGTGACGAAGGCCGCATGTTCCTAGCAGCACTGTCGCGGGCTCGCTCAAACGCGGTGGTTCTCGCCGTCAACGACGGTGAAATCCTGCCGTCGGTGTTTTTCGAACACGTTCAGAAAGCCGCCGCGCAGTTCGGCCGCGAGGGCACGCACTCCGCGGCCGAGCCGCGAATTCTTGGTCCAAAAAGCGACGACGCGAGCGTGGGGCCAGCATCCATGCGCCAACTTGTGGGCTATGCGCGCGGCCAGTTTGAAAACAGCACCGACCCCAAGCCGTGGGCACAGCTGCTGGCCAGCCTTGCCAATGCCGGCATCGAATCAGCGTCGCCGGAAACCTGGAGCGCCTGGCGTGAACGGTCAACGGCTGAACCTTCAGCCGCTCCGGATGTTCCCGTGACGATTTCGCCGTCGACCCTGGAAACATTTCTGGAGTGCCCGCTCAAATGGCTGCTGTCACGCCACGCAGGCACGATGCCGTCCACCAACGCCCAAAAGATCGGCACTCTCGTGCACTCTTTGGCCGAAGAATACCCGCAGGGCGGTTATGCGGAGCTGAAAGAAGCGTTTGAAGAAGGCTTTGCTCTCTTGGAATTCCCCTCCCAGTGGGAACGCGACAGGCAGTATGCCGAAGGCCTCGACATGGTGGCCAACCTCAACGCCTTCCTTGTGGGTCGGCGCAGTGAGGGCTATGAATTCATCGGCTCCGAAATGACTTTGGCTGCCGACAGCGGTGAGGGCTGGCGGATCCGCGGGCGCATTGACCGGCTGGAACGTGACAGCGACGGCCGCCTGCACATCGTCGACTTCAAAACCGCGAAAACGCCGAAATCCCTGAAGGACGCGCAGAACGACCCTCAGCTGGGGGCATACCAAGCGGCCATGGGTCTGCCGAAAGTCCGCATCGTAGGGGAGGACGGCCAGCCGATGCCGCTGTCAGAGTACGGCGCTGAGTCCGGAGGCGGCATGCTCATGTACCCGCGCAAAGCCGCCGGGACTGGCGGAACATCGAATCGGCGTATGCAGGACCCCATGACGGGGGAAACGCGCGAGGAATTCTTGGCTCAGAAAGTGCGGCCAACAGCTGCCGGCATTCGCTCCGCAGAATTCCCTGCCACACCGAGTGCCGAAGCGTGTCGCTTCTGCCCCGTGAAGCGCTCTTGCCCCGCTGTTCAGACAGGAGAGGACGAATCGTGAACTGCAAGCCTCCGTTCTATTCAGCGGACGACCTCGCCCAGATCGTCGGCACACCGCTCAAAGACGGCACCAAGCCCATGCCGACTGACGAACAGAAGAAGATCATCGAAAGCCCGGTCGATGAACCGGCTGTCGTGGTCGCAGGCGCTGGTTCCGGCAAGACCGCTGTCATTGCGCAGCGAGTGCTGTGGTTGGTGGCTAACCGCTACGTTGCCAAGGACCGTATCCTCGCGCTGACCTTCACCCGCAAAGCAGTCGGCGAACTCGCCAAGCGCATCAACGGTTTCATCAGCGCATTCGAGGCTTACGAGGCAGCCAAAGGCAGGCCCTGCGAAAGGGGAGAGGACAGTGAGCGAGACCCACTGGACACGATGTTCGGACCAACCGTGCAGACCTACAATTCCTATGCCTCGGCACTCGTCAGTGAGTACGGTCTGAGCATCGGGATCGAAGACGGAACCACCATCCTCGACGATGCGGAAGCCATCCAGGAATTCGGTTCGCTCGTCGACCAAGCGGCCGATGCCGATATTCCGGCTGGAAAATCACGAGCCACGGTCATCAAGGACACTCTGCACCTGGCCTCGCAGATTGACGAACACCTCAAAACGTCAGACGACGTGATCACGTACCTCGATGCGTCTTTGGCAGATGCGGTCAGTTCGGACAACCTGACAGAACACGCAGCCGCGGTTCGCCGCAAGCGCATTCCCAAAGAGGAAAAAGAAGCCCTCGCCGCACGTTTAGAAACACTGGCCGGTGAAGCTGCCGGAGTTCGCACACTGTCACCAGAATTCATTGACCGAGCTGTCGCCGCGGTGGTGGAAGCAGGGACATCTGAGCTCATCGAATCGCTGCTGCGCAAAAAACAGTACGCGGTGCTGGCCGGTCGATGGAAAGAGCACAAGAGCGAAACCGGGCGCATGCAGTTCTCTGACCAGGTCGCTTCCGCTTACACAATCATGACCGCTGACGAACAAGCCCGACGTGAGGAGTGCGGCCGCTGGGACATCATTCTGCTTGATGAATACCAGGACACCTCGGACAGCCAGTTCAAACTTCTTGAGAAGCTGTTCTCTGACAAAGCCGTCACCGCGGTCGGCGACTACCGCCAGTCCATCTACGGTTGGCGTGGAGCCTCGGCTGGCAGCCTTCGCGACTTCCCGGAAAAGTTCAGGTTCAACGGCCAGCCCGCGCAGGAATACTCGCTCAGCATTTCTTTCCGCAATGCGCAGCTCATTCTGGACGCGGCAAACGCTGTCTCAGCTAAGCTCACTGCGATCTCGGCAACCTCAGCGAAGCAGCTGGAGCACAAATCGCGCGCCGCAAAGGGCACCCAGGCTGCGCCCGAACCAGACGAGGCGACCCACGGCACTGTGACAATCTGCACGACATCGGGCAGCACAGATATCCAATACGGCCTCGACCAGTACCGTGACCTTGCGCTGTGGATGAAGGAGCGGACGGGCACCCGGGCGGTCCTTGTGCGGGCTCGCAAATCCATCGGACCGATCGCTGACGCTCTGCGGGCGGCGGACGTTCCATATGCGATTGTCGGCTCACGCGGTTCGCTCGACAACCCCTACACGGCCGATGCTGTCGCCGCTCTTGCTGCCGCAGTGGACATCACGGCATCGAGCGAGGTGATGCGGCTGCTGAGCGGACCGCAGGCAGCACTGGGTGCAAAAGACATCCGAGCTCTCAACCGCTTCTGCCGACTGCGCTCAGAAGGTCTTGAAGAAGACGCGGTGCCTACTCTCATTGAATGTATCGACGAATTCGCCGACGACGCCACATTGGATGATCTTGTTGATCGAGCAGGACTGTCGGCTGTCGCGATCAGCAGACTGCAGTCCTTGGCGCGGCGGCTCAGAACAGTTCGCCGAAGTGCGTCATCGCCCGTTGACGCGCTGCGTGCTGCGATCCGCGTTTTCAACCTCGACCTCGACATCGAGGCTTTGCCCAATTCCGAACCCCATCGCAGGGCCATCGATTCGCTTAAGGCCATGGCGCTGAACTACGGTGCTCAGCACCCGTCTGCTGCGGCGGCGGACTTCCTTGCCTGGCTCATGGTGGCTGAAGAAAGCGAAGCCCTCGAAGCTGCCGCAGAAGAAGCCGACCCCGACTCCGTCCAGATTATGACGATTCACGCGTCCAAGGGTCTTGAGTTCAGTGCTGTGGCGGTCCCCGACAACACCGTCGGCGATCTCCCTACTCTGCCCAGGAGCACAAAAGCATGGCTGGCGGGAGCCGAACTGCCCTACCCCCTGCGCGGAGACAGGCAGCACTTGGCCGACCTCGACACAACACGGCAGAATCTCAGCACCGCAAAAGACATGAAAGAGCTGTTCGCAGGTTCGCTCGGCGAGCAGATCAAAGCGGACCACGAAGCCGAAGAACGGCGTCTGGCCTACGTTGCCGTCACCCGTGCGGAAACGCACCTGTGGCTGGGCGCTTCAGCAATGACCAGCCGCACCAAACCGAATACCCTGTCGCCCTTCTTGGAGGAGATCACCGAAGCACTTGGCCGGGAAGTCGCACTGCCCGAAGCCGCTGACCCTAGTGCCAGGCCTATGACCAGCTTGGTGTGGCCGCCGGTGGTTGCTGAGCAGACGTTCAGGCAGCGCGTAGAGCTCATTGCTGAATACAGGTCAGCTTCGGGCACTAACCTTCGCGACCTCGAAAGCATGCCGGATATCGGAGGGCTGGCCAGGAGCGCACAGGCTTTCCTTGAGCCAGAACCGCACAGTGCGCCTGCCGAACTCAGCCGCTTGTCGACAACAGCTCTCGTTGACTTCGTGGGCGACCGCGAAGAATTCGATCGGCAACGCAGCCGTCCCATGCCGCAGAAGCCCTCTTCGGCTGCGGCTCTCGGTACAGAATTCCACGCGTGGGTCGAGAACAGGTTCGGTCAGTCGAGCCTGCTTGAACTGGACGACTACACGCCCAGGCGTTTGGGAGATAGGGACAGGGCACGCTTGGAACAGCTTAAGAAGCGGTTCGAAGCGTCAGAGTTCGCCGAACGCACACCTGCCGGAGTCGAACTTCCCTTTGAACTCAAAGTCGGTCCGAAGGTCATCTCTGGAAAAATCGATGCGGTATTCGACACCGGCACAGCACTCGAGGTTGTCGATTGGAAGACCGGCTCTGCGCCCTACAGCGAACGCGAAATGGCAGACCGAGCGATTCAGCTTTCGATGTATGCCCACGCCGTCGCCCGCATGCCGCAGTTTGCGGGACGGGAAGTGTCAGCGGCCTTCTACTTTTTGGGCAGCGACACCGTTGTGCGCTTCGCGGCTGCCGGCGCAGACAGCAGCGAGCGGACCCTGCTCAGCTGGGAAGAGCTGGAGGCCGCTGTCAGCGGCTGATGATGTCGGTGGCTTCACCGTCGTCATCGGGGGAGTCGAAGGACAGCGGGCGCAGACCGTCGGAGTCATCCGTCGTCTTTGTTCCCTCCTTCGGCTCCCCACCCGCCGCGTCACTGTCACCCTGCGGAACAATGAGTTCGGCAAGGTCCGCCAGCATTTCTTCGACTTCCTTGATCTGCGCGTTGTCGCCAGAATCAACAGCGGCCAAAAGGAGCTCGAGAACAGCCATTTCGCTGCGCAGGTCGATGCGGCTGCGCAGACCGGCATCATCGTGTCGGACATGCTCCGTGTAGAGCTCGAAAAACCTGTTGAAGTCCTCAGGTTCCAGCAGGTGCGAAACAGCTTCGAGGTCGACGGCGGGATCGCCCACGCGCAGCGAACTGAAATCGGCAACCGTCACAATCGACTCGCCGTTGGTGCGCAGCGCATCAATTGTGAGATCACCGTGCAGAGGAACCGGCAGGAAATGCCACAGGGAGGGAGTTTCAAGAACCGTTTCCCACCTCTCCAGCAGCTGCGACGGTACGCGGCCGGTGGCGGCACCTCGGTCCAGCAGGTCCCACAGGAGGCTCCGGGCCTCCTGAGGTTCGTGGACCACGAGCCCCGCATCGGCAATCGGCCCTGTTTCGGCACCGTGCAGAACCGCCAGAATCTCGGCCAGAGAATCAACGTGGCTCGGGGCGGTGCGGAAATCCTCCGTCGACATTGGCGCACCCTCGAGCGGCTGGGAAATCGCGATGCAGCATTCTTCTTCGCTGATCTGTCCCGGGCGGAAGGTCCGCGACTCAATGACGCGGGGCACGGCAAAGCTGCGCTCGGTCGGCAGAATGGAGCGCAGAACGGCTGATGCGAGTTTTTCGGCCTCGGCATCAATTGCTGCGGCCTGGTCAAAGGCCGCTACGACGACAGTGCGCTCACCGTCGCTGACAAGCAGGCGCGGGCCGCGTTCGTCATCGAGCCGTTTCCAGCGCTTGGCCTTGAACCCGTCCAGCATGACGGTGCTGATTGCTACTGCACGAAGATCGAAAGTGTCCACTCCTCCAATCTACCCGGGTGCGACCAGCACTTCAGGTTCGCGAAGGCGCGTGTCAGATCTGTGTCAGTGCCGGCGGCTATCGTGGTGGACATGAACCGCTACCAGCTGCCAGCACGCTCGCTGGCTCGTGTTGGAACCGACCGCAATCACACTGATCGCGGTGCTGACGGCAGCATTGCCGACGTCCTGGCTCGCAGCAGCACGCGCGTCTTCTTCTGCCACCGCGGCAGCATGCTCGTCTCCCGTGAAGGCCTGCACCTGTTCAGGGTGGCCCAGCTCAAGGAGCACTGGGAAGGCCTGACCGGCACCAGGGTCTACATCGGTCGCAGCGACACCGCGGACCTCGTGGCGCTGCTGCTTGACGACGCCGGTCGCTCAACCGCGGACAGCGCTGTTCTCGATGACTCCGCAGCTTCTGCTGACGACTTCCTGTTAGCCCCGGCGGTCGGCACGACAATGGACGATCCCACCTGGGTTGATCTGCGCGCACTGGCAACACAGCTCAGCGACACCGACATCGATGCGGCAACGACCGCTGTGGCACTCGATAACTGGCACAGAACCCACACCCATTCACCGCGTACGGGCGACCCCACGGTGCCCTCAGCCGGGGGATGGGTGCGGGTTGACCCGGAAGCCGGCACGGAACACTTCCCCCGCACCGACCCGGCCGTCATCACCGCGGTGCTGCACACTGACGACGCCGGCACGGAGCGCATTCTGCTGGGCAACAACGCGCTGTGGCCCGAAGGCCGGTACTCGCTCCTCGCCGGTTTCGTTGAACCCGGTGAAACCCTGGAGCAGGCGGTCAGGCGCGAAGTCCACGAAGAATCCGACATCGACTGCGACACCATTCGCTATCTCGGTTCCCAACCGTGGCCGTTTCCGTGCTCACTCATGCTCGGCTTTGCTGCGCGAGCGCGGTCTGCTGCGATTGCGGCAGACGGCCATGAAATCGCCGACGTCAAGTGGTTCAGTCGCGAAGACATAAAAACCGGAACAGCGGACGGTTCGCTGTCTCTGCCCGGCGAAGTCTCAATTGCCGGGCAGATCATCAGTGCCTGGCTCGACGGAGAACAGCTGCTGTGACATCCAAAGCGGAACAGCTGCTGGAAGCGCTGGACGCCCAGCAGCGGGCAGTTGCCGAACACAGCGGCGGCCCGCTCGTAGTCCTTGCCGGTGCGGGCACTGGAAAGACCAGGGCCATGACGCACCGCATCGCCTATGGGGCGCTCACCGGCAAGCGCGATCCCAAACAGACTCTGGCCCTGACATTCACCGCAAAGGCTGCGGGAGAAATGCGCTCTAGGCTGCGCTCACTCGGTGTCGACGGCGCGCAGGCCCGCACATTCCACGCTGCGGCCCTGCGCCAGCTGCGCTATTTCTGGCCCATGTTCGCCGAAGGTCCGTTCCCGGAGCTCATGCCCAACAAAGCCGGGGCTGTTGCCCGCGTCATGGGAAATCTTGGCATGACGGTCGAACGCGAACTCGTCCGCGACGTCGCATCGGAAATCGAATACGCGGCCGTGAGCCTCCTGGGCATTGAGGACTACGCGCAGCAGGCGCGTAATCGTGAACTGCCGGGCGGGCTCAGCGTTTCCGCGGTTGTCGACATCATGCGCGGCTACAGCGACCTCAAAACAGAGCGCCGGCTGCTGGACTTTGAAGACGTCCTGCTGACGCTGTCGGGAGTGCTGGGTTCGCGTGCCGACCTCGCAGCCACCGTGCATAGTCAGTATCGCCACTTCGTGGTTGACGAATTCCAGGACGTTTCGCCACTGCAGTACGACCTCCTGATGCGCTGGCTCGGCGACAGGGACTCCCTGTGCGTTGTCGGTGATCCCGCGCAGACCATCTACACCTTCGCGGGCGCCACATCGAACTATCTGCTGAACACAGCGCAGCGCTTTGCGGACACGACAACCATCGAACTTGTGCGCAACTACCGTTCGCGGCAGCCCATTGTCGAAGCCGCCAACCGGATCCTCGCCCACACCGGCAGTGGAGCTCTGCAGCTGCAGGCGGTGCGCGAAGGAGGTCAGGCGCCGTCCGCCTCGGAGTACGCAGACGATGCTTCAGAAGCCGCCGCTGTCGCCCAGCGGATAGCCGCGCAGATTGCACAGGGCACGCGCGCATCTGACATTGCGGTGCTCTTTCGCACCAACGGGCAGAGCCGGGCCATAGAAGAAGCCCTCGAAGCCCGCGGCATCAGCTATGTGCTGCGCGGGGGAGAGCGCTTCTTTGCTCGCCGCGAAGTCAAAGAGGCCATGGTTCTACTGCGCTCTTCTGCCGCGGCACGGCGCACGGAAAGACTCGACACCGCTGTTGCCGAGGTGCTGTCCAGCATCGGCTGGCAGGCTCAGCCGCCGTCGGCTACCGGAGCGCTGCGGGAAAAATGGGAATCGCTCAATTCCCTCGTGCAGCTGGCCGCAGATATGCAGCGCAGCTCAGAGCTGCCGGTCACCCTGCCGCAGTTCAGCGCGGAACTGGAAGATCGGCGAGAACACCAGTTCGCACCCACGGTTGACGGAGTGACGCTGGCCAGTGTGCACGCAGCGAAGGGCTTGGAGTGGAGCCGCGTGCACCTTATCGGCCTCACCGAGGGGCTCATGCCAATTTCCTATGCGCTGACTCCGCGCGATATCGCCGAAGAGCGCCGGCTGTTCTATGTTGCCGTCACCCGCGCCCGGGATTCACTCGATATGTCGTGGGCGCGCATGCGACAGTCAGGTGCTCGCACCCAGCGCAAAGTGTCGCGGTTTATTGGTGAAATGCGTGGTTCGCAGCCTGTTCACCGTGAAGAAGAACCGCGTGCCACTTCGGCTGGGAAGTCCTGCAGGCAGTGCGGCAGGGCACTCACTCAGCCAGCTGAACGGCGCATGGGCAGGTGCGCCGCGTGTGCGGCTCCGGCTGACAGCGGACTGCTGCAGCAGCTCAGCCAGTGGCGGGCGGCAAAAGCCGAAGAGCTGCGCGTGCCTGAATACATGGTGCTGACACAGGCCACGCTGAGCGCGCTTGCCGAAGCTTCTCCGCGCAGCCGGGACCAACTGGCTCTCATTCCTGGTCTCGGCTCGGTCAAACTCGCTCAGTTCGGGGCCGAACTGCTAGACATCACTGCAGCAGATTCGGCAGCGGCATCGGAGCCCTGACGACACTGGCAGTCGGGGTGGAAAGACACCGCGTCTTCTTCGAATCCCCAATCTGACACGGTCAGCTTGCTGTGCGCGCCGGGCATTCCCGCCCGATTGGCGCGCAGCCGCGAGGCTGCGTGGGCAGCCGTAATGGCCACGAGTGCGGGGTCGGCCAGTGAAGCCCGCGGTCCGCTCAGGTGGACGGCTTTCCACGCTTCCAACCATCCGGGGTCATGCTGTTTGGCCCAGAGCACGCTGCAGCGGGAACACGGTGAAGCACCGGGCACAATGACTCCGCCGACAGTTCCGAAGTGGTCTCCGATGACAGCGTGGACGTGGTCGATGTCGCGGGCGAACAGTGCATCCGAGCTCAGCAGATCAGGCATCCACACTGCCGTGATGATCACGAGGCTGCCCGGGTGGATGCGGGGGTCAATGCTGCTGTCCGCCGGCGCGGCTCGCAGTCCTGCGGCAGCAGCTGCCGTCGCGAACTCATCATTGAAAGGTCCGATGGCATACACGGGGGAGCGGTGCACTTTTGCCGCGAGCTCGAGGGGATCAGCCGAGTTCTGGGTCGCCCACGTGCGCAGACGCCAGGGGGCCGAGGTGCCGGGAACCCGGGTGGTCACGAGTATTCCGGCTTCTGTCAGGAGTGTGCGGAGTTCGTGCGCCCTGCTTGCTGTGACTCCGAGTGTCTGTGCTTCAGGTTCGAAGTCGTCTTCTTCAACGCCCAGCCGCAGAGCGTCGATGAGGGCGGATTCGCTATCGCTGAGTCCTGAAAGGATGACCGGGTCATCTATTCCGAACTGCACACAGGCGTGCGTTCGGCTGATGACGGCGGCGGCCGGATCAATTATGAGCATCTTCACCTCCGGTAGTGCAGTCAATCTACGTTGCTGGGCTGGCCGGATGGAAGACGGTTTCTACATCTGTGGAAAACCTGTGGATAGAACACGAGCAGGGCCTGCTGTGCGGCTGTCGGCTGGTGAGGGCCGAAGCCACTGTGCAGACCCTGCTCAGTAGGCGGACCCGCAGGGCCGTCAGTGTTCACGAGCCTTCCCCTTGCCCGTGATCACTGCGTTTTCCGCAGGTCCGTCCCTCAAAGTTAAAGGACCGACGGGGCGTCGTCAAAGCGGAGTCCGGGTGGCAGTGTGGACGCGTGTGGATTCTCTGTGGAGACTTCTCCCGCGCCTGTGGAAACAGCTGTGGATGATGATGTGGTCGATGGCTGTTCAGCCCCGAGAATCCGCGAAATTCGGCTGTTAATGCATGATTTTTTGAAATCTGTTGGATTTAAACACGTGGTGTTGGTCACATTCTGGACATGTTCGCGTCACTTTGTTCTCGGTGGGGCCCTCTGCTTGGATTGGACCATGACGGCGGCAGATGTTGAGCGAATGCTTCGCAGCGGAGAAATGACTGTGGTGCGCTCTGCGCGCAGAAAGAAAACATACTCGCTGCAGCCGACCGCCGACGGCTGGAAGCTCGCTGTTCCGCAGCGTTTCAATGTTGCAGCAAACCTCGACGGCATCGCTCGGCTTTTGGAACGTGCCCAGCGCCGCCGGGCGCTGGCTCCCCGCAGCGACGACGAACTCCGAGCCCTCGCCGAGGAGCTCAACAGCCGCTATTTCGCCGACGGCATTGAGCCGGGCTCTGTGCGCTGGGTTGCGAACCAGCGACGCAGGTTCGCCTCTGCAAGCGGTCTGACGGGGGATATCAGAGTGTCCGACCGTCTGCGGAACGTTCCCCGGTGGGTCCTCGAGGCAGTCCTGGTTCATGAGCTGGCCCATTTGCGGCACCTCGACCATTCACCGGCTTTTCGCGCTTTGGCGAACCGGCATCCGAAAGCGGAGGAAGCGGAAGTCTTCCTCGAAGGCTTTGCGCACGGCGAAGATGCCGCCGAAGCCGCAGCAAGGCAAAGCTGAACAGACATAAGCCGCGGCGCTGCTGAGCGCTGCGCTGCGTCAGCACACAAAAGCGCCGCGGGTGATCTCCCCGCGGCGCTTTTGTGCTTCGGTTTGGCTGCTTGCTTCAGCCGGCGTCAGTCGTCCTTGCCGGATTCCTCGTCCAGCAGTCGCTGGAGAGCTTCGTCCATGTTTTCGATATCGGCGTCGGCTGCTTCGGGGCTGCGGCGCTCCAGGTAGCCCAGCGGGTCGTCGAGGTCAACGGCCGACGGCAGGGACTCCACCTGGCTGAACACGGCATCACGTGCTTCAGCGCCTTCTGTCTGCTCGAGGAACGTGAACAGCTGCACCGCGTCGTTCATGCGGGTCGGCTGGATGTTCAGCCCGATGAGCGAAGCGAATTCAGCTTCGGCTTCCGACTGGGTGCTGTAGCGTTCGCGCAGCGCTTCGCGAATCTGGTCGCGCTTTTCAAGCGGTTCGACAGCGGCGTAGGCAACGACATCGGTCCAGCCTGCAACCGTTGACAGCAGCCGCTGGAGGTTCTGTTCTGCGGCGCGGCGTTCTGCCGTATCGGCGGGTTTGAACAGGTCCTTCTGCATCTGTTCGGCCGCTTCCTGCATTTTCTGCGGATCCATGTCCGGTGTGATGCCACCGAGGGCGCCCCCGTTGACTTCGACAGTCGAGGCGTAGGCGCGCACGGCATCTTCAATGTGCCTGCGCAGCCACGGCGCGCGAGCAAACAGCGCGTAGTGTGCCAGTTCCAGAGCGGCCAGGTAGATGCGCAGCTCGGTCACGTCGACATCGATTTCAGCGGCGAAGCCCGTGATGTTTGCGCTCACCATGGAGGGACGCTGGCTTGATGCCAGCGGCAGACCGTACTCCGTGCCGGTGAGCACGGAGCCGGACAGTGCAGCGGCGGCCTGCCCCAGCTGGGAGGCGAACATCGACGTTGTCATGGAGGCAAGCATCGGCTGTGCGCTGCTGAGAAAGCCGCGCATCTCCTCGGGAATCTGCTCCGTGATGCTCTCTGTGAGTCCGGAAGCGGTCCGTTCCTGGATGGGGGAGGCTAGCGACAGCCAACCGCCGATCGTCTCCTTGACCCAGCCTCGGCGGCTGAGTGCCTGAACGCCGGCAGCCCCTGACGAGGCGTCTGTCACCTTTGAGAGCCACAGTTCGGCGAGGCGGAACGCATCTGCCGTGGCTTGGCTGGTTTCGTTGGTCACGGTCGGGTCCGGCTGGGGGACAGCGCTTTCGGCTGTCCGCAGGGCGGCTTCTTCTGGGTCGGGAGGGGACATCATTGACTGGAAGCTGCTCATCATCGATCCCAGCTGGCTTGGATCCATGTTGAACGGCCCCTGCCCGCCGCCGAAGAACATGCCGAACATGTTGTTCCTCGGGTCGTCATCTGGACGGTCTTTGTCATCACTCATGTTGGCCCCCATGGGTTGATCGTTCTTTTCAGGGTAACGAAGCGAAGCGCTAAAAGATTTCCACTCAGCGCCGTCGACTGCACATTTCGCTCTCGACGTAACGCCGAATGGTGGTGTCGTCACGGCACCGACTAGAATGCTTCAAGCCGACCAACTGAAAGGACACTGTGGCCAGGCACTCTGACCAGCCCCGCAGGCGGATCTCCGCATTCGCCGTTTCGAGCTTTCTCGCGTTCGTTCTCGTGTTGGTCACAGTTGTTCTGCCCGTCCCGTACATGGTCGAAACCCCCGGCCCGGTGTTCAACACGCTGGGGAAAGTCAAAGACACCGACAAAGACGTCGTCGAAATCACGGGAGCGAAAACCTATCCCACTGACGGGCAGCTCAACATGCTCACCGTCGGCGTGGTGGGAGGTCCCGACCGCCACATGAGCGCACTGCGCGCATTCATGGGGGTTCTCAAGGGGACAGAAACCGTCGTGCCGACCGAATCTATGTACCCGCTGGACACAACTGGTGAGCAGGTCAGCCAGACCAACACGGCGCAGATGACCAGCTCCCAGGACATCGCCACGGCCGCGGCGCTCAGCGAACTCGGCATGGACTACACAGTCCGCATGCGAGTGGCAGAAGACCCTGCCGACGGACCGGCACGCGGCAAAGTCGCCCAGGGCGACACCGTGCTGGCCATCAACGGCAAAGAAGTCGAAGGTCCGGACGCCCTGCAGACAATCCACGCGGAAGTCGAGAAGGGCAGCCCGGTGGAGCTCCGCCTCGAAAGCGGGGGAAAGGAGCGGACCGAAACGGTCCAGCCGACCATGATCGACGGCAAACACCGGATGGGAGTTCTGCTGAACCAGGACTTCGACTTCCCCGTCGACGTGAAGTTCAACCTCGACAACATCGGCGGCCCATCAGCCGGCACGGTGTTTGCGCTGACGATCATCGACAAGCTGACCGAAGGGCCTCTGGCAGGTGACAAGAACGTCGCCGGAACCGGAGCGATCACAGCCGACGGCACCGTGCAGCCCATTGGGGGAGCGCGACAGAAGGTCGCCGCCGCAGACGATGCCGGCAGCGAATACTTCCTGTCCCCGCGTGACAACTGCGCAGAAGCGGTCGACGCCGCCAAGGGCCGTGACATCACAGTTGTGAGAATCGACAATCTCCACGCAGCGAAAACCGCGCTGGAGGACATTGCAGAAGACCGAACATCCGACCTGCCTTCGTGCAGCGCCGACAGGTGAGAGCCTTCGAAAGGAACCCCGTGTCCAACAGTCAGGAAACAGCGAAGCGCAAGGGCCCATCGCCTCTCGTGCTGACGATTGCCGCGGTCATCGCACTGCTGGCGCTCTACGTGGTGTTTGCGCAGATCTACACGGACGTCCTGTGGTTCTCCCAGGTTGACTACCTCGCGGTGTTCACCACGGAGTGGATCACTCGGATTGCCCTGTTCGCCGCCGGCCTGATTGTTATGGGGTTCGCGGTTTTCCTGCCGCTGTCACTGGCCTACCGGAAACGACCGGTCTATGTGCCGCAGACCCCGCAGCAGGAAAACCTCGACCGCTACCGCGAGGCGATTGAACCGCTGCGTCGACTCATGACGATTGTCATGCCGCTGGTGATCGGCGGCATCGGCGGTGTGTCGCTCAGTGGCGCGTGGAAAGAGGTGCTTCTGTTCCTCAACCCCACCTCGTTCGGCAAAGCCGACCCGGAATTCGGGCTCGACATTTCTTTCTACGTCTTCTCTCTGCCGATGCTCAGGGTCATCGGTGACTTCCTCGCAATGGCAGCACTGTTGTCCCTCGTGGCAGCAGCCGTGGCCCACTACCTGTTCGGCGGTATCCGTCCGGGCGAAGAAAAGGGCATTCAGCTGACAAAAGCCGCACGCGTGCAGCTGGCCGTGACGGCAGCAATTCTGGTTCTGCTGCAGGCAGGGCGTATTTTCCTGCAGCGCTACACGAGGCTGATGGACGAATCCGGTCTTATGGCCGGTGCCAGCTACACGGCCGTGAACATCACGATCCCGGCTCTGCTCATCATCGCGATTGCTGCCGTGGTCGTGGCAGTTCTGTTGGCCGCGAACGCTTTTCGCGACATGTGGAAGCTCTCAGTGGTCTCGGTTGTCATGCTGCTGGTTCTCGGTGCGGTTTCCATCATCGGTCTGCCGGCAGCCGTGCAGCAGTTCATGGTCCAGCCGAGTGAACAGAGTCTGGAAAAGGACTACCTGCAGCGGAACATCGACGCGACTCGCGATGCCTACGGCATTGCCGATGTCGAAGTGCAGCAGTACAAGCCTTCCACTGAAGGCGAACGAGGTGCCCTGAGGGCTGACGCTGACACCGCGGCTTCTATTCGCCTGCTGGATCCGAATCTGGTGTCGGACACGTTCCGTCAGCTGCAGCAGCAGCGTTCCTTCTATTCGTTCCCCGAGCAGCTCGACGTTGACCGCTACGAGATCGACGGAAAACAGCAGGACACCGTGATCTCGGTTCGTGAACTGAACCCGGAATCGCAGGCGACGGCTTCGTGGCTTAACCAGTCGGTTGTCTACACGCACGGTTTCGGTGTTGTCGCAGCCTACGGCAATAAGCAGGGTGCGGATGGCCGCCCGGCGTTCCTCGAACACAACATCCCGCCGACGGGTGAGCTCGGCGAATACGAACCGCGTGTCTACTTCGGCGAACAGTCGCCCACCTACTCGATTGTCGGCGGCCCGGAGGACGGCGAGAAGCGCGAGATCGACTACCCGACGGACGATGACAAGGACGGCGGTGCTCAGGTTTACACCACATTCCAGGGGGATGGCGGACCGAATGTCGGCAAGCTGTTCAATCGCTTGGCCTTCGCCGTGAAGTTCCAGGACGAGCAGATCGTCCTGTCGGATGCGGTCAACCCGGAATCGCAGATTCTGTTCAACCGCAAGCCGCGGGAGAGAGTCAAGAAGGTCGCACCGTTCCTTGAAGTGGACGGCGACCCGTACCCGACTGTCGTGGACGGCCGCATTAAGTGGATTGTCGACGCCTACACCACAAGCTCGAACTACCCGTATTCGACGCCGCAGGTCCTGCAGGCCGTCACGGAAGACTCCAACACCCAGCGCCAGGGTGCTGTGGCTGCGCTTCCGCCGCAGAAGGTCAACTACATCCGCAACTCGGTGAAGGTCGCCGTCGATGCCTATGACGGTTCGATTGACATGTACGCGTGGGATGAAGAAGACCCGGTCCTGCAGTCATGGTCGAAGATCTTCCCGAACGCGCTCAAGCCGATCTCGGAAATCAGCGGCGACCTCATGAGCCACGTGCGCTACCCGGAGGACCTCTTCAAGGTGCAGCGTCAGCTGCTGACGCAGTACCACGTTCCGGATGCGAACTCGTTCTACACGAAACAGGACTTCTGGACGACGCCGCTTGACCCGACGGTCGCACGTGACAAGCAGCTCATGCAGCCTCCCTACTACATGACGCTGCAGATGCCAGGTCAGGAACAGCCCACGTTCTCGCTGACGTCGAGCTTCATTCCACGGCCCATCGAAGGACAAACGCGCAACAACCTCACTGGCTATTTCGCAGCCAGCGGCGACGCGGGCAATGAAAAGGGCAAGGTTGCCGACGAATACGGTCGCCTGCGTCTGCTCCAGCTGCCGCGCAACACGACGGTTCCCGGCCCCGGCCAGGCGCAGAACAACTTCAACACCGAGCCGGCCATTCAGCAGAACCTCAACCTGCTGCGCCAGGGTGAATCGAAGGTGGAGAACGGAAACCTTCTCACACTGCCGATCGGCGGAGGACTGCTGTACGTTCAGCCGGTCTACGTCCGTTCGCAGGGTGAGACTTCGTACCCGGTTCTGCAGCGCGTGCTGGTGGCATTCGGTGAGCAGATCGGCTTCGCTCCGACCCTTGACGAAGCACTTGACCAGGTGTTCGGCGGTGACTCCGGTGTGTCCGCGGGTGACCACGGACAGTCCGGCCATGCCTCGGACGACGAAAAGGGCTCGGTCACAGCTGACGGCTCAAAGGACGGTGACAAGGGCAAGGCCGCCGGGGGAGCAGGACTTGATGAGGCTTTGAAGGAAGCCGATCAGGCAATGAAGGACTCTGACAAGGCCATGAAGGAAGGCAACTGGGACGAGTACGGCAAGGCTCAGGATCGTCTGCGCAAGGCACTAGAGAAGGCCATGAAGGCCGACGGTGCTGACGCCGGTGCAAGCCAGGGTGGCGACACCGGTGCAGACCAGGATGGCGACCAGGACTGATGCCCGCAGCGTTCGCCCCGGCCGCTTGACGCAGCCGGGGCGGACGCTGCGTCAAGCGGGCTTGGCCAGCTGTTTTGCCCAGCGGGCTTGGCGGGGGCGGTGACCGTTTGTTGAGCACTGTGGTTGCTGGGTGGAATCGTTGCCGGGACACCTGCTGAAATGCGGTGCGATACACATCACACCCGCTTAATTTGGTGTTCACCGCAAGGTTCCGTATAGTGGTACACGCACCGCGGGGTGGAGCAGTTCGGTAGCTCGCCGGGCTCATAACCCGGAGGTCGAGGGTTCGAATCCCTCCCCCGCCACCACGTAGAAATCCCGGGACATCGCAAAGATGTCCCGGGATTTTTTATGCTGTGCCGTTGCGCGTCGACTGCGGCGCTGGGGTGTTCTCACGCTTTAATGCAGATTCACGCGCTGATGCGCTGCATTAAAGCGCAAAT
>NZ_KV786072.1:0-153481 GCF_001806835.1 Brevibacterium sp. HMSC24B04 | reverse complement strand
AGGGGAGAGTGGCACCTCGCCAGGTGTGAACGGAAAGGGCCCCGGCACAGAAGTGTCGGGGCCCTCGTCGGGGCTGCCGCATCGCCGCTGCGGGCCGTTCTCACGCTTTAATGCAGATTCACGCGTTAATGTGCTGCAATAACTCGCAAATCTGCATTTGCGCGTGAAACTGGGATGAAGAGGAGTCAACGCGGACTCACGCTGGCTCGTACTGCTCCCCGCCACCCGAAAACTCCCGAGGTGGAAGGCAGGGGAGAGTGGCACCTCGCCAGGTGTGAACGGACGGGCCCCGGCACAGAAGTGCCGGGGCCCTCGTCGTGGTTGCTCAGCGCCGCTGCGGGCCGTTCTCACGCTGTAATGCAGATTTGCGCGCTGCTGCGCTGCATTAAACCGCAAATCTGCATTTGCGCGTGAATCTGGGGTGAGGCGGGGCGTACGCAGCTCAGGCGTGAAACTGGGGTGAGTCGGGTCATCCACCCCCAGGCGCAGGCTCCGCCTTAACCCTCAGAGGCTCTGGAACACGTCGAGGTTGTTGCGAATGCGCTGGGCAGCGTCTTCGACTTCCTCAGTCGATTTGCAGAAGCTGAAGCGAATGAAGCTGCGGAAGCGCTTCGCGGTTTCTGAACCCTCGCGGCACAGTGCTGTAGCCGGAATTCCCGTCACGCCGACTTTTCGGGTGAGCACGTCATTGACCGCCGTCGCGTCCTTGTCTGTCAGCTGCGAGAAATCGGCCAGCAGGAAGTACCCGGCCTGGGGTACATGGATCTGCATGCCCTGCACGTCTTCCAGCGCGCCCACGATGATTTCGCGGTTGTGCTGCAGGACATCGCGGTTTTCCTTGGGGAACGACCATCCTTCGCCGATCGCCTGTGCGAGTGCCGCCTGGAGTGGATTGCCCACGGAGAACGTCATGTACTGCTGGATTGCCTGGCATGCCGCACGCACACGGGGAGAAGCAATGAGCCAGCCGATCTTCCACCCGGTGATGTTGAATGCCTTCCCGGCAGAAGAAACCGACACGATGCGCTCAGAATCCGGGTAGCGGGCGGCAATCGGCTGGTAGTCGGTGTTGTCGAATACCAGGTGTTCGTAGACCTCGTCGGTTAGGATCCATGCGTTCACGCGCTCGGCTGCTTCATAGATCCGGTCGAGAGCATCGGCGGAGAACACGGTCCCGGTGGGGTTGTGGGGCGAATTGACCAGAATCATCGATGCGCCCTCGACTTCACGTTCGAAGGCCGCCCAATCCGGCTGCCAGCTGCCGTCAGCGGGCAGCAGGGGAACAGTGGCGAACTCGCCCCCGGCCATTGCGACAGCCGCAGGGTAGGAATCGAAGAACGGCTCAAAGGTCACAAGCTTCCCGCCGCGCGGCAGCAGCGCCATGATGGCGCTCGTCAGCCCCTGGGTCGCGCCCACTGTGATGAGCACCTGCTCGGGCTCAACCTTGTGCCCGTATTCGCGTTCCCGCTGAGTGCACACGGCCTCGATGAGATCGGGACGACCCTGTCCCGGCGGGTACTGGTTCTCGCCGTCCTTCATAGCGCGATCGACAGCGTCGAGCAGCGGTGTGGGAGCAGGAATGCCGGGGGCACCCTGGCCGAGGTTGACAGCTCCCTGTTCAGCGGCGAACTTCGTCATAACCCCGAAGATCGTTTCGGTGGGCTTGCCGTCAGCGTCCAGCAGTCCGGCGGCCCGGTTGACCTCTTCTGGCAGAGGGCTGAGCTCTAATGTCATGCGAGTTTCTCCAGGGCGGCTTGGTGCAGGTGTCCGTTCGATGCGACCGCATTGGGTCCAAACGGTCCCGGTCGGCCGTCAACGTCGGTGAAGACGCCGCCGGCTGCCTGCACGATGGGTACAAGGGCGGCCATGTCATACAGTTCGAGCTCAGGTTCCGCCGCGATGTCGACAGCACCTTCCGCTACGAGCATGTATGACCAGAAGTCACCATAGCCGCGCAGGCGCCACACCTGGTCTGTCAATGAAATAAAAGCGTCGCGGCGGCCAAGATCACGCCAACCGGACAGAGATGAGAAAGCCAGTGATGCATCGGCCAGTTCGCTGACTTCAGAAACGGAGATCTGTCGATCATCACCGTCAAACCTCAAGAAGGCGCCGCCGTCCGGGGTGCCCCACCAGCGGCGGCCGAGTGCCGGCGCGCTCACCATGCCCAAAAGGGGAGTGGCACCCTCGTACAGTCCGATGAGGGTGGCGTAGACCGGAACACCGCGGACAAAGTTCTTCGTCCCGTCGATGGGGTCTATGATCCAGCGGCGGGCGCTTTCACCGGAAGCACCGAATTCTTCCCCGTACAGCGAATCATCGGGACGGTTATCGACGATGATTTCGCGCAGGGCGTGTTCAACTGCGCGGTCAACGTCCGTCACGGGGGTCATGTCCGGCTTCTGCGAAACGCTGAAGTCCTGCGCGCGGAATGCAGGAAGCGACAGCGCGTCGGCTTTGTCAGCCAAATAGTGGGCAAGTTCGAGGTCGTCCATGCCCACCAGGCTAGTCGAACAGCTCAGTCAGTGCTGAGGCTGTCCAGAAGGCGGCGCAGCGAGTACAACCGTGCCGACCCACCCTGGCCTGCACGGCCGTCGGCGACCCACGTGTCGAGAGCACACCCGGGGGAGTCTGCTTGGTGTTCGCACCCGCGCGGGCAGTGTGCGGTGGCGGGTGCGAGGTCGGCAAACGCCGCGATGACGGTGTCCACGTCAACGTGCGCGAGGCCGAAGGAGCGCACACCCGGGGTGTCGATGATCCATCCGCCATCAGGCAGCGGCAGCGCCAGTGCGGAAGAGCTGGTGTGCCGGCCGCGCCCGGTGACCTGGTTGACGTGGCCGGTGGCCCGGTCGGCCTCGGGAACAAGGGCGTTCATGAGCGTTGATTTGCCCACCCCGGAATGTCCAAGCAGCACACTGATCCTGTCGTGCAGACGTTCCGCGAGCTCCTCGGTCTTCGGCTGCCCGGAGTCATCAAATCCGCACGCGACGATCGGCACTCCAGTGTCTGCGAAGCGCTCACGCAGAGCGTCGATCGGTGCGAGGTCAAGCTTGGTGACAGCGAGGATCGGTTCGATCTCGGCATTGAATGCAGCGGCAATCGCCCTGTCGATCAGCCCCTCTGAGGGTGCGGGGTCGGCAGCGGCGGTGACGATGACCATCTGATCGGCGTTGGCGACGATCACACGTTCGGTGTCGTCGCTGTCGTCGGCGCTGCGCCGCAGAATCGTCTTGCGGTCATCCAGCACGACTATGCGGGCCAAGGTTCCCTCGGTTCCCGAGGTGTCGCCCACCAACCTCACTCGGTCACCGGGGACCAGGGGAGTGCGCCTCAGGTGTGAGGCGCGGACACCCGTGACGCTGACACCCGTGTCGAGTCGGGTGCGGTAGCGGCCCCGGTCGACCGATGTGATCATCCCGCCGATCGCGTCGTCATAGCTGGGCAGCTCTTTTGTCCTCCGCCTCTTGCCTTTTCTGTTGGGGCGGGGGCGGTAATCCTCTTCTGTGAAGTTCGCGTAGCGGCCTGCCATCAGCCGAAAGCCTCGTCCCACATTCGGGTGAATGCGGGCAGTGTTTTGCTGACGGTGTCGGGGTCGTTGATGACAAGCCCCGGTGTGACCAGGCCCAGTATCGCTCCGGCCATGACCATGCGGTGGTCCGCGTATGTGTTCCAGCCGCGGTCGGCGATGGAATCGGCATCGGGAGCCGGTGGGCCGGTGATGGTGAGGGAGTCCTCGCCTTCATCGACCGTGACGCCGAAGGCTGACAGTTCTTCTGCCAATGCGCTGAGCCTGTCGGTTTCGTGCCCGCGCAGGTGGCCGATCCCGGTGATTCGCGAGGTGCCACCGGCTGCCGCTGCCACTGCGGCGGTCACGGGGGTCAGTTCGCCGACGGATGACAGGTCGAGGTCTACCGGCTGCAGCTGCTTGGGTCCGCGGACCGTGAGTTCGCCGTCGATGAGTTCGCATTCACCGCCGAAGGCCCGCGCAATATCGCGGAATTCATCGCCAGCCTGCGTTGTGTTGTCAGGCCAGTTCGGGACGGTGACTTCGCCCCCGGTGACGAGTGCGGCAGCGAGGAAGGTGGCAGCGTTCGACAGATCAGGTTCAACCGTGATGTCCAGCGGTGCGATCGGGCCTGGGTGCACACGCCAGACATTCGGTTCAGGGGTATCGACCGTGACACCGGCAGCGCGCAGCGTTTCGACTGTCATGTCGATGTGCGGAACGGAGGGCAGGGAAGCACCCGTGTGGCGCACCGTGAGGCCCTCGGCAAAGCGCGGTGCTGCCAGCAGAAGTCCGGACACGAACTGGCTGGACTGACTGGCGTCGATGTCGATGGACCCACCGCGGGGGACTGCATCAACCGTCATGGTGAACGGCAGGGATTCGCTTTCAGGGCTGACATCCACCCCGAGCTCTCGGAGTGCAGACAGAACAGTGCCCATAGGGCGAACGCGAGCCTGCGCATCGCCGTCAAAGCGTGCTGAAACCCCGGCTGCGGCACTTGCGAATGGCACAAAGCGCATAACAGTGCCGGCCAGACCGCACTGGACCTCGGCCGGGGCATCTGGAACGCCTTCAATAGGAGTGATGCGCACAGCGTCACCGTCGTGCTCAACAGCACCGCCAAGAGCAATAACTGCATCGAGCATCAGCTGAGTATCGCGCGAGACGAGCGGTGCTCGCAGAGTTGAAGGCGCCTCGGCGAGGGCAGCCAGCACAAGCAGACGGTTGGTCAGCGATTTCGAACCGGGAACAGAAACACGAGCCCGCACCGGCTGAGAAACAGCGGGTGCGGGCCACGTGGTGAAAACGTCAGTCATCAGGAATTCGGCGTAATGGCGTCCATTGCCTTAGCGGACTGCTTTTCGATGCTGTCCCACGCGCTCTCGGCAGCGTGGCGGGCACGCCATGCCAGGCTGGGACGGCCGGCCGTGTCGACAGCTGCCAGCAGAGCACCGCCCAGCAGCGAAGTCTTGGTGACCAGCGAGGTCTTCTTCTCTGTCTCACCGTCAAGCTGTTCTGCAACAACATCGATGAGGTAGGTGCTCACAAGCAGGCCGGCGGACAGGCGCGGCATCTTGCCGATTGCAAGCAGGCTGCCGGCGGCGATCTGCGCAACACCGGCACCGCGGGCAACGAGGTCGGGGCTGACCTGGACGTCAAACTTTTCATCCAGGAGGCGGGTCAGAGGGGCGATAGAAGCGGACTGGGGGCGGCGTGCCCGGATGACGCCGTTGGCGATGAACGACGAGGCAAGCATGGGGCGGGCAATAAGCCGTACGAGAGACAAAGCTGCGTCCTTTCTTTCGAGAGCACTCCCAGCATATCGCCCACGAGCGCAATCGGCAGAGTCGGTCGCTCCGCGGCGGCACCTCGGAATAGTCGCCCATTGCAGGCCGTTGTGCTCAGTGAACAGATCGAGAGGAGACCGCATGGTTCTGTGCAAAGAGCGACAGGGGTCAGCTGAGGCCTCGGCGACCGGTGCGTCCAGTACCCGGGCAGCTGACTTCCCAGAGCGCGCACATCACGGCGACGTAGCATTGACCGTGATGAGTGAACCGATTGATCTTGAACGCGAAACGGACGAAGAGCGCTCAGCGCGCTTCGAAGCCGACGCCCTGCAGTACGTCAACCAGCTGTACGCGGCCGCCATGCGCATGACCCGCAACCCCGCAGACGCTGAAGACCTCGTCCAAGAGGCGTATTTGAAGGCATACGCGGCCTTCCACCAGTACAAGCCCGGAACCAACCTCAAAGCGTGGCTCTACCGGATTCTGACGAACACGTTCATCAACAACTATCGGAAGAAACAGCGTCAGCCGCTGGAATCCAGTGATGACGACATTCAGGACTGGCAGCTGCACCGGGCAGCCAGCCACACCTCGGACCAGGGGCGTTCGGCCGAGCTCGAAGCTCTCGACCAAATGCCCGACTCCGACGTCAAAGAGGCACTGGCCAGCCTGCAGGATGACTTCCGGATGGTTGTGTACTACGCGGACGTCGAAGGTCTCCCGTACAAGGAAATCGCCGAAATCATGGACACACCCATCGGCACGGTGATGTCCCGTCTGCACCGTGGACGCCGTCAGCTGCGAGACAAGCTCGCTGACTACGCGGCGGAGCGGGGCATCGGCACAGCGAAGACGGAGGCGAAGAAATGACAGAGACAAATCGCTGGAGTTCGTGTCGCATGGAAAGCCTGGAGCGCATCTACGGCTACCTCGACGGTGAGCTCGGACCCGAATCCTGTCAGGCAATCGAAGCTCACCTGAGCGACTGCGAAGAATGCTCTGACGAATACCAGATCGAATCAATGCTGAAGGAGCTCGTGCGCCGGTCGTGCAACTGCGACGTCGCACCGGAGGGGCTCGCAGACCGCATCCGCGCAAGGATCACGGTGGAGCGCACCCAAATCCGCTGGCAGGGCTGAGCTGGCAGGGCTGCGCCGTCGTCACCGTCGAATGACAGGCAGTGCTGAATGACAGACTGTACAGCTGGCTGAAGTCAGCAGACAAACAAGAAGGGCGTGATGGTGATTAACACCATCACGCCCTTTGCGTCTATATGAGACCGAGGATCAGCGGCCTGCGTTGGGGCGCTTGCCGTGGTTAGCGGGCTTGTTCCTGCGGTCCTTGCGCTTACGTCCGCGCTTGCTCATAATGATCTCCTCCTGGTCAACTACGGTATTCTTTCACACTGTTGCGCTCACGCCAAATAATGTGAGCTGCACCTCGTGTCAGCCGGTGACGTCGTCTACGCCCAGCCACTCAAACCAGCCGCGATTGAGCACCAGCCATGACAACAGCCCGTAGCCTTCCTGACCGGGCAGACCTTCGCTCGATGTGGCAAGTTCCCTCTGCCAGACAGCGTGGTCTGCCAGGGGAGTGAAGCAGTCGACGTACGGGATGCTGCGGCGCAGCGCGACTTCCGAAAAACCTCGATTGAGCTCTTCGATCTGACGGTTTTCGCTCTGACTGCGCCCGGGGGTCGGCCCGACAACGAATGCGGAGTATCCGCGGCTGAGGGCCTGGTCGAGAATATTGGCCAGGTTCAGACGGGATCGTGCCGTAGAAATTCCCGCGGCGATGTCTCCGCATCCTGGCGCAAGCACCAGTCGCTTGTCGTCGTCATCGCCGTACCGGAGCTCGGCCTCTGCGATGCAGCGGTCGGCAAACTGTGCGGAGTCTTCGCTCGGGGCAGCCAGAGTGTAGAACCTGGCGTTTTCGAGCGCTGGGTGAGTGCGAACAGCCACCCGGCCAACCCAGCCCAGTGCACGACCGTCGCCGTGGCCGGCAACCAGGTGGTCACCAGCCACGACGATCGATGTGCGCCTCTTCGGGGTCACTTATCGAAAACCCGCTTGATGACTTCGGCCTGTTCGTAGTCGTGAACCTTCTTCAGACCGGTAGCCGGGGCTGCCGACGATGCGCGGCTCACGGGGCGCAGGGTGCGGCCGTCAAGTGCGGGATCCAGGTGCAGGGCCATGAACGGGTAAGCACCCTGGTTTTCCGGTTCTTCCTGAGCCCACACGATTTCGGCATCCGCCGGGTAGGCGCTGAGCACGTCCTTCACCGCGTCGGTGTCGAGCGGGTACAGCTGCTCCATGCGGACGATTGCCGTGGTCTCATCGTTGCGCTTGCTGCGTTCGGCAACCAGGTCCCAGTAGAACTTGCCGGCGACAAGCACCACGCGGTTGACCTTGGAAGCGTCGACGGTGGTGTCCTGGATGACCGGTTCGAAGCGGCCGGAGGTGAACTGCTCGACGTCCGTGGCAGCAGCCTTGAGGCGCAGCATGGACTTCGGCGTGAAGATCACCAGCGGGCGCTTGTTCTCTGTGTGTGCGTGACGGCGCAGCAGGTGGAAGTGCGAAGCGCCGTTCGATGGGTAGGCAACCGTCATGTTGTTCTCTGCGCACAGCTGGAGGAAGCGCTCGATGCGGGCCGAGGAGTGGTCCGGGCCCTGGCCTTCGTAGCCGTGGGGCAGGAGCAGAACAACACCGGAGAGCTGTTCCCACTTCTGTTCCGATGACGCGATGTATTCGTCGATGATCGACTGTGCACCCTGTGCGAAGTCACCGAACTGGGCTTCCCACAGCACGAGGGCCTTCTTGTTCTCTACGGCATAGCCGTATTCGAAGCCCATGGCCGCGTATTCGCTCAGCAGCGAGTTGTAGGCCCAGAAGCGAGCCTGGTCGTCGGTGAGATTGGCAAGCGGCGTCCATTCGTTGCCGTTGTCGTGGTCGATCAGCACCGAGTGGCGCTGTGTGAAGGTTCCGCGGCGGGAATCCTGGCCGGCAAGGCGGACAGGGATTCCCTCCATAAGCACCGATCCGAAGGCCAGCAGCTCCGCGAAGCCCCAGTCGATACCGCCGGAGCGGGACATTTCCTGGCGCTTCTTGAGCAGGCTGCGCAGCTTCTTGTGGACTTCGAAGTCTTCGGGGACTTCGGCGTGTGCGTCGCCGATTTTTTCGATTACGTCCTTCGACACTGCGGTTTCGATTTCGGTTCCGAACTCGGTTGGTGCGATGTCGATCTTCTGCGGGAAGCCGGCGTCAGCGCCTGCGGACTTCTCGGCTTCCTTCGTTTCTTCGAAGGCAGCTTCGAGCTTGTTCTGGTAGTCCTTGACGACTTCGGAGACCTGTTCGTCGCTGATGAATTTACGGCCGACAAGCGATTCGGTGTAGAGCTTGCGCACCGAAGCCTTCTTGTCGATCAGCGAGTACATGACCGGCTGGGTCATCGACGGGTCGTCGCCCTCGTTGTGGCCGCGGCGGCGGTAGCACACGAGGTCGATGAAGATGTCGCGGTGGAACGTCTGGCGGAATTCGAATGCCAGGCGGGCAGCGCGGAAGACGGCTTCGGGGTCATCGCCGTTGACGTGGATGACCGGGGCCGAAATCGACTTGGCGACGTCGGTTGAGTAGAACGACGAGCGAGCCGATGCCGGCGGGGTGGTGAAGCCGACCTGGTTGTTGATGACCACGTGGATCGTGCCGCCGGTGCGGTAGCCGCGCAGTTCGGACTGCTGAATGGTTTCGAAGGCCACACCCTGACCTGCGACAGCGGCATCACCGTGGACGAGGATCGGCAGAACGCCGAAGCCCTCTTCGCCGTGGTCGAGTTCGTCCTGCTTGGCGCGCACAATGCCGCCGAGGACGGGGTTGACGGTTTCGAGGTGGCTGGGGTTTGCAGCAACCGACACCTTGGTGGTGTTTCCGGCGGGCGAGGTGAAGGAGCCGTCCATGCCCAGGTGGTACTTGACGTCGCCGGAGCCCTGGAAGGATTCGGGCGACTGCACGCCGTCGAATTCGCGGAAGATCTGTGCGTAGGACTTGCCCGCGATGTTCGTCAGCACGTTGAGGCGGCCGCGGTGGGCCATGCCGATGGCGACTTCTTCCAGACCTGCGTCAGCTGCTTCGTTGGCGATTTCGTCCAGCAGGACGATGGTCGATTCGCCGCCTTCGAGCGAGAAGCGCTTCTGGCCGATGTACTTGGTCTGCAAGAAGGTCTCAAAAGCCTCTGCCGCATTGAGACGGCCCAGGATGTGGCCCTGTTCTTCGCGGGTGAGCTCTTCGTGGGGGATTTCGATCTTTGACTGGAACCAGCGCCGCTGCTCCGGGTCGGCGATGTGCATGTATTCGTAGCCGGTCGTGCGGCAGTAGGCGTCGCGCAGCAGGCCGAGGATGTCGCGCAGGGGCATAACGGGCTTGCCGCCGAATCCGCCGGTTGCGAAGGAGCGCTCGAGGTCCCACAGGGTGAGGTCGTGGTTGTTGATGTCGAGGTCCGGGTGCGTGCGCTGGCGGTAGACCAGGGGGTCGATGTTCGCCATGAGGTGGCCGCGCGTGCGGTACGAGTCGATGAGCTCGATGACGCGGGCGGTCTTGTTGACGTCGTCGGTGTCGGATGCATCGAGGTCGGGCATCCAGCGGACCGGTTCGTAGGGCAGCTGGAGGGACTCGAAGATTTCGTCGTAGAAGCCGTCGCCGCCCAGCAGGTACTCGTGGACGAGCTTGAGGAACTCACCCGAGCCCGCACCCTGGATGACGCGGTGGTCGTAGGTCGAGGACAGGGTGACGACCTTGGAGACGGCCAGGCGGTTGATGGTCTCCTGGCTTGCGCCCTGGAATTCTGCCGGGTAGTTCATGGCGCCGACGCCGACGATGGCGCCCTGGCCGCGCATGAGGCGGGGGACGGACATCATGGTGCCGATGCCGCCGGGGTTGGTCAGCGACACGGTGGTGCCGGCGAAGTCCTCAGCGCCGAGCTTGCCGTTGCGGCCGCGTTCGACGAGGTCGTCGTAGGCTGCCATGAATTCGCGGAAGGTCAGCGTGTCGGCGGCCTTGACGTTGGGCACCAGGAGCATGCGGGTGCCGTCGGGCCGGGGAACGTCGATCGCAAGACCGAAGTTCACGTGGGCCGGCTGCACCATTGCGGGCTTGCCGTCCTGTTCGTCGTAGTAGACGTTCTGGGTGGGCATGGCCTTGAGTGCCCTGATCACGGCGAAGCCGATGATGTGGGTGAAGGAGACCTTGCCGCCGCGGGTGCGCTTGAGGTGCGAGTTGATGACGATGCGGTTGTCGATCATCGCCTTGGCGGGAAGCTGGCGGTAGGACGTTGCGGTGGGGACGTTGATGGAGTCGTCCATGTTGACGGCAACGGCCTTGGCCGGTCCGCGCAGTTTCGTTACCTTGTCTTCGGCGTCCTGGGGTGCCGAGGCGGACTTCTGCGCGTTGCCGGCTGCGGAATTCTTGGAGGCGGCGGTCTTGGATTCGGCCTTCGGGGTTTCCGCTTCCGTCGACGAAGGGGTTACGCCCTTGGACGACGTCGAGCTCTTCTTCTGTGTGCTCTGCGAAGATGCGGCGGGGGCCTTCTTCTGCGGGGCCGCCTTCTGTGCGGCAGGGGCCGAATCGCTGCTCTGAGCTTCGTACTTTTCGAAGACCGGCCACCAGGCCTTGTCTACTGAGTTCTTGTCTTTCAGGTACTGCTCGTAGAGCTCCTCAACCAGCCATTCGTTCGAGCCGAAGTCTTCGGCCGTGATGGTCGGGTTCGATTCAGACACGGCGCTGATCGCCTTCTTCCTAAGCTTCGGTGGGTACAACGACGTCGCGGACCAGTCTAGCCAATTGAACCGGCCGTATCCCGCATGGTTTCAATTTCGGCTGTGTCATCTGTCACCTTGCCCTTTGCAGGCCTGGTTCCTTGTGCGGTTGCCGTGTCATTTCCTGCTTGCGGTTCGCTACGATGGCCTCATGAAATATGCCAGTTTCGGCCCGGCGTTGACCGTCGGGCTTGTATGCGCCTCGGATTTGTTCGGGGTTGTTCTGTAGTGGAGTGGCTGTATCTGGGCTTGGCCCTCCTCATGATCGTCGGCACGGGCTATTTTGTGGCCGGCGAATTCTCTCTCCTGACGCTCGATCGGCACGATGTCGACAAAGCGCTTGCCGAAGGGCAGCGGGGCGCCAAGTACCTCGATCTTGGCCTGAAGCATCTGTCGACCCAGCTGTCTGCCGCGCAGGTCGGCATTACGCTCACGACCCTTTTGACGGGCTACTTGATGGAGCCGTCGGTCGGCGTGATTCTCCGACGCCTTTTCGGTGCGTTTGACCTTCCAGCTGCCGCCTCGCAGTCTCTGTCGCTTGTCATTGCACTCATCATTTCGACGTTCTTGTCGATGGTGATCGGTGAGCTTGTGCCTAAGAACATGGCCATTTCCTCTCCGATGACGGCAGCGAAGATCGCTGTTCCGTTTCAGTATTTCTTTTCGGTTGTATTCAAGCCGGTTATTGCGTTCCTCAACGGGTCGGCGAATAAGGCGCTGCTCTCTATGGGAATTGAGCCGCAGGAAGAGTCTTCGGCGGGTCGGTCGGCTGACGAACTGACCGCGCTTGTTCGGCACTCTGCTGATGAAGGTGCAATTGATGAGCAGACTGCCGACCTCGTGGCCCGCACTCTGAGCTTTTCTGAACTCACCGCGGAGGACATCATGACTCCGCGCACGCGCATGGTGTCTGTCAATAAGGACTCCACTGCTGCCGACATCATCGCGCAGGCCCGCTCGACTGGCTTTTCGCGTTTCCCGGTGGCGGGGGACTCGCGCGATGACATCGTCGGCATTGTGCATGTCAAGCACGCGATCGCCGTTCCCTTCAGCAAGCGTGAGGACGCCTACGCCGGTGGTCTTATGTCGGAGCTGCGCGAGGTGCCTGACACTTTGGAACTGGAGCCTCTCCTCCTGCTTCTGAGGCAGGAAGGGAACCAGGTTGCCGTCGTCATTGACGAATACGGGGGCACTGCTGGTCTTGTGACGCTGGAAGACGTGGTCGAGGAGCTTGTCGGCGAAGTCGCGGATGAGCACGACCGACTGCGCGTTATGGTGCGGCCCGCTCGTGACGGCTCGTGGATCGTGCCGGGCATGATGCGTCCGGACGAGGTAGTGGAGGCCACCGGTATGGAGATTCCCTCGGACTCTGACTACGAGACCATGGCCGGACTCTTTCTCTATCGCTTGGGTGAAATTCCCAAGGTCGGTGCGCGCATCAGCATTGACGGCGCTGACCTTGTGGTCGAGCGGATGATGGGGCACCGGATTGAGCGTCTGCGCATGATCCCCGACTATTCGAGGACGGCGCTGTGAACGACTGGTTGGGACTTCTGTGGCTTGTCGTTCTCATTTTGGGCAATGCCTTCTTTGTGGCTGCTGAATTCAGCGTTGTGTCGGCGCGTCGATCGCAGATCGAGCCCTTGGCTGATCAGGGGCGTCGCTCGGCTAAGACCGCGCTGTACGCGATGGAGCACGTGTCTCTTATGCTGGCGATCTGCCAGCTGGGCATTACGGTCTGCTCCCTCATGCTCGGCAACGTTGCTGAGCCGGCTATTCATCACCTGTTGGCGGGTCCGCTCGAGTGGATGAAGATTCCTCCTGCCGCCGCGAGTGCGATCGGCTTCGCGATTGCGCTTTCGATTGTGACGTTCTTGCACGTGGTCGTCGGCGAAATGATTCCGAAGAACATTGCCTTGGCGGAAGCAAAGCATGCGGTGTTGCTTCTGGCACCGCCGCTGGTGGTGTTGGCGAAGATCTTCGGCTTTGTCATCCATCCGCTCAACGCTTTCGCCAATGCGCTGCTGAAGCTGTGTGGGATCACTCCGCGCGATGATGTCAATGCCGCCTACACAGTCGAAGAAGTCCAGGCGATCGTCGCCGAATCCAAACGCGAAGGTCTGTTAGCCGACGAAGGCGGGCTGCTCAAGGGAGCTTTGGAGTTCTCGGACAAAAAGGCCTCCGATGTCATGGTTCCCATTCAGAAGGTCGTCACTGTCGCAGCAGATGTGACTCCGGAGCGGATTTCCAGCCTGGTGGGGCAGAAGGGCTTTTCGCGGTTCATTGTGCTCGGTGCTGATGGCACGCCCGATGGCTACATTCACGTCAAGGACATCCTGTATGTTGAGGACGAAGTCGACTATGAAAAGCCCGTGCCCTCGAAGCGCTTCCGTTCGCTTGTCACGATTTCAGCTGAAGAAGAGATTGAAGATGCTCTGCAGCGCATGCAGGAAGCGGGCAATCATGTCGGCTGCGTCATGAGTGCAAAGGGCAAGCCGGTAGGCGTGCTGTTCCTTGAGGATGTGCTCGAGGAGCTCGTGGGTGAGGTTCGCGACGCAATGCAGCGCGAGTCGGCCAGCCGATGAGGATGTGAAGTGCGTCTCGGCGGTGATCTGCCTGTGATCATCACACTCGTTGCGTAACAGAATTGTGAAGATCGTTATTGTTCGTTACACTGCTGTAACATCGAGTGCCGTCGATGACGGTGCATTCGTGAATGTTTTTCTGAGGGAGGATCGTGGACGCAGGATCGAACGGCCAGCCTATGCGCCGACGCGACATTCGCCGCGCAGAGAAGCGCTCTGCACGTCGCGCCAAGTTCAGCTTTATGCGCCACCCCGAGGTCGCACCTCCAGTTGCTGAAGCGCATACTTCCGAAACAGCCCTTGCGCCGGCCGTCACCACTCCTGTTGCCGCCGCGACTGTTCGCGGATCCGACGGTTCTCGTCTCCGCGCCTACCGTATGCGCCGCCGCCTTGCCGGTTCGTCTGTCGCTGCAGTCGCAGCGCTCGGCGTGATCGGCGGTGGCTTCGCTGTCATGAGCTCCAGCCTTGGGTCGTCTGCCTACGCGAAGGCTGAAGCGTTCGGCGATGCACCGGACGGTCTGCGCGCAGAAGCCGTCGACGGTGCCGGCGGTCAGGGCGGCGATTCGACCTCAGGTCAGGACAGCAGCCTGTCCGGCGGTGTTCTGAGCTCTGAGGGCGGCAAGGCACACGCGGCCTCGCGCACTATCGAGCGCACTGCGCTGCCCGGATGCTCCGGCAAGGCCCCCACGGGCGAAGCCAAGAACGGAGAGCTCCCTGACGATTGGATGTGCAAGATCGGCAAGGGCGGTCACAAGCTCCGCGCTGACGCAGCAGTCGCCTTTGCTCAGATGAACGCCGCCTACAAGGCGGACACCGGCAAAGATCTCGAGATCACCGACAGCTACCGTCCCATCGGATCGCAGCAGGCAGTTGCCGCTTCCAAGCCCGGACTTGCTGCCAAGCCCGGCACCTCGATGCACGGCTGGGGCATCGCCATCGACTTCGGCGGTGGCGCCGAAACTGCCAGCGGCCAGCAGTACGACTGGCTTGTCGCTCACGCCGGCGAATATGGCTGGGAGAATCCCGAATGGGCCAAGTCCAGCAAGTATGAGCCGTGGCACTGGGAGTATGTGCCGGCTCGCAAAATGATCAAGGGTCACTGATCCTTTCGGCTTTCTGACGCGTGATACAGTTGGAGAGCTTTTCGCCCGCGTAGCTCAGTGGATAGAGCGTCTGCCTCCGGAGCAGAAGGTCGTAGGTTCGAATCCTGTCGCGGGCACGAGAAAGGGCTCCTGGTCAGCGGAAACGTCGATCAGGGGCTTTTTTCATGCCTGTCTCTAAGGGGGCGTGTGTGCACTGAGGTGCGCAATATTCAACGGGCCGCCGGCTGCATGGGGGGGTGCCCAAGGGATGATGGGCTCATGTGCATCGACGAGTTCTTCCAGGAGTCGCTCGTCGCTGTGGCCGGACCCGCTTGAGCCGGTCTGCTGGGCGGATATCCTGCTATGGCAATTGTGATGGCAGTATTGCTCTTTGGTGCCGGTGGGCTGACAACTCGATCCTGATGTCAGGTTCCAGGGCTGTCCCGTCCACTTATGCGCTAGCCGAAGCAGTTACTCGATCCGTATTGGCATCGCGGCAGCTACTGTGCTTGAGTGCTTCGCACGTATTCGCTCACGTCCGCGACCGCAGACTTCGCTGTGCGGGCGGCACCGATGATGGTCGCGGAGGAAAACCCCGTCCAATCGCCATACCCCAACAGGTGCAGACCAGGAACATCGATGCTTCGAGTTCCCGCGGTGACTGGATGCCCGTTCTCCCAGGTCAATTCGAGACCCTTGAGATGCTTGAGGTGTGGTTTGAAGCCGGTGCACCAGATGATGGCATCACAGCTGTACTCACTGCCGTCGGCCCACGAAACCCCAGTCGAGGTCAATCGCCCGAACATCGGCGAGGCGCTCAGGTCGCCACGATCGCGTGCAGCCCGAACGGGCGGGACCATGACGATATCGCCAAGCCCCGACACGCCATCGTGGTCGCGCCCGGCCCGCTGGGCCGCCTCGCGGGCGGTGGCAACATCGAAAAGCACTCGTCCATCGACGTCATCAGGCATGAACCGTGGTCGGCGCTGCGTCGCCCACAGTGTCTGCGCCACGGTCGAGACTTCCGAGGCGATCTGAGCGGCGGAGTTCCCACCGCCGACGATGACGATCCGTTGGTCGGTGTAGTCGTCGGGCGAATCGTATTCAACGGTGTGCAGCTGTCGTCCCGTGAAATCCTCACAGCCCGGATAGTGAGGGACATAGGGGCGTTGCCATGTTCCGGTGGCGCTGATGACCGCCGTGGTCTCCAGGGTGCCGGTATCGGTATCGACGAACAGCTGCCCCCGGTCCTGGTAGACATTGCTGACGTGGACCGGGCGTTTAACGGGTAGATCGTAACGGTGTTCGTACCGGGTCAGGTAGTCAACGACATGATCGGCGGTGGGAAATGACTCGCCCTTCTGCGCAGGCATCGGCCAGCCTGGCAGTGGACTGTATTCGGCGGGTGAAAACAGACGCAACGACTGCCACCCGTGCTGCCAGGCTCCGCCGGGGCCGGCGTAGTCGTCGAGAATCACGAATTCGAGACCTGCTCTGCGAAGAAAATATCCAGCGGCGAGGCCGGCCTGCCCACCGCCGATGACTACGACATCAGTCATCCGGTGCCCCCTCAATCTTGACCGAGTAAGTCAGCCACGAGCGCCTCGATGCGGGTCTTGATGTCGTCGCGGATCAGGCGAACCGCTTCGATGCCCTGGCCTGCTGGGTCATCGAGTTCCCAGTCCTCGTAGCGCTTTCCCGGGAAGAAAGGGCATGCGTCGCCACAGCCCATGGTGATGACCGCGTCTGAGTCCTGCACAGCCTCGTCTGTGAGAACTTTCGTCTGCCCGGCGGAGATGTCAATGCCGTCTTCGCTCATCGCCTCGACCGCGATGGGGTTGATGTGTTCGGCCGGGACGGATCCTGCTGAGCGGACTTCGATGCGGTTGCCCGCATAATGGCGCAGGTAGCCGGCTGCCATTTGGGAACGGCCAGCGTTGTGGACGCACACGAATAAGACAGAGGGTTTGTGGTCAGTCATAGGGGCGGTCTCTCTTTCGATCAGCTGGTAAAGGAATCGAGTAGGGCCTGGACGCGGGTCGCAAGATCGTCGCGGATGAGTGTCGCTGTTTCAGGAGAGGCCAGTGCTGGGTCGGCGACTGCCCAATCCTCGTAGCGCAGCCCGGACACGATGGGACAGACGTCGCCGCAGCCCATCGTGATCACGACATCAGCCGCACGAATCGCGTCATCGGTCAACGGCTTTGGGAACAGTTCCCCGACGTTCTCTCCGTCCAGGTTGCTGATGAGTTCGGCGACGTTCGGGTTGATTCCGGCCGCGGGAGTCGAACCTGCGGAGCGGGCGATGACCTTACCTCCGGATAAGTGACGTGTCAGGGCCGCGGCGAGTTGGGACCGGCCTGCATTGGCGACACAGATGAAGAGGACCTGCGGAGGTGCGCTGGCTCGGTCCCGGGTGATGTCAGCCAAGCGCTGCTTCGCGAAGCGCTCGGTCAAGGGGATGAGGCAGCGAGTGGTTTTCGCCGATCGAGCAAGCGCTGTGTAGGAATCGCGCACGATGCCGGTGACGGTCTCTGGCGACACACCAGCCGACGTTGCCGACAGGTCTGCGGCCAAACGGCTGATGTGGGCATCGACGTCGACGGCACTGCCCGCCATTGTTGCCTCGGGCGGCGGGTTTGGTGCGATGACGGCGGGGGCGAACCCCTCCAGCAGAGCGCTCACAGCGGCCTGGCGACCAGCGGCAATCGAGTACCAGACCCAGGTGCCGCGACGTTGAGAGTCAAGCAGTCCCACTGTCTTCAGCACTTTCAAGTGATGAGAGACAGTTGGCTGAGAAACATCGGCAAGCTCTGCAAGGTCGCAGACACATGACTCTCCACGCGGATCAGTGCTGATCGCTGAGAGCATCCGCAGCCGCAGAGGGTCAGCGAGTGCCTTGAGTGTGCCGGCAAGCGTCGTCGCGACGTCGAGAGCGATGGCGTGGGACGGGTCGGGGGCACACGGTTCATCTGCGGTCGGGGTCATAGTGGTTTCAGTCATGACGAGCTCGACTCCGTGGCGTAGGGGTCAGTGCGGAACCATGCCTTCGCGGCCCAGAGTGAGACATAGACGAGGCCGACCAGAACAGGAACCTCGATGAGGGGGCCGACGACTCCAGCCAGGGCCTGTCCGCTGGCAGCGCCGAAGGTGCCGATGGCGACGGCAATCGCGAGTTCGAAGTTGTTGCCCGCTGCCGTAAACGCCAGTGTTGTGGATCGAGCGTAGCCAAGACCGAGGCTCTTGCCGAGCAAGAGACCGGCGAACCACATCAGCGAGAAGTAGACCAGCAATGGCAGTGCGATTCGAGCGACGTCCAACGGTTGACTGGTGATCTGCTCGCCCTGGAGGGCGAAGAGCAGCACGATCGTAAACAACAGGCCGTAGAGCGCCCACGGCCCCACTCGGGGAATGAACTTCTCTTCGTACCACTGACGGCCGCGACGTTTTTCGCCGATCCACCGTGAGGCGAATCCGGCGATCAGGGGGACGCCGAGGAAAACGAGCACGTTGAGAGCGATCTGGCCCATTGACACATCCAGACCCTGTGTATCAAGTCCCAACCACGTGGGCAGGACAGTGAGGTAGAACCAGCCGAGGACTGAGAACATGACCACCTGGAAGATCGAGTTGATCGCGACCAGCACAGCGGTTGCCTCTCGGTCACCGCAGGCGAGGTCGTTCCAGATCACGACCATGGCAATACAGCGGGCCAGGCCGACGATGATCAATCCTGTGCGGTATTCGGGGAGGTCTGGCAGGAACGTCCAGGCCAGAGTGAACATCACGGCGGGCCCGACCAACCAGTTGAGGATCAATGACGAGATCAGCAGCTTCTTATCGCCGGTGACATCGGCGACCTTGTCATAGCGGACTTTAGCGAGGACGGGGTACATCATGACCAGCAAGCCAAGGGCGATGGGTACTGAGATGCCGCCGACTTCCAAATGGGAAAGAAGCTCAGAGACCCCTGGGACCAGCCGGCCGAGGAGGAGGCCCGCGATCATGGCCAGGCCGATCCAGGCCGGCAGCCACTTATCCAGTGTCGACAGGCGTGCGGGTGTTGTCTGCTGTGTGGTGGTGTCTGCAGTCATGCCGGGAGCTCCTTGATCTTGAATCGACACGCATCTATATTGACGGATGTCGATACAGGAGGCAATTGTCCGACCGGCCCCGGGGTTTCCAAGACGCCGGCGAACGCAAAGCCCCTCCAGAAGCAGGCTCGCTCCGGGGTGCATCAAGGGTGAGGCGCGCTCGCGGCTGAGTCTGTGCCGCCACACCTGGTTGGCCGCTGAGTGCACGGGCGTAATATCGTTGACCCTGTGACTCCGGAAGATCTCAAAGCAGCAATTGAACAGGCCATTCAGACTCTGGCCGACGAAGGCCTGAACCTTACGGTTCCCGACAAGCTCACGGTTGAGCGGCCCAAGAACCGCGACCACGGCGACTGGGCGGCGAACACGGCCCTTCAGCTTGCCAAACAAGCGGGAGTTCCACCTCGGGAACTTGCTGAAAAACTCGCTGAACAGCTGCGTGCAAATCCCGGAGTTGACACCGTGGACGTTGCGGGCCCCGGTTTCCTCAACATCACCCTCAACAAGGCGGCTGCCGGCCAGCTGGCCCTCGACATCGTCGAGGCAGGCAGCTCCTACGGACACTCTGACGCCCTGGCCGGAGATCCGGTCAACATGGAGTTTGTGTCAGCCAACCCGACCGGCCCGCTCCACCTGGGACACACCCGCTGGGCCGCCGTCGGCGACGCTCTGACGCGCGTCCTGCGAGCCGCAGGGGCAGATGTGACCGCCGAGTACTACATCAACGACTTCGGCTCCCAGATGGACACATTCGCCGGCAGCGTCCTGGCGCGCCTTCGCGGACAGGATGTCCCAGAGGGCGGCTACCCCGGCCAGTACGTGCAGGCAATTGCCGACGCTCTGTTGGAACGCCACCCCGAATGGGCCGACAGCGCTGATGCCGACATCTACGACCAGCTGCGCGCGGAAGCCTACGAACTGCAGTTGGCTGATATTAAAGACACGCTCACCGCATTCGGCGTTGACTTCGATGTGTTCTTCTCCGAAAAGAGCCTCCACGACGAAGGCAAGGTCGCCGATGCCGTGGCCCGCCTGCGCGAACAGGGGCACATCTTCGACGAGGACGGTGCAGTGTGGCTGCGCACCACGGACTTCGGCGACGACAAGAACCGGGTGCTCGTCCGCGCTGACGGCAATCCCACCTACTTTGCCGCTGACGCCGCCTACTACCTGTCCAAGAAGGACCGCGGCTTTGCCAAGAAGATCTACCTGCTGGGTGCAGACCACCACGGCTATGTGGGTCGCCTCAAAGCCCTGGCGGCAACCGCCGGCGACGACCCGAACGAGAACATCGAGATCCTCATCGGGCAGCTCATCAGCGTCAACGGCGCGCGCCTGTCCAAGCGGGCCGGCAACATCATCGAACTGCGCGACCTCATCGAATGGCTCGGCGCAGATGCGCTGCGCTACTCGCTGGCGCGCATCCCCACCGATTCGCCGCTCACGCTCGACCCCGAGGTTCTGCGCTCAGCGTCGAACGACAACCCCGTTTACTACGTGCAGTACGCCCACGCACGGGCCTGCAGTGTGGAACGCCGGGCGGTCGCGGCGGGGGTAGAGCAGGCTCCTGTCGATCCGGCGACGCTGACCGATCCGACCGAAGCGGTCCTGCTGTCGGCACTCGCAGACTTCCCGCGAGTCGTGACCGACTCTGCAAAACTGCGTGAACCCCACCGGGTTGCCCGCTACCTCGAATCTCTCGCCGGCAGCTTCCACAAGTGGTACGACGCCTGCCGCGTTGTGCCGCGCACAGACGAAGAGCTCGCAGCCGTCCACGGCACACGCCTGATGCTTGACCGGGCAACCAAGACCGTGCTTGCCAACGGACTGCGCATGCTCGGAGTCTCAGCACCGGAGAAGATGTAATGCCAGCTCACCCTTCAGGCGTTCTGCACGCCGGACCGTCCCCGGTCTGGCTGCCCGTGCCCACCGACGTCAACGAACTCATGGCGTCGCTGTGGTCACGCAACACCGTCAAGAACTCCGACGGCGTTCTGGAAGTCGCCGGGGTTCCGGTGACGCAGCTCGCCGAGCGCTTCGGCAGCCCGCTGTACGTGCTCGATGTAGACGACTTCCGCCACCGTGCCCACAGCTTTGTCGAAGAGTTCAACGCGGCTTTCGCCGCCCAGGGCATGGAAGCCCGTGCCTACTACGCCGGCAAAGCTTTTCTGTGCACTGCAGTTGCTCGCTGGGCACACGAAGAGGGCCTGGGCGTTGACACGTGCTCGCTTGGCGAAATGCGCACAGCTCAGGCCGCCGGTGTTCCCGCCCAAGCAGTGGGTCTGCACGGCAACAACAAATCCGATGACGAAATTGCCATGGCCCTGGACTGGGGTATCGGTCGGATCGTCATCGACTCGCTTGACGAAATCGAACGCGTCTCGCAGGCCGCCGCGGAACGCGGCATCACCGCACCCGTCATGCTGCGGCTGACCGTCGGGGTTGAAGCACACACGCACAGCTTCATCGCAACAGCACACGAAGACCAGAAGTTCGGTCTGTCCATCAGCGGGGGAGCGGCAGACCAAGCCGCCCGTGCTGTCATTGCCGACCCCCACCTCGAGTTCGTCGGCCTTCACAGTCACATCGGCTCCCAGATCTTTGAAAAAGACGGCTTTGCCCTCGCAGCCCGCAAGATCATTGAGTTCTCTGCCCGTCTGCGCGAAGACACCGGTTTCGTCGTTCCCGAAATCGACCTGGGCGGCGGTTTTGGCATCCGCTACACATCGCAGGACAAACCCGTCTCCTTTGCGCAGATGGCCGGTCTGCTGGCCGCCGCGGTTGCAGAAGAATGCGACGACGCGGACTTCCCGCGCCCGGCAGTGTCCTTTGAACCGGGACGGGCGATTGTCGGACAGGCCGTGTTCTCGCTCTACACCGCTGGAACCATAAAAGAAGTCGAAACCGGGTCCGGCATCCGTACTTATGTGTCAGTAGACGGCGGAATGAGCGACAACATTCGGACCGCTCTGTACGATGCCGATTATTCGTGCACACTGGCCTCACGGTCATCCGATGCCAAGGCGACTGTTGTCCGCGTGGTGGGCAAACACTGCGAGAGCGGCGACATCGTGGTCCGCGATGAGTACCTGCCTGCTGACATCAGCCGGGGAGACCTCATCGCAGTCCCCGGCACGGGTGCCTACTGCAGGCCTCTGTCCTCGAATTACAACCACGTACCGCGCCCCGGTGTCGTCGCCGTCGAAGACGGGCAAGCCGAGTGGGTGGTGCTGCCCGAGACCTACGAACAGATGTTTGCATCGGATCCCGGCTTCGCCCGGGCCAATGAGAACGGAGAAAAATGAGCGCCCAGCCTCTTAAGGTAGCCCTGCTCGGAGCGGGAACCGTCGGCAGCGAAGTCGCCGACGCGATCCTCAACCGGGCTGACAGCTTCACCGAGCGCATTGGAAGCCCGCTTGAGCTCATGTCCGTCGGCGTGCGCGACACTTCGAAGTCCCGTCCCGGCATTCCGGCCGAGCTCATCACAGACGATCTCGACAAGGCAATTGAAGGAGCCGACATCGTCGTCGAGCTCATGGGAGGCATCGAACCCGCCCGCGAGCTGCTGATCAAGGCACTGGACGCCGGTGCTTCGGTCGTTACCGCCAACAAAGCGCTGCTGGCCAAGCACTCCGGCGAGCTCTTCGCCGCCGCCGACAAGGCCAAGGTGCGCCTTGAATACGAAGCTGCCGTAGCAGGCGCCATCCCCATCATCCGCCCCGTAGGCGATTCGCTGGCCGGTGACCGCATCACCCGCGTGCTCGGGATTGTCAACGGCACCACGAACTTCATCCTCGATGCGATGGAAGCCAAGGGCTGGGAGTACGAACACGCGCTGAAGACCGCTCAGGAACTCGGCTATGCAGAAGCTGATCCGACGGCCGATGTCGGCGGCCATGACGCTGCTGCCAAGGCCGCGATTCTGGCGTCGCTGGCATTCCACAGCTCCGTGAGCATCGATGACGTCCATGTTGAGGGTATTGAGAACATCACCGCGGACATGATCTCGACCGCGGCCAGCCAGGGCTTCACCATCAAGCTTCTGGCCATCTGCGAAAGCATCCCGGGCGCCGGAATCTCGGCGCGCGTCTACCCGGCGCTGATCCCGGCAGACCACGCTCTGGCCAGCGTGGGCGGGGCGTTCAACGCCGTGTTCGTCGAAGCTGAATCCGCCGGTGAGCTCATGTTCTACGGCCAGGGAGCCGGGGGAGCCCCGACATCGTCCGCAGTGCTCGGCGACCTCGTGTCGGTTGCGCGCCGCAAGGTGCTCGGAGGCGCCGGCCAGTACCGGAAGCTCGAAGGCGATTCGCAGCCGATCGTTCCGATTGACGACATCAACACGCGCTACCACATCACCCTGGCAGTACAGGACCGCCCGGGCGTGCTGCACACCGTCACCGAGGTCTTCCTCGACCAAGAGGTGTCCATCAAGCTGGTTGAACAGACCAGCCTGGACGACGCGGCTGACCCGCGCGCCAAGCTCGTGGTGGCAACACACAGTGCGAGCGAATCCGCGCTGGCGACGACCGTGGAGCGGCTGCGCGCGCTCGACGTGGTCGATGACGTTGTGTCGATTCTGCGCATCGAAGGACAGTGAGAAAGACCATGGCACACCAGTGGCGCGGGGTCGTGACCGAATACCGCGAACACCTTGCAATCGACCCGCAGGCCCAGCCTGTTTCGCTCGGCGAGGGCGGCACCCCGCTGATCTTCGCCGAAAAGCTCTCGGAGCGCACCGGCGCAGAGGTCTACGTCAAATATGAGGGTATGAACCCCACCGGTTCGTTCAAGGACCGCGGTATGACAGCCGCGATCACCGCGGCCAAGGCCGCCGGTGCAAAGGCCGTCATCTGCGCTTCAACCGGCAACACTTCGGCATCGGCTGCCGCCTATGCGACAAAGGCCGGCATGACGTGTGCGGTTCTTGTGCCGAAGGGCAAAATCGCCCCCGGCAAAATGAGCCAGGCTGTCGCGCATGGCGCTCAGCTGCTGGAAGTCGACGGCAACTTCGACGACTGCCTGACCCTGTGCCGCAAGCTGTCGGAGTCCTACCCGGTCCATCTGGTCAACTCGGTCAACCCCGACCGCATCGAAGGCCAGAAGACAGCCGCGTTTGAAGTTGTCGACGCTCTCGGCAAAGCACCGGACATTCACGCGCTGCCGGTGGGCAACGCCGGAAACATCACCGCCTACTGGAAGGGCTACACCGAGTACGCCCAGAAGGGCCTGGCTGATTCGACCCCGCGCATGTGGGGCTTCCAGGCTGCCGGTGCGGCTCCGCTTGTCACCGGCCACCCCGTTGACGAACCGGAGACGATTGCAACTGCCATCCGGATCGGCAACCCCGCTTCGTGGGACAAGGCGATCGCGGCTCGTGACGAATCGGGGGGTCTTATCGATTCGGTGGAAGACGAGCAGATCATCCGCGCTCACCGTCTGCTGTCCTCAAGCGAGGGCATCTTCATCGAGCCCGGCTCGGCCGCCTCGATTGCAGGTCTGCTGAAGATGCACGAAGCCGGACAGGTGCCGCAGGGTGCTGTCATCGTGTGCACCGTCACCGGTCATGGACTCAAAGACGCAGACTGGGCACTCAAAGCGGCAGAAGGCGAATTCGAAGCCAAGAGCGTGCCGGTTGACGCTGTCAGCGCGGCCCGCGCACTGGGCCTGGAGAGCTGATAATGCCCTACAGCATCGAAGTCTCGGTCCCTGCGACATCGGCTAACCTGGGCCCCGGATACGACACATTCGGGCTCGCCCTCGACATTGCCGATGAAGTGGTGGCCGAACTTCACCCCGATCCGGTTGACCTCAGCAGCTGTGTAGAGGTCACCGGGCAGGGGGCCGGCCAGGTGCCCACCTCCTCGGACCATTTGATCCACAGGGTTGTGCGCGAGGTGCTCGATCACCACGGACACGGGACGCTGGCTGACCGGCTGACTCTGCGCTGTGCTAACACGATCCCGCATTCGAGGGGGATGGGGTCTTCTGCCGCCGCTGTTGTTGCGGGAATCTCGATTGCCGATGCTCTTCTTGCCTTCGCGGGACGAGGCGAACTGACAGAAGAGGAAAGACTCGCCTGGGCGGTTCACTACGAGGGGCATGCGGACAACGCCGCGCCGGCTCTGTTCGGCGGGGTCTCCATCAGCACGCTCGATGCGGAAGGCAGCCCTCGGTCTGTTTCAGTTCCGGTCCACCCGGCTGTGCGCGCGGTTCTCATCGTTCCCGACACCAAGTTGGACACCGACTACGCGCGCTCCTTCATTCCAGAGCAGATTCCCCACGCTGACGCAGTGGCGAACTCAGCGGCAGCGGCTCTGTTCATCCACGCGATCGGCCGCGCTCCGTCGCTTCTTTTCGAGGCGACAGAAGATCATCTTCACCAGGAGTATCGCCGTCCCGCGATGCCGGAAACGCTGGCTCGGGTCGATGCTCTGCGGGCTCACGGGCTCGCCGCTGTTGTTTCGGGCGCCGGCCCGACAGCGCTCGTTCTGGGCACCGGGGAAAACCTGCGCGATGAAGTCGCCTCGGTCCTCGGCGACGACGATGCCAGGATCATCGCAGCCTCGATAGCAGATTTCGGGGCGACCATTACACGAACAGACGCATAGGGGAATCAGCGCGCCGACTGTCGGCGCGCTGATTCGCTTTACCGCATTTCTTCACGTTATGCTTGACCTGTTCTTCCGCAGCGCTTCGCTGTGATGTTCGGATCGACAGGTTCTGTCTCCGATGAAGAACAGTCACCTCAGCACCCACGCTGGTGCTTTCACAGTCACTTTCATGTGCAGACCATTGCTGAATGCCTCTTTGTGCTTCAGCCGAACGAGGGAGAAGGAACCTTCGTGTCAGAAAACACTGACTTCAACCACTCCGGAAGCCTGTCCGCACTTCGCCTGCCGCAGCTGCAGGAAATGGCAGCAGGATTGGGAATCAAGGGCTACCGCCGTCTTCGCAAGAGCGACCTGATCGACGCCATTCTCCAGGCGCAGGGCGGAGCCGCGCAGTCCGGTGCAGACACCGGTGCTGGCGCAGACAAGAAGAAGAGCTCGGACGCGTCCTCGGACAAGGCCGAGAACACCGACAGCAAGAAAAACGACGAAAAGAAGGCCGAAGCCAAGGCTGAAGGCAAGTCTGAAGACAAGGCCGACGGTCGTGACAGTGCCGAACAGGGCGACGACAGCGGCCGTTCGCGTCGTCGCAGCCGTGGCGGCAAGCGCGGCGACAACAGCTCTGCCGACGCTTCCCAGTCCGGCGACGGCCAGCACGGCGATAAGAACCGTGACAACAACGGCCACAACGACAAGGGAGGTCGCGGCGACAAGAACGGCCACGACGACAAGCAGGGCCACAAGAACAACAAGAACGGTCGCGGTCGCAAGAACCACGGTGACGACGGGGACAAGCGCAACAACGGCGATAACCGCGACAACCGTGGGAATGACAACCGCGGCAACAACGACAACCGCAACAACCGTCACGACGACGGGGGCCGGGACGACAACAACGATCGTGGTCGACGCGGCCGTGGCCGAGACCGCAAGCGTCGTCGAGGTGACGACGACCTGCGTCCCGACGATGTGCTCATTCCCGTCAGCGGCATCCTCGACGTACACGACAACTACGCGTTCCTGCGCACTTCCAGCTACCTGCCGGGCCAGAACGACGTCTACGTGTCGAACAACATGGTCAAGCGCAATGGTCTGCGCAAGGGAGACGCCGTTGTCGGCGCCATTCGCCAGCACCGCGAAGGCGAACGCAATAACCGTCGCGAAAAGTTCGATGCCCTCGTCCGCCTGGACTCCGTCAACGGTCTGTCGGTTGAGGACGCCAAGCGCCGCGTGAACTTCTCGAAGCTCACCCCGCTCTACCCGCAGGAGCGCCTGCGGATGGAGACGACATCGTCGAACGTCACGCAGCGGATCATCGATCTTGTTGCCCCCATCGGCAAGGGCCAGCGCGGTCTGATCGTCGCCCCGCCGAAGGCCGGCAAGACCACGATCATGCAGCAGATTGCCAACGCTGTGAAGACGAACAACCCCGACGTCCACCTCATGGTCGTCCTGGTCGACGAACGTCCCGAAGAAGTCACGGACATGACCCGCGCGGTTGACGGCGAAGTCATCGCCTCGACCTTCGACCGTCCGGCTGACGACCACACCGCAATTGCCGAACTCGCAATTGAGCGTGCCAAGCGCTTGGTTGAAATGGGCCAGGATGTCGTTGTGCTCCTGGACAACATCACCCGTCTGGGGCGTGCCTACAACCTGGCGCAGCCGGCATCCGGCCGCATCCTGTCCGGTGGTGTCGACGCCAACGCCCTCTACCCGCCCAAGCGCTTCTTCGGTGCCGCGCGGAACATCGAGGGCGGCGGTTCGCTCACGATTCTGGCAACGGCCCTCGTCGAGACCGGCTCGAAGATGGACGAAGTCATCTTCGAAGAGTTCAAGGGCACCGGCAACATGGAGCTTCGCCTGTCGCGCAGCCTTGCTGACAAGCGCATCTTCCCGGCTGTTGACGTCAACGGCTCCGGAACGCGCCGTGAAGAGAACCTCATGGGTGCTGAAGAGCGCAAGATCATGTGGCGTCTGCGCCGCGTGCTCGCTGGCCTTGAACAGCAGCAGGCTCTTGAGCTTCTGCTTTCGAAGCTGAAGGAAACCCAGAACAACGCTGAGTTCCTCATGCAGGTGCAGAAGACCACCCCGCTGCCGAAAGCCGCCTCTGACGACTGATGGCGCTTGACTCTTCGCAGCTGGAAGCCAGTGTCCGCTCGCTCATCGACGAGCACGACCGAATCGAGGCGGAACTCGCCGACCCGGACGTGCTCGCCGATGCGGGGCGGACCCGCAAGCTGACCAGGCGGTATTCCGAACTCGGCCAGGTGAAAACCTGCGTCGACGCGATTGACTCCGCCCGCAGCGACCGCGAGGCTGCCGCTGAGCTCGCCGAAGAGGACAGCTCTTTTGCCGAAGAGGCACACCGCTTGGACGGTGTGATTGCCGATCTCGAAGAGCGGCTGCGGGAACTGCTCGTTCCCAAAGACCCCGATGATGTCCGCGATGCCCTGCTCGAGGTCAAAGCCGGAGAAGGCGGTGACGAATCCGCCCTGTTCGCCGCAGACCTCGTCAACATGTACCGGCACTGGGCGTCCAACCGCGGATGGAGTGTCGAAGTCCTCGACTCCACGGAAACCGCTTTGGGCGGTTGGAAGGACATCACGCTGGCCGTTAAATCCCGCGAAGGCGGCGTGTACGGCTGGATGAAGTTCGAAGGCGGTGTGCACCGCGTGCAGCGTGTTCCCGTGACGGAATCGCAGGGACGCATCCACACATCGGCCGCCGGTGTCATGGTGTTTCCGGAAGTCGACGAACCCGACGAGATCCGCATTGACGACAACGATCTGCGCATCGATGTTTACCGTTCGTCCGGGCCCGGCGGCCAGTCGGTCAACACGACAGACTCCGCTGTGCGCATCACCCACCTGCCCACGGGAATCGTCGCCAGCTGTCAGAACGAAAAGTCACAGCTGCAGAATCGTGAGGCCGCCATGCGCATTCTGCGTGCGCGCCTGTTGGCCAAACAGGCTGAAGAAGCCGCTGCAGAAGCCCAGAGCGCACGCCGCTCACAGGTTCGCTCGGTAGACCGTTCCGAGCGCGTCCGCACCTACAACTTCCCGGAAAACCGGATTGTCGATCATCGCACCGGGTACAAGGCATACAACCTCGACCAGGTCCTTGACGGGCGATTGGACGAGGTTGTCGAATCCCTGCGCGCTGCTGAACGTGCTGAGCGGCTCGAGGGGATCGGCTGATTGTCTGCTGATCCGCTTCGTGTCCGCCAGATTCTGTCTTCTGCAGCCGCTCGGCTGCACCGCGCGGACATAGAAGCCGCCGATGCGGAAGCTCGCCTTCTTCTTGCATGGGCCTGGGGGAGTGACGTCAAGGATCTGTCCCTGACGCTCTTGTCCGATCCCACTGTTCCCGCCGATGTAGTACACCGCCTTGAGGATGCGCTGACACGCCGGAGCGAACGTGTGCCGCTTCAGCACATCACCGGACAGGCTCCTTTCCGGCACCTCGACCTGGCTGTCGGCCCCGGTGTTTTCATTCCCCGCCCCGAAACTGAGCTGCTGGCTCAGTGGGGCATTGACTTTCTGCGCAGCCGCCCCCGCGGCAGCCGGCAGGTGCTTGACCTGTGCACCGGCACCTCGGCCTTGGCTCTGTCCTTGGCAACCGAGGTGGGCGGCACCTCGGCAACCGGCATCGAACTGAGCCCGACCGCCTACAGGTGGGCGCAGAAGAACATTGAGAATCATGCTCGGGCACTCAGCCGCTGCGGTTCGCAGTGCACAGCCACCCAGGGTGACGCACTGCAGTTCTTTCCGGACTGCCCGGTGGACCTCGTGGTGTCGAACCCGCCTTATGTCGACCGTGCGCGCCAGCCGAAGCTGCCTGAAGTTGAAGCCGACCCCGAAACCGCCTTGTACGGCGGGGGAGAGGACGGTATGGAGTTTCCCCGCGCGCTCATCGGCCACGCGGCGAGGATCATAGTTCCCGGAGGAGCACTGGCTGTCGAACACGCTGAATATCAGGGGCAGCAGATGCGCGATGCTTTTGCGAACGCGGGGTTTGAACGGGTGGAAGTCCACCGCGACTACACTGGCAGGGAACGTTTCACCACCGGCTTCACACCCCACGAGGAGACCCATGTCGCGGCACTATGACCTTCGCAGCTCAGAGGTCCACGACCTCGTGATCGCCGAAGCCGCACGGGTCATCGAAGACGGCAAACTCATCGTGCTGCCCACCGACACCGTCTACGGTGTCGCCGCCGACGCATTTTCACCCGAAGCGGTTGAGCGCCTGCTCGAAGCAAAGGGCCGCGACCGCACCATGCCGCCGCCCGTGCTCATCGCGCGCCCGGAAACCCTCATGGGAATCGCCGAGGGCGTCGATGCTGCGACCATGGCACTGACAGCAGAGTTCTGGCCCGGTGCCCTGACCATCATCTGCCGCGCACAGCCCATGCTCGACTGGGACCTCGGCGACACCCACGGCACAGTGGCAGTTCGGATGCCCGACCACGAACCCGCTCTCGACGTGCTGCGCCGCACCGGCCCCTTGGCTGTTTCGTCGGCCAACGCGCACGGGCAGCCAGCAGCGTTGACGGTTGAAGACGCCGAGCAGATGCTGGGGGAGAACATCGAGGTCTACCTTGACTCCGGCGCGGCAGCCGGCCAGGGTGCTTCGACGATCATCGACATGACTGCGCAGCCGCCTCGAGTGGTGCGCTCGGGGCCCATTTCCTACGCCGCTCTTGCCGAGCACGTGCCGAATCTGCTGGATGTCGGTCAAGAACCCGAAGACCCCGAGGTGCCGGCTGAGGGAGCCGCTGCTGACGGGGCGCCCGCTTCCGGAGAGGCCGATAGGGACGGCTGATGCGCGTCTACCTGTTCATCGTCGTCGTGTCGGCTATCGTGTCCTATCTTGTGACGCCCATGGTCCGACGCGTTGCCGAACGCGGGCTCATCTTCTCGCCGCTGCGCGACCGCGACGTCCACTCGGTGCCCACGCCCAGACTCGGCGGCGTGGCCATCTACGCCGGTGTGCTTGTCGGACTGCTGTTTGCATCCCAAACCCCGTTCCTTCGGCACCTGTTTGACAATCCCGCGCCCATCATCGGTGTGGTCGGCGCCGGGGGCCTTCTGGTGCTCATCGGTGTAATCGACGACATCTGGGACATCAACTGGGCCGCGAAGCTGGCCGGACAGGCTCTGGCCGCGGGCTTTATGGCTCTCAACGGCGTGGCAATGCTGTCGATCCCGTGGGTCGACATCATCGTGGGATCGCCGCGTATGTCGGTCATTCTCACGGTGTTCGTTGTTCTGGTCACCATCAACGCGGTCAACTTCGTCGACGGACTCGACGGACTTGCCAGCGGCGTCGTGACAATCGGCGGCGTGGCCTTCTTCATCTACAGCTATCAGCTGGCCGTGGACACGAGCCCCGCCAGCTACGCGAACCTGGCGTCGCTCATCATCGCGCTTCTAGTAGGCGGGTGCATCGGCTTTCTACCGCACAACTTCAACCCCTCCCGGATCTTCATGGGAGATTCCGGATCGATGCTCATCGGCCTTCTGCTGGCCGCATCGACTATTCGCGTCACCGGCCAGGTCGATCCCGCGCTTCTTTCAAGCGAACGTGTTTTCGCCGCCTACATGCCGATCATCCTGCCCCTGGCGGTTATGGCGCTGCCGCTCATCGACCTCTTCCTGGCTGTTGTCCGCCGAATGGCGGCGGGCAAATCGCCGTTCAGCGCGGACGCGAAGCACCTTCACCACCGCATGCTGCGCCTGGGGCATTCTCACGCTCGCGCAGTGCTCATCATGTACCTGTGGACAGCGGACTTCGCCTTCGGTGCGATCGGCTTCCTGCTGTTCCCAACAGACGTCGTCATCATCGTTGTGGGCATCAGCCTTCTCATAACACTCGCGTTCACCTTCTACCCGGTGATCGCCCGTCGTCGATACCGAAGGGAAATCACAAGATGAGCCAGCAGTCCACCAGCGCACAGGCCGTCAGCAGACTCATGCAGCGGATCCTCCTCTTCAGTGCGATTGCCGGTGTTGCCATCGCGTTGATCGCAGCGGTGATCGGCGGGCTGACAGTCGGTGTGAGCGGTGTCTACAGCGCGCTCATCGGCGCGGCTGTTGCCTTTGTGTTCTTCGGCATCACCGCGGTCATCATGCTGTTCACGGCAGACGCCGGGCCAGCTGTCACGGCAGGTGCGGCGATGGGCGGCTTCCTGGGGAAGATCGTGCTCCTGTTCGCAGTCATTGCGATTCTATCCGGCCAAGACTTCTATCACCCGATGGTTCTGTTCATCACGCTTGTCGCCGGTGCGGTGGCATCCCTGGCGATCGAAACATGGGCAGTGCAGAACGCTCGGATTCCGACGGTTGATCCGGCGCTCGGGAAACGCGACTGAGTTTTGAATCATAAGTCGCGCTTGGTAAGATTCAGTCAAACCGCGATGATCCCTCTGGGAATCGTGTGTGTTTTTCCGGAGCCCGCACTTGTGGCTCTGCAAACACATCGACCATCCGCATATGGCCACTGCATGCTTGCGTGCGCCCTGAGCTTTGGGAGTTAGCCCTGTTTAACGCGTCAGCTCTGACTTCATCGGTGTCCCTCGTCGCAGAGGGAGGAGGCTTCCACGCACCAGGGCTCGAAGAGTTCTTCCCCAGCGCTGTGCTCTTCGCCGGGACCCCCTTTGAACTCAACCGGATCATGATCATCCGGATCGCAGTTTCCCTCCTCATGGTGCTGGCCTTCTGGCTGATGCTTCGCGGCGGCCGACTGGTTCCCACCCGCGCTCAGTCGATTGCGGAAATGGCGCTTGAGTTCTGCCGCAAGGGCATCGCCCACGACATCCTCGGCAAAAAAGACGGCGACCGCTTCTTCCCGCTGATCGCCGTCATCTTCCTGACCGTGTTCTGCATGAACATCACGGGCATCATCCCGTTCCTCAACATTTCGCCGAACTCGAACATCGGCATGCCGCTCGTGCTGGCCGTCGTCGCCTACTTCGTCATGATCGGCGCCGGAATCAAGGCCCAGGGCGGTGGCGCCTACCTTAAGAGCCAGCTGTTCCCGGCCGGTGTTCCGCCGCTGATGTACATCATCGTGACCCCGATTGAGTTCGTCTCGACCTTCATCGCCCGCCCGGTTTCGCTCACACTGCGTCTGACCTTCAACATGATCGTCGGCCACCTTCTTCTGGTGCTGTGCTTTGCCGCTACTCACTTCTTCTTCTTCGAAGCCGGCGGCGGTCTCTTTGCACTCGGCGGTCTGACTCTCGTCGGCGGTTTCGCCTTCACACTCTTCGAAATCCTGGTAGCCGTGCTGCAGGCATACGTCTTCGCACTGCTGACCGCTGTGTACATTCAGCTGAGCATCGCTCAGGACCACTGAGGTACAACCCCACAAACTCCTGTAACACACGGGACCACGGTCGGCTTAAGCCAGTCGGCCAAGATATCGGAAGGAAAAACATCCCATGGATACAACCATTCTCGCTGAAGTCTCGGGCAACATCTCTACGGTCGGCTACGGTCTGTCCGCTATCGGTCCCGGTATCGGTATCGGCATCCTCGTCGGCAAGACCGTCGAAGGCATGGCTCGCCAGCCTGAGGTCTCCGGCCAGCTGCGCACCACCATGTTCCTGGGTATTGCATTCGTCGAGCTCCTGGCCTTCCTCGGCATTGCAGCTCACTTCATCTTCGTCTGATCTGGAATAAGGACCGACTCTTGACCCCGACTACTTTCATCGCCGCAGGGGCTTCTGACCAGAACCCTATGATTCCGGCTGTCTACGACATTGTGTGGTCGCTGGTCTGCTTCGTCATCATCCTGCTCGTTTTCTGGAAGCTCATCCTTCCGAAGTTCAAGGAAGTCCTTGACGAGCGATCCAGGCTTATCCAGGGCGGCATCGAAAAGGCCGAACGTGCACAGGCCGAAGCCGATGCAGCGCTGGAAGAGTACCGGATGCAGCTTGCCGAGGGCCGCGCAGAGGCAGCCCGTCTGCGTGCCGAGGCTCAGGAAGACGGCGCTCAGATCATCGCTGACATGAAGCAGCAGGCCAACGAAGAAGCCGAACGCATCATCTCGACTGCCAAGGCGCAGATCGCAGCTGAGCGGCAGGCAGCAATGATTTCGCTCCGCAGCGAAGTCGGCTCGCTGGCCACAGACCTCGCATCCCGCATCGTCGGCGAATCGCTGCAGGACGACGCCCGTTCCAACGGTGTTGTCGACCGCTTCATCGCTGACCTCGAAGCACAGGCTCCGGCCGGCAAGGACGCGTGATGCTGGCATCGAGCAGAAATTCACTGCTGCAGACCGTTGACGAGGCAGCGACCGTCGTCACGCCCGGAACCGGCTTTGCAGCCGATCTCCTGGCAGCTGTCGGCGTTTTCGCTTCGGATGTTCAGCTGCGACGCGTTCTCACGGACTCGGCAGTCGACGTTGAAGCTAAGCGCGGCCTTCTGAACTCGCTGTTCGCAGGCAAGCTGTCGGCTCCCGCCGTCGATCTGCTCGTCAGCGCCGCCGGACGTCGGTGGGCGCGCGTTCAGGACTACGTGACCGCAGTCGAAACCGCTGCTGTGTCACAGCTGGCCGCACACGCGCAGTCGCAGGAGCGCCTGGGCGAGGTCGAAGAAGAGCTGTTCCGCTTTACGCGTCTGGTTCTCTCTGATCACGACCTCGAACGGGCCCTCGAATCTGACGCTGAGCCGGCCGCAAAGGAACAGCTGCTGCAGCAGATCGTCGGCAGCCGCGTTTCGGCAGAAACGCTCATGCTGCTCGTCCACGGTGCTGTCAACCCGCGCCGTCGTCGAGTCTCCGAAGCCTACGAGAACTTCTCGGAAATCCTCGCATTCCGTCAGCAGCGCGCAGTTGCGGACGTGACTGTCGCACGGGAACTGACCGAACAGCAGAAGTCCCGTCTCGAGGCAGCTCTCTCGGCCAGCTTCGGTCGCAAACTCGTTCTCAACATCCGCATCGACCCCGACGTTGTCGGCGGTGTCCGCGTGCAGGTTGGAGACGAAGTTATGACCTCGACGATTGCCGACCGACTCGCAGAAGTTGAGCGCAGGCTCGCAAGCTAACAGCGGCCGCGCCGCACAAACCAAGGAAGCAGGGAAACCGCGATGGCGGATCTGACAATTCGCCCGGAGGAGATCCGGGACGCGCTGGGGAAGTTTGTAGAGAACTACAAGCCCGCCTCGGCTGACAAGACGGAAGTGGGCACCGTTGTGACCGCTGGCGACGGCATCGCCAACGTGTCCGGACTGCCCGGAGTTATGGCCAACGAACTGCTGCGCTTCGAAGACGGCACGCTCGGTCTGGCCCAGAACCTCGACGAACGCGAAATCGGCGTGGTCGTTCTCGGCGAATTCGCCAGCATCGCCGAAGAGCAGAAGGTCTACCGCACGGGCGAGGTTCTTTCGGTGCCCGTCGGAGACAAGTTCCTCGGCCGCGTTGTCGACCCGCTCGGCAACCCGATCGACGGTCTCGGCGACATCGAAGCCGAAGGTCGCCGTGAACTCGAGCTTCAGGCTGCCGGCGTTATGGACCGCAAGGAAGTCAAGGAGCCCATGGAGACCGGCCTCAAGGCCATCGACGCCATGGTGCCCGTCGGCCGCGGCCAGCGTCAGCTGATCATCGGTGACCGCAAGACCGGCAAGACCGCTCTTGCGATCGACACCATCATCAACCAGAAGGCCAACTGGGAATCCGGCGACCCGAGCAAGCAGGTTCGCTGCATTTACGTGGCCTGTGGTCAGAAGGGCTCGACAATTGCGTCGGTCCGCCGCTCGCTGGAAGAAAACGGCGCGCTCGAGTACACCACCATCGTGGCTTCGCCCGCCTCGGACCCGGCAGGCTTCAAGTACCTTGCTCCCTACGCGGGTTCGGCTATCGGCCAGCACTGGATGTACCAGGGCAAGCACGTCCTCATCGTCTTCGATGACCTCTCCAAGCAGGCTGAGGCCTACCGTGCGATCTCGCTTCTGCTGCGCCGTCCGCCGGGCCGTGAAGCATACCCGGGTGACGTCTTCTACCTGCACTCGCGCCTCCTCGAGCGCTGCGCCAAGCTCTCTGACGAGCTCGGCGGCGGTTCGATGACCGGTCTGCCGATCATCGAAACCAAGGCAAACGACGTCGGTGCGTTCATTCCGACCAACGTCATTTCGATTACCGACGGACAGATCTTCCTGCAGTCGGACCTCTTCAACGCAAACCAGCGTCCGGCCGTCGACGTCGGTGTCTCGGTTTCGCGCGTCGGTGGTTCCGCTCAGCGCAAGCCTCTGCGCGGTGTTTCGGGAACCCTGAAGATTTCCCTGGCTCAGTACCGCTCACTTGAAGCGTTCGCGATGTTCGCATCCGACCTCGATGCTGCCACCAAGCGTCAGCTGGACCGCGGTGCTCGCCTGATGGAACTGCTCAAGCAGGGTCAGTACGACCCGATGCCTTCCGAAAAGCAGACCGTGTCCATCTGGGCTGGCTCTGAAGGCCACCTCGACGAGATCCCCGTCGAGGACGTCCTGCGCTTCGAACGTGAATTCCACGACTACCTCGAGCGCAAGACCGAGATTCTGACCACGATCGCGAACCTCAACGACAAGCTCGGCAAGGACCTCCTGGGCGAGCTTGAAACCGCGATTACCGAATTCAAGCGCGAGTTCCAGTCTTCGGACGGCGGCTCGGCGATCGGCACTGAAGACTTCGACGCCACGAACGAAGAAGAAGTCGTTCAGGAGCAGATCGTCAAGCAGCGCTGATCGGGTATAGGGAAAGGAAGTACTGATGGGAGCTTCACAGAGGGTCTTCAAAGCGAAGATCAACTCGACATCGTCCTTGAGGAAGATCTTCAAGGCGATGGAGCTCATCGCGGCTTCCCGTATCCAGAAGGCCATTCGCAGGGTCAAGGACGCAACGCCGTACGCCAACGCGATCACACGCGCGGTTTCCGCAGTCGCAACGCAGTCGAATGTCGACCACGTTCTGACTACGGAACCGGAGAACGTGCGCCGCGCTGCGGTTGTCGTCATCGGCCCCGACCGCGGCTTTGCCGGAGCATATTCATCGAATGTGATCCGGCGGGCAGAAGAGCTCGTTCAGCTTCTCGACGAAAAGAACGTTGAACAGCAGCTCTACGTGGTCGGACGCAAACCCGAAACGTACTACACGTTCCGTGAGCGTCAGCTGGCCGGCGCCTGGACGGGATTCTCTGAGAACCCGACGGTCGAAGACGCCCAGAAGATCGGCAACACGCTTCTGGAAGCCTTTGATCGCGACTTCGGCAACGACGGTGTCGACGAAATCTACTTCGTCTACACACGGTTCGTGAACTCCGTTACGCAGGAGCCCGAACACCGTCGTCTGCTTCCGCTTGAGGTTGTCGAAGCCGATGAAGATCACCCGGCTCCGACGACCGCTGACGGTCCTCTGCCGCTGTACGAATTCGAGCCAGACGCAGAAACAGTGCTCAACGCACTGCTGCCGAAGTACATCGAATCGCGCATCCTCGCTGCGCTGCTCAACGCGGCAGCATCTGAACAGGCTGCACGCCAGCAGGCAATGAAGACCGCAACCGACAACGCAGACGACCTCATCCGGACGTACACGCGACTCGCCAACTCGGCGCGTCAGGCTGAGATTACCCAGGAGATCTCTGAGATCGTCGGCGGTGCAGACGCACTTGCCGGCGCAGGATCTGCTGACTGAAGCGTCTAACGCCCTAAGAGAGCAGAAAAGAAAGAGAACATGACTGCAACCGTTACTGAAACACCCCAGGTCAAGGGTGGGGTCGGGCGGATCTCTCGAGTTATCGGCCCCGTTGTCGATATCGAGTTCCCGCTCGATTCGGTTCCCGCAATCTACAACGCACTCAAGACTGAGGTCGAACTGTCTGAGGGCACCCGCGAACTGACGTTCGAAGTCGAGCTGCAGCTCGGCAACGGCATCGTCCGCGCCGTGTCGATGCAGCCGACTGACGGTCTTGTCCGCGGTCAGGAAGTCCGCGACACCGGCGGCCCCATTTCGGTGCCCGTCGGCGATGTCACCAAGGGCAAGGTCTTCAACGTCACCGGTGACGTCCTCAACGACTCGATGATCGACGAACCCTACGAGATCACCGAGCGCTGGCCCATCCACCGCACCGCGCCTAACTTCGACCAGCTGGAATCGAAGACTCAGATGTTCGAAACGGGCATCAAGGTCATCGACCTCCTGACCCCCTACGTGCAGGGTGGAAAGATTGGTCTGTTCGGTGGTGCCGGTGTCGGTAAGACCGTTCTGATTCAGGAAATGATCACCCGTGTCGCCCAGGATCACGGTGGTGTGTCTGTGTTCGCCGGTGTCGGTGAGCGCACCCGTGAGGGCAACGACCTCATCCACGAAATGGACGAATCGGGAGTTCTGCCCAACACCGCACTGGTGTTCGGCCAGATGGACGAACCGCCGGGCACGCGTCTGCGGATCGCCCTGACCGGTCTGACCATGGCTGAGTACTTCCGCGACGTTCAGAAGCAGGACGTGCTTCTGTTCATCGACAACATCTTCCGCTTCACGCAGGCAGGTTCGGAAGTCTCGACGCTACTGGGCCGTATGCCCTCGGCTGTGGGCTACCAGCCCACCCTGGCTGACGAAATGGGTGTCCTCCAGGAGCGCATTACGTCGACCCGCGGTCACTCGATTACGTCGATGCAGGCCATCTACGTCCCCGCTGACGACTACACCGACCCGGCTCCGGCAACTACGTTCGCGCACCTCGACGCCACCACGGAACTGTCGCGTGACATCGCTTCGCGCGGTCTGTACCCGGCTGTTGACCCGCTGACCTCGTCGTCGCGCATCCTCGACCCGCTGTACGTCGGTCAGGACCACTACGACACTGCCGTGCGCGTCAAGCAGATCCTCCAGAAGAACAAGGAACTGCAGGACATCATCGCCATCCTCGGTGTTGACGAACTGTCCGAAGAAGACAAGCTCACGGTTCACCGCGCACGTCGTATTGAGCAGTTCCTGTCGCAGAACACCTACACCGCTCTGCAGTTCACCGGTGTTGAAGGCTCGACCGTTCCGATCAAGGACACGATCGAAGGCTTCAAGGGCATCTGCGACGGCGATTTCGACCACATCCCCGAACAGGCCTTCTTCAACGTCGGCCCGATCGACGATGTGCTGCGCAACTACGAGAAGCTCCAGAAGGAGAACTGATCCATGGCACTCGACGTCACCGTCGTCGCCGCTGACCGCGAAGTGTGGTCCGGCCAGGCGAAGCGCGTTGTCGCTAAGTCCGTTGAAGGCGAAATCGGAATCCTGACCGGTCACGAACCGGTGCTTGCCGTGATCGCCGGCGGCGACGTGAGGATCATTGACTCCAACGACCAGCTTGTGACCGCTCACGCGGCTGGCGGGTTCATGTCGGTTGAAAACGACCGTGTGAACATCGTCGCCGACACAGCGAAGCTGGTCTGACCAAACCCCGACGCCTGCGAACGTAGACTGACACTGTGAATGCATCTGTCCTGCTGATTATTCTGCTCTCGTTGGTGGGATTGGCTGCTATTGCAGTTGCAGCAGTCTCCGTTCGCCGTCGGGCCATTGGCCGCCTTAAGGGCGCCTTTGACTGCTCATACAGCGTGGGCGGTGACTCCAGTCACCGCCCACGCTGGCGTTTGGGCGTTGCGGTTTTCAGCGTCAGCACTCTTGATTGGTATCCGATCTTCGGCTTTTCTTCGCGCCCCGCGGTGCGTTTGCCGCGCTCGACCATGGAGATTGCTGAGCGCACGAAACCTGAAGGCGATGAGCGCTTCGCGGTTATGTCGGATGCCTATATCGCCACTTTGACTATCAACAGCGGAAACCCTGATCCCCGCATCTGCAGGCTCGCTCTCGATGCTGATTCGCTGTCTGCTCTGTCCGCGTGGATCGAATCGTCTCCGCCCGGCGACAACATCGCCGTCGGAAGGTTCAATTGATGGAAGTCTTCCGCGTCCACGGCCCTGTTCGCTTGGAAGGCTCGGTAGAAGTCCGAGGTGCCAAGAACAGCGTCCTCAAACTCATGGCCGCCGCTCTTCTTGCTCCCGGCCGTTCTGTCATCACGAACGTTCCTGCGATTCTCGACGTGTCGATCATGGCCCGACTCCTTGAACGGCTCGGCTGCGATGTTGACTACGATGCGCCGGCTGGCGCCGTCTCCATTGACGTTCCTGAGCGCACGGATATTCAGGCTGATTATCAGCTTGTGCGTGCGATGCGCGCCTCTATTTCTGTTTTGGGTCCGCTGATCGGTCGTATGCGCAGCGCCAAGGTCGCACTTCCCGGTGGAGATGCCATTGGGTCGCGCGGTCTTGATCTGCACGCAGCAGGTCTCAGGGCTCTGGGTGCAGATGTTCACCTTGATCACGGCTATTTTGTTGCCGAGGCGCCTGCTGGTCTGCACGGTGCTGATATCGCCTTGGCCTTTCCTTCTGTCGGAGCGACAGAGAACCTTGTGATGGCGGCAGTTCTGGCAGATGGGCGCACCGTCATTGACAACGCTGCCAAAGAACCGGAGATTGTCGACATCTGCTCGATGTTGGTGAGCATGGGTGCGAAGATCGACGGCATCGGCACAGCTCGTCTCGTCATCGACGGCGTAGACAGTCTGCGCCCCGTGGAGCACAGCTGCGTGCCCGACAGAATTGTGGGCGGCACGTGGGCCTACGCTGCGGCGATTACGGCCGGCGATGTCGAGGTCGTGGGCGTCACGCGTGATCTCTTCCCGAATGTTCTTGACAAGCTCGAAGCAGCCGGCGCCTCGATTTCTGACACTGAGCGCGGTCTGCGTGTCATCGGGCCTGAGCGGCCTCGCTCGGTGAACATCTCTACTCTTCCGTTCCCCGGTTTCCCCACTGATCTGCAGCCGTTTGCCATTGCCCTGAACGCGGTCGCCGACGGTGTTGGCGTGGTGACAGAGAACCTGTTCGAGGCTCGCTGGCGGTTTGTGCATGAACTTGCCCGCCTCGGCGCGAACATCGCAATTGACGGTAATCACGCTCTTATCACCGGTACGGATGAGCTGACGGGGGCCGAGGTGGAAGCCTCCGATATCCGCGCTGGTGCCGGTCTGGTTCTTGCTGGTCTTGTTGCCAGTGGAACTACTGAGGTCGCAGGGGTCGATCACATCGACCGCGGCTACGAATTCTTCGCCGAGAAGCTGCGAGCTCTCGGCGCGCACGTCGAGCGGGACGCCGTACCGGAGGTCCTCGACTTCAGCTGAGTGCTGAGTTTCAGATCAGTCTTCGCGCGGCTCAGTCTTCGTCTGGCAGTGTTGGCAGAGACAGCGTGTCGGTCGGGTTTTCCGGAAGAGGACCGAAGACTACGGTACGTTCCTCGTCATCCTGTTCTTCATCGACCTCGATTTCGCTGCGGTACTGCGCGTACCACTGCTCGATTTCTTCGTGTGAGCGCCCGGCGAAGTTCCACCACATGACGATTTCCTCGTCGAAGGGCTGGCCTCCGAACAGCACAAGTCGCGTGGGGACATCGGCGGAGAGCCGAACGGTGCTGTTGCCCTGGGGGATGAAGGCGAGCTGTTCCGCTTCGATGACGGCTGTTGTGCCGTCTGCGAGTGTCAGCTGAGCTTCTCCGGAATCAACGAGCAGGCCGTGTTCAAAATGGTCGCTCAGCGGAATCTCAGCCGTGCCGTAGATGTCCAGCTGTGCTGCGACGACGCTCACGACAGGGTCGATGGGGGAGCGAACCTCACCCACGGATCCCACATAGACCCTGACTTTGCAGTCGCCGGCGTAAAAGCATTCCGCGGGATAATGCTGGGTGGAAGCCGGAGCAAAACGGTGCTTGTCCGGAAGCGCGTACCAGAGTTCCACCCCGTGGAGGATTTCTGTGTCTTCCGTTGTGAACTCGGAGTGCGAAGCCCCACGACCGGCTATAAACAATGAGGCTTCACCGGGTTCGACGGTCACAGAGGTGCCTGTTGAGAAGGTCTCTGTCAGGCTGCCGCTGAACAGCATCGGCATGCACGCCACACCCGCATGAGGGTGCGTGGGCGAGGTGAGCTTGCCGGTTTCGTCGTCAACGCCCTGTGGACCGAAGTGGTCGAGGTAGCACCACGGGCCGATCATGCCAAGTTCGTCGTGAGGCAGGGCGCGGCGCAGCGGAACGCCGTGCGTGTCTACGCTGCGGATATCGCGCGGTTCGACAACGGTCAGTTCAGTGGCATCGGCTGCCGTGCACACATGAACGCGGGGCCGCTTTTCCAGATTGCTCATTGTTCGTCTCGCTCCTTGCGAGGGTAACCAGCTTAGGTCGACGGACGTCGGCAGATACGGCGTTCTGCCGTGCCCACCGCGATGACCCTAGCACTCGCGGCTCAAAGCCGCCGGCAGCAAAGCATCCGCGGCGTGTGGGAGTGCTCAGAACAAGCGGGATTCTGAATCGTCTACTCCGCGCATGGCGTCGTAGTCCAGAATGACGCAGCGGATTCCGCGATCCTCTGCGAGGGTGCGCGCCTGGGGTTTGATTTCCTGGGCGGCGAAGACGCCCGTGACGGGTGCCAAAAGCGGGTCTCGATTGAGCAGCTCCAGGTATCTGGTGAGCTGCTCAACACCGTCGATTCCGCCTCGTCTTTTGATTTCGACGGCGACCGAGGCGCCCTCGCCGCTGCGGGCGAGGATGTCGACTGGGCCGATGGCCGTCATGTACTCCCTGCGCACGGTTGTGTAGCCCTCGCCGAGCGTGTCGATCTGGTCTGCCAGCAGCTCCTGCAGGTGTGCTTCGACGCCGTCCTTGATGAGACCGGGGTCGACGCCGAATTCGTGGGTAATGTCTTCTAAGACCTCGGCGATCGAGATGATGAGCCGGTCCTTGGTCTTTTCAGCCGCGACAGTCCAGACTTCCCGGATGCCGGCTTCGGCCTGCTCGTCGGACGGCTCATCTACTCGAAGCTGTGCCGGGGCGGTCATCCAGTTCAGCGGCTTGTAGGAGCCGCCGTCGGAGTGGACGAGCACTGAACCATCGGCCTTGAGCATGACAAGCCGTTTAGCCATGGGCAGGTGGGCGGTCAGACGACCGACGTAGTCAACACTGCACTGAGCAATCACCAAACGCACGTCGCACACTCTACGTGACACAATGATGTCTATGCCACGCTCCCCATCGAACCGCCGCCGCAATAAGTGGCAGCAGCCGCATCGACCTCTGTCGTCGATGAACTCTGTGCGCCGTTCGATCACGGAACCGGACGGCACGTGGATTGTGCAGCAGATCCGCAGCGGCACACCGGGCAAGGTCTACATCTGCCCGGGCTGCAACCAGGATCTCCCCGCCTCCACACCGCACACTGTCGCGTGGCGCTCAGGCGATGAGTTCGGCTGGGGGACCGGTGTGGGGGAGCGTCGGCACTGGCACACCTCGTGTTTCAACGCCCGCAGCCGTCGGTGAATGTTCCGCGCTGATGCCAAAACCGGCGCCGCTTCTGCGACGCCGGTTTTCTATGCTGCAGGTTTCCTAAGTTGACTGGTCAGCTGTTCGGGTTCTTAGCCTGTGACGGTCCGTTTGCCTGACCGTTCGGCTTCTTATCGGGCTGAGCGCCTGCAGGCTTCGCCTGAGCGGACTTTGCGTCTGAGCTCTGTCCAGCTGACTGCTTGGCAGCCTGCTGGCCGGAAGCCGACGGCTTGTCGCCCTGTCCGGCCTCCCCGCCTTCCTTGCCCGAGGCGTCGGTCTTCTTCTGTGCCGAGCCTTCGGCTGCTTTGAGTTTCTCGAGTTCTTCCTTCGAACCGATCTTCTCGGTGGGGTAGGCGGCTGCCTTGATCTGATCCGAGCGGTCGTCTTCGAGGTCGACATCGTCGAAGAGCCCCGGTGCGCTGAACATGGAGCGCAGCTGCTCCATCTGGGCGGTGATGGTGCGGCGCTGCTTGGTCAGCAGGTCGACCTGCGACTGTGCCGCGGACACCGAGCGCTTGGCTTCGGCAGCGGATTCTTCCAGTGTTGCCTCGGCGGTTTCGCGTGCTTCGTTGATGAGCTCCTGGGCGCGAGCCTTGCCGTCGGCAATGATCTTGTCGGCCTTTTCGAGAGCTTCCTTGCGGGTCTTTTCAGCGCGTTCAGCCGCTTCCTTGGCATCGGCGTCGGCCTTGGCCGCTCGATCAGCTGCTGCCTTCTGCAGCTTCTGGTTTTCCTCCTGGGCCTTGGTGAAGCGCTCGTTTTCGGCCTTTTCGTGGTCGGCACGGATCTTGGCGAGGCTGGCAGCCTGGGCGTCGGCGGCCTTTTTGGCCTCAGCCGACTGTTTTTCAGCTTCTGTGCGCAGCGTGTTCGCTTCGGCCTTGGCCTTTTCCAGAAGCGTGTCGGCTTCCTTCTTGGCTGCGGCAATCGTGTCTGCAGCTTCCTTTTCTGCAACGGCGCGCTTTTCATTCAGTTCGCGCTTGAGCGCTTCGTAGGAGTCAGACTTTTCTGCAGCGGAGTCGTCGCGGATCTGCTGGGCTTCGCGCTCAGCGGTCTGCTTGAGTTCCGCGGCGCGCTTTTCTGCGGCATCGATCGTCTCAGAGGCGCGCAGATCTGCGGCCTTGGCAGTGGCCTCTGCTTCTGCGCGAGCGCTGTTCAGCGTGTCGTTGCTTTCAGTGTGCATGCGGGCACGTGAGGACGCGGCGTCTGCGCGAGCTTTGTTGCGGATGGTTTCGGCATCCGCGGTTGCCTGGGCGAGGGTTTCGCGCGCCTGGGATTCGGCGATCTTCAGCAGCTGGTCGATGCGGCTGCCGGGAGGGCCAGCCTGGGCGGCGTTGTCGTCAGCTGCCTTTTTCAGCTGCTGCTTGGCTTCGGAGAGTTCGCCTGCGATCTGCAGCTTTGCGCGGTCAGCCGCGATGACCTGGCTGCGAGCGTCGGAGAGGGCCTTGCGGAGGGATTCGATTTCCTGCTTGAGCTGGCTCAAACGCGAATCGACTTCGTTCTTTTCGTACCCCCGCATTGCTGTGCGGAATTCTTCCGGTTGTGTCACGGTTCCGATTCTCCTTCGTCCGAATGCTCTGCGTGCCCGGCGATGCAGCCGTCAGGCGCGCCTCAGTGCTGAGCCACTAGGGGCAATTCTACGTAGTCAGCTTCACATTTCCTCAAAGAGGGAGCCCCCGCGGGCCGCAGTGTCGTGGGTCACTGTCGGTGCTCTAGGATTGTTCCCAAAGTGAGGCGAGACTCACTGAAACCTCAGCAAAGGAGTTCTCATGGCAGAAGCCGTCATCGTCGCCGGTGCCCGCACGCCGCTGGGCAAGATGTCCGGTGGACTGGCAAGTCTTTCCGCAGTCGATCTTGGAGCACACGCCATTAAGGGCGCGCTCGACAAGGCCGGAGTCGCTCCGGACGCCGTTGAATACGTCCTCATGGGGCAGGTCCTGCAGGCCGGTCTCGGACAGGGTGCTGGCCGTCAGGCCGCAGCTAAGGCAGGCATCCCCATGAACGTTCCGGCCGTCACGCTCAACAAGCTGTGCCTGTCGGGCATCAACACCATCACCCACGCCGCGATGCTGGTTCGCTCCGGCGAGTACGACGTCGTCGTTGCCGGTGGCCAGGAATCGATGACGAACGCGCCGCACATGCTTGAGAAGTCGCGCGCCGGCTTTAAGTACGGCACGATTCAGATGCGCGACCACATGGACTACGACGGTCTGTGGGATGCCTTCACGGATCAGGCCATGGGTGGGCTGACCGAGTCGATGAACGATGAAGACGGCGTGCACTTCTCACGCGAAGAACAGGACGCTTTCGCCGCGCAGTCACACCAGCGCGCCGCTAAGGCCTGGGCTGACGGCAAGTTTGCCGACGAGGTCGTGCCGGTCACGATCAAGACCCGCAAGGGCGAAGTCGTCGTCGACAGCGATGAAGGTGTCCGCGCCGGCACGACCGCTGAATCCATGGCCGGTCTGCGTCCGGCGTTCCGCAAGGACGGCACCATCACCGCCGGCAACGCCTCGCAGATCTCTGACGGTGCTGCGGCCGTTGTCGTCATGAACAAGGACAAGGCGGTTGAGCAGGGCCTGCCGATCCTTGCGGAAATCAAGTCGCACGCCTGGACTGCAGGCCCGGACTCGACGCTGCAGCACCAGCCCTCGCAGGCCATCAAGGCCGCTGCTGAACGCGAAGGCGTGGCAGCGGACTCGTTCGACCTGTACGAAATCAATGAGGCTTTTGCCGCGGTGTCGCTGGCTTCCATGAAGGACCTCGGCATTGATGATGAGCGTGTGAACGTCAACGGCGGTGCCGTGTCCCTGGGTCACCCGATCGGTGCCTCGGGAGCGCGCATTGTCCTCCACCTCGCCCTGGAACTTCAGCGCCGAGGCGGAGGCAAGGGTGTCGCCGCCCTCTGTGGCGGCGGTGGTCAGGGTGACGCTCTCATTGTCGAGGTGCCGCAGGCCTGATCCTGTCTGAGTGACCTCCGCAGGGGTCGGCATCGGGGTGATCCGATGCCGACCCCAGCTGTCTGTGTGGGCACGACCGCACAGCCGGGGTCGTCGAAGTCGCGGCGGGCGCTAGAATGGCGTGCTGAAGCCTCCATAGCTCAATGGATAGAGCAACGGCCTTCTAATCCGTAGGTTGCAGGTTCGAGTCCTGCTGGGGGCGCTTCTTCAGCCCGGGCGCGTGGTGTCACAACCACGGTCCGGGCTTAATCGTTCTTCGTACATTCGTCACACAGAATTCACACAATTGGATCCTGTGTGTCAACCGTCTGCGTCACTATGAGGCCACTACGGAAAGGCTTTCTATGTCGCAGACAACCAAACCTCAGCAGAACATCTCGGTGAAACCCGGTGGTCCCGGTTTCCTGGGACCGGACCGTTGGTGGCACATTTCCTTCGGTGGCCTCATGACGATCGCGCTCGTCGTGTTCATGGTGTGGTCATTCGGCTACGTCGACGTCGGAGCGAACAAGGTTGTCCTAGTGCTGACGGTCCTCTTCGGACTGTTCATGGCCTTCAACATCGGCGGCAACGACGTTGCCAACTCCTTCGGCACGAGCGTTGGCGCCGGCACCCTGTCGATGAAGCAGGCGCTCGTCATCGCCGCAATCTTTGAAGTCAGCGGCGCAGTCCTGGCCGGTGGGGAAGTGACCGAGACCGTGCGCTCGGGCATCGTCGACCTCAATGCGATCGACCTTGAGCCCATGGACTTCGTGTTCATCATGATGTCAGCGTTGCTGGGCGCGGCCATCTGGCTGCTGGTGGCAACCCGCATGGGCTGGCCCGTATCGACAACCCACTCAATTGTCGGCGGCATTGTCGGTGCAGCCCTGACCCTGGGCATCACGACCGGCACCGGCGGTCTCGAAATGGTGCAGTGGGGCGAAATCGGCAAGATCGTCATGTCGTGGGTGCTTTCACCCCTGCTCGGCGGAGTCGTCGCCTGGGTGCTGTTCGGGCAGATCAAAAAACACATCCTCGTCTACAACGAGGAAATGGACGTGAAGCTGCGCGAACTCAAGAGCGAACGCGCTGAACTGCGCACTAAACACAAGCAGGCCTTCGAACGTCTCGACGAACTGCAGCAGATCTCGTACACAAACGCCATGGCGCGCGATGCCTCGGTCTACCAGCGCGACGACTACGATCCGGAAGAATTCGAATCGGAGTACTACCACGACCTGCACCGCGTAGAAACCCGGGCCAAAGAAATCAACGCGCACCGCGCATTGGAAACATGGGTGCCTCTGCTGGCAGCTTTCGGAGCTGTCGTCATCGGCTCGATGATGCTGTTCAAGGGGTTGAAGAACCTCAACTTCGAACTGAGCTCGGTCGGCAATTTCCTCATCCTGGGCATGATTGCCGCAACCGTGTGGATGGCGGTCTTCATCTTCGCGCGCTCGCTGAAGAAGCGGGATCTGTCGCGCTCAACGTTCCTGCTGTTCAGCTGGATGCAGGTTTTCACGGCCTCCGCGTTCGCCTTCAGCCACGGATCCAACGACATTGCCAATGCCATCGGACCGTTCGCGGCGATCCTCGATGTGCTCAAGACCAACCAGATCAATGACGAGGCGGGGGTCCACCCGGCTGTCATGCTCACTGCAGGTGTCGCCCTGATTGCCGGTCTGTGGTTCATCGGCCGGTTCGTGATCAAGACCGTAGGCTCGGGACTGACCGAAATGCACCCGGCCTCCGGCTTCGCCGCAGAGCTTGCCGCCGCCGGTGTGGTCATGTTGGCCTCTGTTCTCGGTCTGCCGGTGTCGTCGACGCACATCCTCATCGGTGCTGTTCTCGGTGTCGGCATTGTGAACAAGGCGGCCAACTGGAACCTGATGAAGCCCATCGCACTTGCCTGGGTCATTACGGTGCCGGCTGCCGCGGTGATTGGTGCGATCGGAGTCTTGGCTCTTCGCGCCGTGTTCGGCTGATTCAGTCCGTGCTCGCTCTGTGCTGGTTCTGCTGTCCCAGCTCAGAGCGAGCACAGTCGTTTCTGCGGTCGGTTCCGCAGCCCGCGCACAGCAAGCTGTCCCGCCCTGTCCGGCGCGGCGAGTGGAGACAAGCTGAAAATTTCGTCAAAGTGAGTACGTGACTTCCCACCGACTGAACCTGCGTGCCAAAGCAGTGCCGATCCTTTCGGACGCTGCGGCGCGAGTGCGCGCTGCCGACTTTGCCCTGCACACGCAGAGGGCTGAAGAGGGTTCCCAGCTTCAGCGCGCTCTGAGCACGCAGATCTCTGAGTACCTGCTTCCGCGTCTTCGTGACCCCGATGCACCGCTGCTGGTCGTCGTCGGCGGGTCCACCGGCTCTGGCAAGTCGACGCTCGTCAATTCGATCGTCGGCGAAGAACTCACGGAGTCCGGCGTTATCAGGCCCACCACGGTGTGGCCGGTGCTTGTGCACCATCCGGAAGATCGGTCCTATTTCGCTTCCGACCGGATCCTGCCGCACCTCCAGCGCACCCGTGACGGCGGTGAGGGCGCTAAAAGCCAGCAGAAGCTGCGCCTGGTGGCCAGCACTGCCGTGCCGCGGGGACTTGCGATCATCGATTCGCCGGACATTGACTCCGTGCGCGACTCCAACCGCGAACTGTCCCGGCAGCTGCTGTCGGCTGCAGACCTGTGGCTGTTCGTCACAACTGCTGTTCGCTATTCCGACGCGGTCCCGTGGGACCTGCTGCACCAGGCCGACGAACGCGGCACATCAGTCGCCGTCGTGCTGAACCGCGTGCCGCCCCAGGCCAACCGCGAAGTTCGCCACCACCTGGCTCAGCTGCTCGCCGAGGCGGGGCACGGATCCGCGCCGATCTTCACCGTTCCGGAACTGAAGTTGGAAGACGATCTCATTCCCGAGGCAGCCGTGTTCCCCCTGAAGTCATGGGTCGAGAACCTGGGGAGGTCACCTCGTGCCCGGACCGCGGTCCTCGAGCGCACCCTCCAGGGTGCCTTGGCTTCGGTGCGCCCCCAAACAGAAGTCCTCGCGGACTGCGCAGAAGAACAGGTGCGCGCTTACCGCGAACTGCAGGAAGCAGCAGAAGGCAGCTTCGGCGCGGCCGGCAGGAGGCTGGGCGAGGCTCTTGTTGCCGACAAGGTGCTGCGCGGTGAAGTGCAGGCCAGGTGGCAGGACTTCGTCGGCACCGGCCAGTTCTTCCGCGGTCTCGAACCGACCGTCAGCCGTCTGCGCGACCGCATCACCTCAGCCGTCACCGGCCGGCGCGACAGTGCCGATCTGCTGATTCAGGCGATTCTGTCCTCAATTGTCGTGCTGGTGCGCGAACAGGCTGTCCGCGCCTCGGGTTCGACTGTCGACACGTGGCAGGAGCTTCCACAAGGACGCCCGGTTGTGGAGCGTCATCCCGGCCTTGGCTCGTTGCCGGCGGGCTTTGACCAGCTGTGCCGTCAGCGCGCTGCCGAATGGGCCTCAAGTGTGGAAGACACCGTGCGCAGCGTCGGTCAGTCGAAGACCGCGAAGGCCCGCATCATGTCCTTCGGCGTAGCAGGTGTTTCCGCGGTGCTGATGTACGCCGTGTGCGCCGGTGCTGGGGGAACGGGAGCACCCCGTGCAGGCTCAGCTGAATACGAGGACAGGCTGGCAGTGCATCGCCTGCTCAACACGATCTTCGGTCCGGAAGCCACAGAAGAGCTCGCCGCGAGTGCGCGCCGGCGCTTGCTTGACACGGGGCTGAGTCTGCTGTCGAGGGCCCGCGAGCCCTTTGAAGATGCGCTTGCCTCCGTTGCCGTCAGCGGAAACCAAGCTGATGATCTGCGCGCAACCGTTCGCCGACTGGAAGGCCTGACGTGAACCGCTCCGACGAACTGCTCAAGGGCATCCGCACCGCGCTCGACCTTGAAGGCGGTGCGCTGTCCGCTTCAACCGCGCAGGCTGCCGCCGAGGTGCTCCGTCGGGCCGAAGCACGTCGCGGTCTCGGCAGTGAGCACACCGTGGTGGCCTTTGCAGGTTCCACCGGCTCCGGTAAGTCTTCTCTGTTCAACGCGGTCTCCGGCCTTGAAATCGCCGAGGTGGGGGTCCGCCGACCGACCACCTCGGAACCTATTGCATGCGTGTGGGGCGAGGGCGGAGACGACCTCCTCGACTGGCTCGAAGTTCCCAAATCCCGGCGCACGTGGCGCGAATCCGCTCTTGACGGGGATGACGAAGAGCCGCTGCGCGGTCTGATTCTCATCGATCTTCCCGACCACGACTCGACCGCCTACGCCCACCGGGAAGTCTCGGACCGGCTCATCGAAATGGTTGATGTCGTCTTCTGGGTTGTCGACCCGCAGAAGTATGCGGACTTCTCGCTGCACAACCGCTACCTGTCGAAGATGTCAGCGGCAGCCGAAAGCACCGTTGTTGTGCTCAACCAGGTTGACCGCCTTGATGCCGAACAGAAGAAGGCCACCCTGGGCCACCTGCGCAGCCTTTTGGAAGCTGACGGCATGGAAAAGGCCACAGTGGCAGCCGCGAGTGCTGTCACACGCGAAGGCGTGCCGGAAATCCGCCGCCAGCTGGTCAAGATGATCGAAAGCCGCCAAGCCGGCAAACGCCGCATCGAACAGGAGCTTGCCGATGTCGCCGGGCGCATTCGCGCCGAACTGGGCCGTCCGGTTGACGACCCGGAGCAGATTCCCCAGTCGGACATCCTCATCGGCGCTATGAACGAAGCCGTCGGCACATCGGCCATTGGGCAAACCGTGCACGATGACTACGCCCGTCGCGCATACGCCAAGACCGCCTATCCGCTGCTTGCCAAAGCATCCCGCGGAAAAGCCGACCCGCTTGGCGCCCGCCACGGGGGAGACCGCGAAGTTCTTCTGCGGGCCGCTCAGCCGGAGCTGACACAGCCGCAGACCGCACGCATCAATCTGGCGGCCCACGAGGTCATCAGCGGTGCCACGCGCAGACTCCCCGCAGCGTGGAAGCGCACCGCGGCAGCAGCGGAAGATCAGAGTGCCGCTCGCATTTCAGCAGATCTAGAATCAGCTGTCTCGAGTGTCGACATTTCGCATCGCCAGCCCGGCTGGTGGGGTGTTGCCAGCTTCTTCCAGTGGCTGTTCTTCATACTCACGATCCTCGGGATCATCACCACTGCAGCGGCCGCTGTCTTGATTTTCTTCTTTCCGGAAATTCTGTGGACGGCCCTACCGAACATGCGGCTCAGTGTCTTGGGCCTGATTGCCGCCGCACCGCTGATGATCGGCATTATCGGCTCGATCATCACGTCCGTCTTGGCCGCGAATGCCAGGCGCAAGGGCGCTGATGATGCCCGAGCCCAGGTGGAAGAAGACATTGAGCGAGCAGTTCACTCGGCCGCGACGGACAATGTGTTCGAACCGGTGACGCAGCTTCTGCGCAAGCACAGGGAAACCTATGACGCTCTGAGCTGAGCAGCTGGGCGTCAGGGCTCTGACGCTGACTTGTGCGCTCGGCCCTGTGGATGGTCCTCAGGCTTTCCACAGGGCCTTTTGCACTCTTCTCTGAACGTTTGCGGCTGGTGACCATTGCTGTACCTCTTCTGATCGAAAGGAACAGCAATGCAGCACTACACCTACCTCGTCGGCAATGTCGGCAGCGATATTCGTTCGGGCACCGCTTCGAACGGCAGCAGCTGGGCGAGCTTCCGCCTTGCGGTCAACGACGCCTACCGCACAGATGACGGCACGTACGTCAATCGCCCAACCACCTGGTACGACGTCAAGGTCTGGAGGCCCTGGGCCATCAATGTCGCGGGCTCTCTGCAGAAGGGCCAGCGGGTCATTGTCATCGGCCGGGTGTCGATGGACCAGTGGGAAACCGAGACCGCCAGCGGGGAGCGTTTGACTGTCAACGCCCACGCGGTCGGTCCGGATCTGTCTTTCGGCATGGCGGTGTTCCGCTCCAATTCAGTTACGGCCGAAGAAAACGACAGAATGGAAGAAATCAAACAGCGCCACAGTGACAGTCCGTGGGCCAAAGTCGACGCCCCCGCGGCAGGTGATGCCGGAGACTCGGATCAGCCCGCGGACTCTGTTGACAGCGGTTCCTCTGCCAGCACGGACAGCGAACCGCAGATGGCGGGCGCCGGCGCCGGGGGAGAAGGCCCGCCGTTCTGATTTTTCTGCCCCGTGCCCGGGCCGGCCTGCGAGTGCGGGCGCCGAAAAGGTACTACAGTTGTCTACTGTGAAACTCTTCGGCGCCCGCGCAGCAGCGGTTATCTCTTCCAGCGGCCTGGCCGCTCTTATGCTGTCCGGCTGCGGGCTTTTCGGATCGGCCTCAGAACCCGAGGGCGGCCCAGCAGGCAAGCAGACTGCGGAAGTCGAAAAAGTTCTCCAGGTCATCGAACCGCTGACACAAAAAGACGGCATCCCCACGAGCGAAGAAACCCTCAAGGTTCTTCAGGATGGGGGTTACAAGCCGGAGAACATCGCCGCAACCCTGGACAAATCGCCTTTGGACCACGATGTCCCCTCGAAGGTCTTTGCTGTCAAAGTGAAGAAGGGCTGCGTCATCGGGGAGATCCGCAACGGTGGGGCCACCGCTGCCCTTTATCCGCCCTTGAAGTCCAATGACGACTGCCTCATCGGCGAAGTCGACCGTCCCAAGGGTGTGAAAATGCCCGCGGGTGAACAGCGCGAAGAAGGAAGCGACGACAACGGCGCGGGTCATCTTCCGGGCGAAGACATGCATCAGCGCAAAGACGACGGACTCTGATACCTCGGATTAGCTGATCGGGAGCCCTGCCGATACCCTTAGGTGCTATGGCAGAGTTCATTTACACCATGCACAAAGCGCGCAAAGCGCACGGTGACAAGGTTATTCTCGACGACGTTTCCATGTCTTTCTTCCCCGGTGCGAAGATCGGCATGGTCGGCCCCAACGGTGCCGGTAAATCAACCATCCTCAAGATCATGGCTGGGCTCGACCAGCCCTCGAACGGCGAAGCTCGGCTGTCGCCCGGCTACACGGTCGGCATCCTGCAGCAGGAACCGCCGCTGAATGAAGACAAGACGGTCCGCGAAAACGTCGAAGAAGCAGTCGGCGACATCATGGGCAAAGTCGCTCGCTTCAACGCAATCTCCGACGAAATGGCACAGCCAGACGCCGATTTCGACGCGCTCATGGAAGAAATGGGCAAACTGCAGGAAGAGATCGACAACGCCGATGCGTGGGACCTTGATTCGCAGCTGGACCAGGCCATGGACGCGCTGCGCTGCCCTCCCGGCGACGAACCCGTCACCCACCTGTCCGGTGGTGAGCGTCGCCGTGTGGCACTGTGCAAGCTGCTGCTGGAAAAGCCGGACCTCCTGCTGCTGGACGAGCCCACTAACCACCTGGACGCCGAATCCGTCCTGTGGCTCGAGCAGCACCTGAGCACCTACCCGGGTGCTGTCATCGCGATTACCCACGACCGCTACTTCCTCGACCACGTTGCGGAGTGGATTGCCGAAGTCGATCGCGGACAGCTGTACCCCTACGAGGGCAACTACACGACGTACCTTGAGAAGAAGAAGGAACGTCTCCAGGTGCAGGGCAAGAAGGACGCCAAGCTGGCCAAGCGCCTGGCAGATGAACTCGAGTGGGTTCGCTCCAACGCCAAGGGTCGCCAGACCAAGTCGAAGGCGCGTCTGGCCCGCTACGAGGAAATGGCGGCAGAAGCCGAGAAGACACGCAAGTTGGACTTCGAAGAGATCCAGATTCCGCCGGGCCCGCGCCTGGGAACCGTTGTGATCGAAGCGGAGAACCTGCAGAAGGGTTTCGACGGTCGCAAACTCATCGACGGACTGTCGTTCTCGCTTCCTCCCAACGGCATTGTCGGTGTGATCGGCCCCAACGGTGTGGGCAAGTCCACGCTGTTCAAGACGATCGTCGGTCTGGAAGAACTCGACGGAGGCACCCTGAAGATCGGCGAGACCGTCAAGATCTCCTACGTCGACCAGTCACGTGAGGGCATCGACCCGAACAAGTCCCTGTGGGAAGTTGTTTCGGATGGCCTCGACTACATTCAGGTCGGCCAGGTCGAAATGCCGTCGCGTGCCTATGTGTCCGCCTTCGGGTTCAAGGGCGCAGACCAGCAGAAGAAGGCGGGTGTGCTCTCCGGTGGTGAGCGCAACCGCCTGAACCTGGCGCTGACGCTCAAGCAGGGCGGAAACCTGCTGCTGCTTGACGAACCGACCAATGACCTCGACGTCGAAACCCTGGCATCGCTGGAAAACGCTCTTCTCGAGTTCCCCGGCTGTGCCGTGGTCGTCACCCACGACCGCTGGTTCCTCGACCGTGTGGCCACGCACATCCTCGCGTGGGAAGGCACAGAAGAGAACCCGGCTCAGTGGTACTGGTTCGAAGGCAACTTCGAAGGCTACGAAAAGAACAAGGTTGAACGGCTCGGTGTAGAGGCAGCTCGCCCGCACCGCACCACGCACCGCAGGCTGACGCGCGACTGACGCACAGCCGCTGCCTCTCACAGCGCACAAACATGTGGGGCCCGCCGAATACGGCGGGCCCCACATGTTTGTATGAGTCAGCTTTCTTTCAGCCGCACCATGCCCTGCTGGGCAACGGAGGCTGCGAGTTCGCCCTGCTGGTTGTAGATCCGACCAATGCCCAGGCCCCGCCCGCCATCGGAAGACGGGGAGGACATGTCGAACAGCAGCCAGCCGGTCACGTCGACGTGCGAGTGCCACCACATGGCGTGATCGAGGCTGGCAATCCGCAGGCGCGGATCAGCCCACGTCAGACCGTGTACGCGCAGGCTCGGTTCGAGCATCGCAAAGTCACTGGCATAGGCCAGGATCGCGGCGGTCGCAGCACGGTTGTCGATCCCTTCGAAAGGCTCCTTCAGGCGCGCCCAGAAGCGGTTGATGGGTTCGGGTGAACCGAGAAAGCCCGCGTGAATGTCGGGCGAAATGGGGCGGATGTCGAAAGGCCGCTGCATGAGCCATTCCCGCATCCGCTCAGCACGGGTGAAGCGGCTGATGTCCAGCTGTCCGAGGATCTTTTCCAGGCTCGGCAGCGCTTCGGGGTGGGGGAGAGCCTGCGGCATGGGCTCGCGGTGTTCAAGGCCGGGCTGCACTTTTTGAAAAGAGGAGATTCCCGACAGGATCGGCATGCCCTTTTGGTAGGCCTGGACTCGCCTGGCTGAGAAGGAACCGCCATCACGCAGATCCTCAACGCCGATTGTCGTTTCTTCATCGACGGCGCCGGCCCGCAGGAAGTAGCCGTGGAAGGAGTGGATGGGGCGGTCGTCATCGACCGTGGCCGACGCTGCCATAACGCACTGAGCGAGGACCTGCCCGCCGAAAAGCCTGCCGTCCGGTTTGGGCTGATTCCACACCCGGAATCCGAACTCTTCACCGCCGGCGGGAGGATCGGTGAGTTTTTCGAGCTCGATGATCTTTTCGAGAACATTCTTGTCGCTGGTTTCGGCCATGCTGCTCCTTCGTACGTACCTTGGCTCAGGATACGCAGAAAACTCTCGCTGTGGCCCGCATCTGACACGGGTTGAGTTCAGTCATGCGAAGATGGCGGCATGACCGAACTTCACAACCCACTCATCGACGGCCCCTTTACGCGAACGCTCGTGGAGCTGCGTTGGGGTGATATGGACGCCTACGGGCACGTCAATAACGTGACGCAGCTGAAGCTGTTGGAAGAGGCGCGTGTCAAAGCGTTCGGCTCTCCGACTGCGGCACGCGATGTCATTCCCGGTGAGCTGCCCGGCGGTGAGCGCACGGATGCTTTCGGTCTTGTCATGCCGCCGGTATTCCGTGAGGCTTCTGCCGACGTGCAGATCCTGGTGTCCGGTCACGCGATTGACTACCGCGACCCCATCCCGTACAGGGACGGTCCGATCGCAATTGATGTGTGCATCGTCAAGATCACGCCGGTCATCATCAAGGTCGGCTATGTGATTCTCGAACCGGATGCTTCGAAGGTCTATTCGGTCGCTGAATCTGATCTTGTCTTCGTCGACGGGGAAACCGGCCGCGCGCGTCGTTTGCGTGATGACGAACAGGCGGCTTTCGCCGACTGCGCCGTCGGTCCGCTTCCGCTCAAGCGGAGGTGAGTGTGGAACAGCCGGCGTTTGAACTGCAATCGGAAGCCGAGGCCGCCGATCTGCGGCAGTTCACTGCGCGTTTGCAGCGTGTCGATTCCGGTGCTGCACTGCGTCTGACCGGAGTGGGGGATGTCCTGGTCGTCTCCGGTGCTCCTCTGTACCCCAAGGGCCTTGGCGACGAACTTCCGCTGGTCATTGCGATGCGCGCTCTGCGTCTGCGCTCGGCATCTGCCGACGGGGTCGATGCGGTGGTTCCGGCTTCCGGGCTGACCGACCGCTTTGCCCGCATGGATCGCACCGGGGAACTGGACCTCAGTGTTCCCCCTGCCGAGGTGAGGATGCCGTGGGCGGCCGTGACTCCACCTCGTGCGGGGTGGGAGGCGGCAGCACAGCTGCCGGTTCAACAGCTGCGGGAAGCAGCCGCTGAGGGAATTTCCGCTGTTGCGGAAGCCTCACCTTCTGGTGCGGGAGCGCTGGCCGTGGACAAGGTTCGCCGGATGGTGTGGTCGCGTCCGCTGCCCGGCTGTGAAAGCGCTCCGCTGGGGGCAGCTTTCGGCCTTGATGCGGCTGGCTTTGCCGTCGGAGAGACCGCGATGGTCTACCGCAGCGGTCCGTGGCTGCGCTTTGCGACACCTGCGGGGTTCATCATCACTCGCTCAATCGAGGCAGGCTGAAAACCCTGCCGGTACAATCAGAGCAGCCGGCGGCTGGGATCGATTCTGTGCTCGTCTGAGTCTTCGTCCGGTGTGTTGAGCATGGCGGTGGCGGCACGCTCAAAGTAGTCCCACATGAGGCTGTCGTACATGGGCGGCAGGTTCAGCTGGTCAAGGGCGTGGCGCATGTGCTTGAGCCAGTGTTCGCGTGATTTCGGCGTGACGGGGAAGGGCGCGTGGCGCATGCGCAGGCGCGGGTGGCCGCGCTCTTCCTGATAGGTGGTGGGGCCGCCGAAGTACTGTTCGAGGAACGTCTGCAGGCGGTGCTTGGCTCCTTCGAGTTCGTGGCCCTCCGGGTACATGGCGATGAGGTAGTCGTCCTGTGCCACGCCGTCGTAGAAGGTGTCGACAAGGGTGGTGAAAGCTTCGTGTCCGCCGACCATGTCGAAAACGCTGGCGGGGCGCTCATAACCGTTTGTCATGCCGTCATTGTCTCCTATGTGCTTCAGCAGTGGGTCAGGCCGTCGCTTTCAGCTGTGTGCTTCAGCTGCTCGAGGCGTGTGAACCGTCGTCGGCATCGGCTCCGGTCGCAGCCGGTGGTGCCTGACCCGGTGTCTCCTTGATGACCATCTGGTCAGGCAGGGCGATGGCGACCCCGGCCTTGTCGAACTCAGACTTGAGGCAGGAACGGAAGGCTCGGGCAATAGCCCACTGTTCGTTGGGGAGGGTTTTGATGAACACGCGGATGGTTGTCGACGAGCCGGTCAGTTCCTGAATGCCGATGATCTCCGGGTCTTCCATGATGACGGATGCGCGGTTCGGGTCACTCATGAGCTGGGTGATGGCGCGGGTGATGATGTCGGTCGCAGTGTTCTGGTCGATGTCGACGGGTACGGGTACATCGACAACGGCCCGCGACCAGCCCTGTGACTGGTTGCCCACGCGCAGGATTTCTCCATTCGGCACGTGCCATAGGGTGCCTTCGACGTCGCGGATGCGGGTGGTGCGCAGGCCAACCTCTTCGACGGTGCCGATTGCCTCGCCCAGGTCGACTGTGTCGCCGATGCCGTACTGGTCTTCAACCACGATGAAGAATCCCGACAGGTAGTCGCGCACGAGTGACTGTGCACCGAAGCCCAGCGCGATACCCGCCACACCGGCCGAGGCCAGGATCGGCGCCGGGTTGATGCCGACCTCCTGCAGGATCATGAGTCCCGCGATTGCCACCACGATGATGGTTGCGAATGACGACAGCAGGGAGCCGACTGTGTTGGCTCTCTGTGCGCGTCGTGCCCGTGAAACGGGGTCGGAACGGGTTCCGTCGTCGTAGTGTCGGCGTTTGTTCGCAGCGGTCGTGCCGTCAGCGATCTTCCGTGCGAACTTGCCGATCATGCGGCGCAGAATAAACGCTGCGATGACCGCAAACACCACGATGAGCGCAATGCGCAGCGGAGTGCCCAGAAGGGCGGTCCACCACGCCGGATCGGATGCGGTTTCAGCGATTTCGCCGATCGTGTCGGTTGGTGCCGGCGAAGGGGTCGAATCAGCAGATGTCAATACAGTCATACGCCCTCAAGTGTAGGAAGTGAACATCAGAGGGAGCACAAGGAACGCTGGCCGTGCGCTTCGCGTGCGGTCATGGATGTTCGCTGCGGCGCTGGACCGCCAACGCCCTCCGTGCTCGGTCGAGGTTCTCCACCATTGTTCGCTGCAGTCCGCGGTTGGCCTCCCGGTGTTCCTCCAGCCACTGTTCGGCCATGGCGACTGTCGCTTCGGTCGCGGGCGGGAAAAGCCACAAGGTGAGCGTCTGTGCGATCTCAAGGGTTTGTGTGTCCCACCAGCTTTCAGCCCGGGCGAAGTATTCGGCCGCAAAGTCGCCGAATGGAGCCTCTGCCGTGATGAGCGAGCCGTCAGATTTCTGCAGTCCGGAGGCGAAGCCGCGAGCGGTTGCCGAGAGTACGGCGTTGGGCAGGCCGCTGTCTTCCGTCAGAGCTCTGAAAGCGGCTGTTTTTGCCGCCGGGGTGGGAATCGAAGCTTCGGCACGTGCGGCACTGCGCTGACCGGCGGCGGTGTTATCAGCTTGGAGCGTGCGCTCGATATCGTCTTCGCCAGCGCGGTTGTGACCGGCCAGGGCTGTCAGCATGTGCCAGCGCAGTTCGTCGTCGAGCTTCTGACCTTCCGGCAGCGGCTGTTCTCCGCTGAGCAGCTGGGCGAGAAGCCGCAGCTGATCGTCTGACTGGGCGAAGCTGACAAAACCGCGGAGGAACTGGAACTGCTGGTCGCTTCCCTCCGGGGCGGAGCCGGCGGCAGCCCACAGCGCCTCGGCAGTGCGTTCGGCGGCAGTGTCCCGCAGGGCCGGGGGAGTGTAGGAGAACACGGCTGTTTCCAACTGCCGCAGGTGCGTCTGCAGACCAGTCGAATGTACGAGGTGCTCAAGGTTGTCGCAGACCAGGGAAATGTAGTCCGTCACTGGGATCTCGGCATCGCGGGCCATATCCCATACGGAACCCAACACGACAAGCTGTGTCAGCGAATCATCGAGGTCGCCGAAATGCGTGCGCACAGTCTTCAAACCGCGCTCATCCAAGCGGATTTTCGCATAGGTCAGATCCCCGTCATTGACGACGATGAGGTCAGGCACCTGAGTGCCAGCCCCGACCGGAACTTCGGCGGCCTGGCCATCAACATCGATTTCGTGCAGAGCAGTCCGCTTAAGCCGCCCCTCGAGAACCGAGTACAGACCAACCCCCAGACGGTGCGGACGGAGGCTCGGCACCTCGTGACCGGGCAGAACACAGGGCTGCTGCACCACGGTGAGTTCTGTCAGCAGACCGTCCTCCTCCTCGTACTGCGGACGGAGGATGTTGACACCGCTCTCCTGAATCCACAGGCGAGTCCAGCGTTGAAGATCACGGCCCGAAGCAGCCTCGAGCTCTGTCAGAAGATCAGCCAGACGGGTGTTCGACCAGGCGTGCTTGTCGAAATACGACTTCACGCCGCGGAAGAAGTTCTCGCGGCCGACATAGGCCACCAGCTGCTTGAGCACCGAAGCGCCCTTGGCGTAGGTGATTCCATCGAAGTTCGTTTCGATGTCCACAAGATCGCCCATACCGGCTGCAATCGGGTGAGTGCTCGGCAGCTGGTCCTGCGCGTACGCCCACGACTTCTCAGACGCAGCGAAGGTTGCCCAGGCTTCAGAGAACTCAGTGGCCTCAGCAGTGGCCAGCGTGGACATGAACTCGGCAAAGGACTCATTCAGCCACAGATCGTCCCACCACTTCATCGTGACGAGGTCCCCGAACCACATGTGGGCCAGTTCGTGCAGGATCGTGACCGCACGACGCTCCACGGCCGCTTCGGTGGGGCGGGAGCGGAAGACGTAGTCCTCGACGATCGTCACAGCACCGGCGTTCTCCATTGCTCCGGCGTTGAACTCGGGAACAAACAGCTGATCGTATTTCGCAAAGGGGTACGGGGTATCGAAGAGCTCTTCGAAGAAGACAAAGCCCCTCTTGGTGATGTCGAAGATGTTCTCCGGGTCCAGGTGATCAAACAGGGAAGCGCGCGCATACACGCCAAGCGGCACCGTCGAACCGTCGGAGCTGACCAGCTCATCGTGGACACTGCGGTAGGGGCCCGCAACAAGCGCGGTGATGTAACTGGAAATGCGCGGTGTGGGAGCAAAGCGCCACGACTTCAGGTCCTGCCCGTCAAGACCGAGAACCTCAGCATCGGCGCCCGGCTCAGCAGGTGCGGGAGTGGGGGAGTTCGACACCACGTCCCAGTGTTCGGGAGCAACGACCGTAAAAGAGAAGTCCGCCTTGAGATCCGGCTGCTCAAACACAGCGAAGACACGGCGGGCATCCGGAACCTCGAACTGGGTGTAGAGATACACCTCGTCATCCACGGGGTCCGTGAACCGGTGCAGACCTTCACCGGTGTTCATGTAGAAGAATTCAGCATCGACAGTCAGAACATTGTCTGCGGCAAGGTCGTTCAGGAGAATGCGACCAGGACGGCCCGCAGCTTCAGGATCAACAGAGCGGCCATTGAGAGTGATGGAGTGAACAGAATCGACAATGGCATCAATGAAAGTCGACGAACCAGCCTGAGCAGAGAAGCGCACAGTCGTGACAGACCGGAACGTTTCACCCTTCCCGGTCAGCCCCAGCAGGACTTCATAGGAATCCACGCTGACAATCTCAGCGCGTTCAGCGGTTTCAGCTTCGGTCAGGTTGTACTGTGCCACGTCGCGTCCTCTTCAGGTAGTCGAACTGAGCTCATTCTCAGGTGAACTGAACTCATTCTTCCACGGTGGGGAAGCACAGGCTGAAAACCGGACCGCCAGGCAAGAACACTGAGCTGAAAGAGCAAGGCGAAAGTCGGTAGGCTGAGGGCATGCGAATTCACTTGGGAACAGACCACGCCGGCTATGAGTTCAAAGAAGCCCTGAAAACACACCTGCAGACCCGCGGTTTCGACGTCGTCGACCACGGAGCACTGGAATACGACGCACTCGATGACTACCCCCAGTTCTGCATTGATGCAGCCCAGGGCGTTGTTGACGACCGCCGCGATGGAAAAGACTCCCTCGGCGTTGTCATCGGCGGTTCCGGCAACGGCGAGCAGATTGCGGCAAACAAGGTTCAGGGCGCTCGCTGTGCTTTGGCCTGGAACGAGGAAATCGCCCGCCTGGCACGCCAGCACAACGACGCCTGGCTCGTGTCGATCGGCGCTCGCCAGCACCCGGAAGACCAGGCGATTGCGATTGTCGACGCGTTCCTTGACGAACCGTTCTCGGAAGACGAACGCCACGTGCGCCGCATCGGCATCATCTCGGACTACGACAGCAAGCGCTGAAGCTGAGATGCTCAGGCGGTGAAGCGGCACTAGCGGGTGCTTCAACTGCGCTGGCGTGCTGAACCGTTCGGCATAAACGTTCAAGGCCCGAACCGGGTAAGCCGGTTCGGGCCTTGTGCTGTCGGGATGACAGGATTTGAACCTGCGACCCTCTGCTCCCAAAGCAGATGCGCTACCAAGCTGCGCCACATCCCGGACTGCTTCATATTAGCCCTTTGCCGCCAGAAAGGCACTTCGACCCGAGCGCATGTCGCGCTGACCCCATCGATTTTGCAGATCAGGGAAGTGTGCTTTAAAGTAGAGGAGCGCTTCGCGCGGGGATGTAGCTCAATGGTAGAGCCTCAGTCTTCCAAACTGATAGTGCGGGTTCGATTCCCGTCATCCCCTCGGTTCAAATCGCGGGACACTGTTTGCGCAGTGTCCCGCGATTTTTTTGTGTGCACGGTAGGCACGCGGGAACACAGTTCCCGAGGTGGTGTTCATCACATTGTCTACCGTTCAGTACACTGCCGGTCATGCACGTTGAGAACAAACCGCAGGGCCCTGCCGCGGTGAAACGAAAAGCGGTATCCCCAACGGCTGCCCGGCCGACATTCTTTGAAGTCCTCCCGCCCTCGGTATTGGCTGCGGTCGGCGGTTTGGCCGCTGTCTGGATTCTGGGTCAGGTGACGGGCCACCCGATCAACGCGGTTGTGTTCGCGATCCTCGTGATGGTCACCCTGTGCCTTGTGAAGGTTCCGGTCATCATTGCTTTGGTGTCATCAGCCATTCTCGGTGGCCTCCAGGCGGGGCTGAGCATGGAAGAGACGCTCGCGGGCTTCAACGACAACCTGCTGTCCGGCGCGCAGGTGGGTCTGACCTACGTCATGATCGGCGCCTTGGCCGTCGCGCTGTCCCGTTCCGGCCTTCTTGAGCTCTTCGCCCAGTGGGTGGCAAAGAAGACCACCGCGGAAGAGCGTGCAGTGAGTCAGGGTGCAGAGTGGGGACTGTTCGGCCTGTTCGCCGGCGCGGCAGTGCTCAGCCAGAACCTCGTTCCCGTGCACATCGCGTTCATCCCCATCCTGCTCCCGCCGCTCTTGGGCGTTCTCAACCGACTGCGCATCGACCGCCGCGCCGTTGCTGTTGTCCTCGCATGCTCCATGAGTGCCAGCTACCTGCTGCTGCCCACGGGCTTCGGCGCCATCTACCTCAACGAAATTCTGCTGACCAACGTCAATGAGTTCGGCGGCCCGCGCGGGCTCACTGCAACCCCTGATATGGCGTGGAAAGCGATGTTCTGGCCCGTCATGGGTCTGGCAGCGGGAATGCTGACCGCTGTTCTCTTCAGCTACCGCAAACCCCGCGACTACCCTCAGCTGCCGCAGACAGACCAGCTTTCTGCTGCGCGGGGGAGCGCTGGATCAGAGAACGCTGTGTCGCTGCACCCGTTCCAGCTGATCATGACGCTCATTGCCGTAGCTGCAGCACTCGTCTTCCAGATCGCCTTCGATTCCCTGCTCGTGGGTGGGATGATCGGCTTCCTCATCTTGACACTCGCCGGCGTATTCCGGTGGAGGGAACAGGACGATGTCTTCACCCAGGGTGTGCTCATGATGAGCCACATCGCCATCATCATCACGGTTGCCTCCGGCTTTGCAGGACTGTTGAACGCAACTGGTGAGATCGATCCGCTGATTGCCGCAGTCGGCGGGTTCATCGGCGACAACACGGCACTCGGAGTTTTCCTCATGCTGTTCGTGGGCCTGTTCATCACGATCGGCTTCGGCGATTCGTTCGCGAGCGTGCCGATCCTCGCCCCGATCTACATTCCGCTGGCACTGGAAATGGGTCTCGACCCGCTGGCTGCTGTCTGCCTGCTCGGAGCCTCAGCGGGTCTGGGTGATGCCGGCTCTCCCGCTTCGACCATTTCCCTCGGTGTGACGTCCGGACTCGCCGCCGATGGGCATCACGACCATATTCGCGACACCGTCATCCCAACGTTCCTGCACTGCAATATCGGCGTGCTGCTGTTTGCAGGGATAGCGGTGCTCATGCTGTAGGGATGTCTGGTTTCAGGACATCGTTCACCCCTGCGGCTGAGAATCGGCCTGCGGATTGTCTTACGCCTTTGTTCCATTGATGTGTAGGGCCATCGTTCCAATCCACATCCAGACGGCCAGACACTCTTTAGCCGGATTCTGCGCCTTAGCAACAACTGCTGACGGGAGTTTCTGTTGCTAAAAGGAGTCTCCCTGCGGCTAAAGCGTGGATTTGCTGCTAACGGGTGTGGGGAGGCGGAATCGCCAGCCATCCAGCAGTCCCGCTGGCAAAAGGCAATCCGCTGTTTCCACACGGAACTGACTGCGCCGGCAACAGAAAAGGCGTGGGGCCGTCAGTCTGGCTGACGGCTCCACGCCTTTTGTTCAATTGGTGCTTTGACTCCTCAAATAGTCACCAATTAGTCATCGTTGGGTTCGGTGCTGGACGATTCGTCCGGTTCGTCCATGCCCCACACCTTCTTGTAGAACTCAGCCGAACGAGCCAGCGTCAGCTCTTCATAGGCAGCGTCGTTCAGAGCCTGCGCAGAGTCCTGTGGAACAGTCGGGGAGAAGAGCGACACTCCTACACCAGCCTGACGATCCTTGACCTCAAGTCCGGCGACTTCCAGCATCGTGGGCAGCATGTTGAGCTGGTCAGCGCCGGAGCGCAGTTCACCGAGGGGCAGTTTGCCGTCCTTGGTGCCCGGCATCCAGATGCGGTTGAACACCGAACGGCCGGTCTTGTCGTCCAGCTGTTCGTGGTAGACGTTCCAATCGGCCATGTGCTTCAGATGGTCGCCCATCATCACAACGGAGGTGTCTTCGAGGATGCCCTCATCTTCCATGTGCTTGATGAAGCCGCCGACGGCCTCTGAGGAGCACAGCCAGACCGATGCGAGTTCATCGTCTTCTGTGCGCAGCGGGCAGTCGGGGTAGCGGTGAATGGGCTCGTGCGAATCAAGTGTGAGCACCGTCAGGTTGAACGGGTTTCCTGTCTCAGAGGATTCACGGTGGAGCGCGGAGACTTCGTCCTTTGCGTGCTCCATCAGACGGCGGTCACTCAGTCCCCAGTCCGGACGAATGTCCTCTTCCTTTTCTCCGAGAGACTGCCAGTGGGGAAGGTCCTTGACTTCGTCATAGCCGTGCGTGCGCAGGAATGAGCCCTTGGATGCGAACTCCGCGTTGGCGCCCCCGAGGAATACGTTCTTGTAGCCGTTTTCCTTCAGGATGTCGCCAAAGCAGTCCACGCCGGGCATGAATTCGGCGACCGCAAGGTTGTTCATGACTTTGTCGCCTGTCGCGGAACCCTTGCCTTTGAGCGGAATGCCGCACTGGGTGGAGGTGATGCCGGCCATGGTCCAGCCGCCGCCGCTGTACTGCTTGTAGTTTTCAGCTTCGGCCCAGCCCTCGGTGGCATCTTCCATGGGCTCAAGCATGTTGACTTCGAATAGCGAATCGTCGGCGAGGTCGTTTTCAGCTGACTCGACGTAGACCACGACGATGTTCCGAGCATCCTTATTGCCCACGACCACCGGTTCGCGGTAGTAGTCGCCGATGTTCATGGAGCTGCTGACCGACTTGATGTAGGTGGGCAGCTGGACTGCCGAAGAAAACGAGGTCGAACCGGTGATGACGGTTCCCGCGATGAGAGCAATAATGAAGGTGGAGGCCATTCCGCGCAGGGCGGCGCGGCGAATGCGGCGACGCGCAGCCGTCAGGCGCAGGCGTGCCGAGATCCTGTAGCGGATCCACAGCTGGCGACCCACGAACAGAAGCGCGGTGATTGCCAGCGGGACAACCGCAACCCACAGCACGGTGATCCACACGAAGCCGCCGCCATGACCGGCGCCGGCGATGTTCGTGAGCATCTGGTCGACAGTGATCTGTCCCCACTGCTTGCGGATGAAGATTCCGGAGATGAGCAGTGCGACGCTGAGGAAAATGAGCGTCCACAGAAAAGCGGCACCGATCGCTTTGAGAATTCGGTGCTTTGCGGTGGTTTGTGATCCCTTCACGTCTTCGCCTCTGAATCAGTCGGTTCTTCGGTTTTCGGAATGAGGAAGCGCGCGCACGGGAAGGCGGGCGCAGAATAGACATCCGATTATAGCCTGATGTTAACTTCTGCGCCTTTGTGGGTTCACACAGGAAAGGGTCTGCTGGCCGCGGATCAGCCGCGCCGGTGCGGCCCGGTGTGCATTCTGCAGGCCGAACACATTAGGATAGAGCGCTGTGTGTCGTCAGCACAGTCGCGCATGTCTGAGGAAGTTGCCCTTCGGCGTGTCGGCACTCTGGCGACGTTCCCGTTAGTCAATTTGAAGAGGTAGACAGTGAAGAGCTCCGTCGAACGCATTGAGCCCACTCGGGTGAAGCTCAGCATCGAAGCGCCTTACGCCGATCTCAAGCCGAGCGTCGACGAGGCATACAAAGAGATCGCAAAGCAGATCGCCGTTCCCGGCTTCCGCCGCGGCAAAGTCCCCGCGCGCATCATCGACCAGCGTGTCGGTCGCGCTGCTGTCATCCAGGAGGCTGTCAACAACAGCCTCGACGGTTTCTTCCGCCAGGCAATTGCCGACAACGACATCCAGCCCCTGGGCACCCCGGAAATCGAAGACCTCGAAATGCCGGGCCTTGACGGCAAGGAAGAAGGCGACCTCACCTTCACCGTTGAAGTCGACGCCGTGCCGGAATTCGAACTGCCCGAATACTCGAGCCTCGAAGTCGAAGTCGAGCCGCTCGAAGTCACGGATGAAGACGTCGAAAAGGAACTCGATGACCTGCGCAGCCGCTTCGGTTCGCTCAAGTCCGTTGACCGTCCTGCAAAGAAGGATGACTTCGTCACCCTCGACCTGACCGCGAAGATCGACGACGAAGAGATCGACTCGGCTTCTGACATTTCGTACCAGGTGGGTGCAGGCACCATGCTCGACGGCATGGACGAAGCCCTCGAAGGCCTGTCGGCTGACGAAGAGACCACCTTCGAAACGAAGCTCGCAGGTGGGGAGCACGAAGGCGAAGACGCTCAGGTGACCATCAAGCTCACCGCCGTCAAGGAACGCGAACTGCCCGAAGCTGACGACGACTTCGCCCAGCTTGCCTCGGAGTTCGACACGATTGACGAACTCAAGGAAGACCTCAAGACCCAGGCCAAGTCCAACAAGGAACTGCAGCAGGGTGTCGAGGCTCGCGACAAGGTTCTCGAACTGCTCATTGAGAAGCTCGACCTGCCCGTCCCGTCGCGCGTTGTTGAAGAGGAAGTCAAGCGCCACCTCGAAGGCGAAGGCCGCGAAGACGACGAAGAGCACGGTGCAGAGGTCCGCGAGCAGACCGAAAAGCAGCTGCGCGCGCAGTTCATTCTGGACAAGGTGCAGGCGAAGGAAGAGATCGAGGTCACCCAGCCCGAACTCATCGAGTACATCATCACCTCCGCTCAGCAGTACGGCATGAACCCCAACGACTTCGCACAGGCTCTTGACCAGTCCGGTCAGGTCGGCGCTGTTGCCGGTGAAGTCGGCCGCCGCAAGGCTCTCGCCGCTGTTCTCGCCGAAGCGGTCGTCAAGGACACCAACGGTGAGGTCATCGACATGACCGCATTCACCACCGGTTCGGAAGAAGCTGAGGAAGCCGAAGAAGAAGCTTCGGAAGACTGATTCTTCCCCTGCGAAAGCAGGCTGAGCAGACGAGGCGGAGGTTACCTCCGCCTCGTCTGCTTTTGTGTTGGGTCGTACCGGAAGGGCAGCGACCCCGCCCAAACCCTCAGTCCAGAGCACCCTGGGCCGCTCTTTCGGCCGAGCAGGTTTTCACGCTCATGGCGAACAACCGGCAGGGGTGGATTAAAAGTCGGGCTTTGCCGGTTAGGGTCAAGAGAAATCAACCCACAGGAGAAACTTGTGAGCAAACACGAACTGACCACGCCGGTCGCCTCTGAGGGCACGGCGGGCATGGGTTTGGATGACCACATCTTCAACCGCCTGCTGAAAGAGCGGATCATCTGGCTCGGCTCGGAAGTCCGCGACTCCAACGCCAACCGCATCTGCGCCCAGATGATGCTGCTTGCCGCGGAAGACCCCGACCGCGACATCTGGCTGTACATCAACTCGCCGGGCGGTTCCGTCACGGCGGGCATGGCCATCTACGACACCATGCAGTACATCAAGCCCGACGTGGGCACCGTCGCAATGGGCATGGCCGCCTCCATGGGCCAGTTCCTGCTGTCCTCGGGTGCTAAGGGCAAGCGCTTTGCCACCCCGCACGCGCGCATCCTCATGCACCAGCCGCTCGGCGGCATCGGCGGCACCGCCACGGATATCAAGATCCAGGCGGAGCTCATCCTGCACATGAAGAAGCAGATGGCCGAACTGACAGCCGAGCAGACCGGCAAGTCGCTCGAGCAGATCCTCAAGGACAACGACCGCGACCACTGGTTCACCGCAGACGAGGCCCTGGACTACGGCTTCATCGACAAGGTCGTCACCCACGCCGCTGACGTGCCGGACGGCCGCTGAACCGCATTCCCAAGGAGGACAAATGGCTGATCTCTACACCGGCGGTGCCGGATACTACGGCGGAACCGCCGGCAACATGCCGAACTCGCGGTACGTCATGCCCCAGTTCGAAGAGCGCACCCCCTACGGCTTCAAGCGGCAGGACCCGTACACCAAGCTGTTTGACGACCGCGTGATCTTCCTCGGCGTTCAGGTGGACGACACCTCGGCCGATGACGTCATGGCACAGCTCCTGGTGCTGGAAGCGCAGGACCCCGACCGCGACATCACGCTGTACATCAACTCGCCCGGCGGCTCATTCACCGCGCTGACGGCCATCTACGACACGATGCAGTACATCAAGCCGCAGATCCAGACCGTCTGCCTGGGACAGGCGGCCTCTGCTGCCGCCGTTCTGCTGGCTGCCGGCACCCCCGGCAAGCGCCTTGCACTGCCGAACGCTCGTGTTCTCATCCACCAGCCCGCCATGCAGGGCGGCGGACAGGGACAGGCCTCGGACATCGAAATCCAGGCCAACGAGGTCCTGCGCATGCGCGGATGGCTGGAAAACACTCTGGCCAAGCACACCGGGCAGGACGCAGCAAAGGTCAACACCGACATCGAGCGCGACCTGTTCCTCACGGCCGAAGAGGCCAAGGAATACGGCCTGGTCGACCAGGTGCTCACCTCGCGCAAGGGCGTCAACTGACACAGTCAGTCTGAGCACGCGCTTCAGTGCATCGAAGGGCCGTCGGGACACTCCGGCGGCCCTTTGCAGTGGGCGTCTGTGGCCCAGTGCATCGGGTCTCAAACAGACACGCGACAGAAGTCAACGCGCATGTCAGTCCAGTGTGAAAGACTCGGCTAAGTACAGAAATCTGATCTTCCCGGCTGATCCGGGTGCGAAAGGCAGTGTGAATGGCTCGCAGCAGTGAGGGCGCAGAGCTCCTCAAGTGCAACTTCTGCGGCAAATCGCAGAAGCAGGTCCGCAAGCTCATCGCCGGGCCAGGCGTCTACATCTGCGACGAATGCATTGGCCTGTGCAACGAGATCATCGAAGAAGAGCTCGGTCAGCCCGACGCTCCTGCGGAGAAGCTCGAACTTCCCAAACCGCTGGAAATCTACAACCACCTGGATGAGTACGTCGTCGGCCAAGATGCCGCTAAGCGCTCACTGGCTGTTGCCGTCTACAACCACTACAAGCGGATCAACGCTTTGGAAGACGGCAAGGGCAAAGACGACGGCGTGGAGATCGCCAAGTCGAACATCCTGATGGTGGGGCCCACCGGCTCCGGCAAAACCTACCTGGCGCAGACTCTTGCGCGCATGCTCAACGTCCCATTTGCAGTTGCAGACGCCACGGCTCTGACAGAAGCCGGCTATGTCGGCGAGGACGTCGAAAACATTCTTCTTAAGCTCATCCAAGCGGCTGACTTCGATGTTGAGCGGGCGCAGAAGGGCATTATCTACATCGACGAAATCGACAAGATTTCGCGCAAGTCGGAAAACCCGTCGATCACCCGCGATGTTTCCGGTGAGGGCGTCCAGCAGGCCCTGCTGAAGATCCTCGAAGGAACTGTCGCCTCTGTTCCTCCGCAGGGAGGGCGCAAGCACCCCCAGCAGGACTTCATTCAAATCGACACGACGAACGTCCTGTTCATCGTCGCCGGTGCTTTCGCCGGGATGGAGGAAATCGTGGCGGCACGCAAGGGCCGACACGGGGTGGGCTTTGGAGCGCCGATCCACTCTAAGGACGACGAAATCGACCTGTACGCGGAAATGCAGCCCGAAGACCTGCTGAAGTTCGGTCTCATCCCGGAGTTCATTGGCCGTCTGCCCGTGCTGACCGCCGTCGGCGACCTCGACCGCGAATCTCTCGTCACCATCCTGTCCGAGCCGAAGAACGCACTCGTCAAGCAGTATCAGGCAATGTTCGCCTATGACGGCGTCGAACTCGAGTTCTCGCACGAAGCCCTGGAGTCCATTGCGGATCTCGCTCTGCTGCGGGGGACTGGTGCGCGAGGACTGCGCTCCATCATGGAGGAAGTCCTGCAGCCGGTCATGTTCGACCTTCCCAGCCGCGATGACATCGCCAAGGTGCTCGTGACCCGCGAAACCGTTGAAGAAAACGCGGCACCAACGCTGGTTCCGCACAAGCAGACGGGCCAACAGCGCAAGAAGACCGCGTAACCGCGTTTATTGCCCGCGGGCTTAAAGCCCGCCCGGCTGGCAGCCGCACGTGCAGAAAACCCGCAAACACAAGAGCGCGCCGCTTCAAACGGCGCGCTCTGTGCTTTCAGAAGCTGTTACTTCTTGTCTTCGGTCGGTGCGAACTCGACATCGGCAACACGGGGGCCTTCAGCATCCGCGTCCACGTCAAGAACGAGCTCAGTTACCCGGCCGGCGGCCTGCAGGTCGCTCTGTGCGGCCGCGATCGTGTCAATATCAGCCTGTGATGCGCGCAGCGTGGCTTTCACGACCTCGGTGCGCTGCGACACCTTGGCCTCGGTCTTGGTCCGGCGGATCTCTGAGAGCGCCTGCGACACCGTTTCGAGGAACTCAGCCGGGACATCCTGTGCCGGAATGCTGCCGGCGGCAGGCCATGCCTGCGCGTGGACGGAGCCTTTCTGCCACCAGCTCCACACCTCTTCCGTCACAAACGGCATGAAGGGCGCAAACAGGCGCAGCGATGTTTCCAGAGCTGTTGCCAGGGTGACGTGCGCTGACAGCTGCTGTTCTTCGCCGGCCGCACCGTAGGAGCGGTCCTTGATGAGCTCAACGTAGTCATCCGTGAACTCCCAGAAGAAGGACTCGGCCTCCATGAGGGCGTGAGCGTAGTCGTAGTCCTCGAAGAATTTGCCGGCCTTTTCGACGGTTGTCGACAGGGCCGTCAGCAGGGCTTTGTCCAGCGGGTTGATGACAGCGTCGAGCTGACCCACGTGGCCCGCGTGGACACCCTGCGCCAGGGCGAACTTCGAGGCGTTGAGGATCTTCATGGCCAGGCGGCGGCCGATCTGCATCTGGGACACGTCGTAGGCGGTGTCAACGCCCAAGCGTGCAGAGGATGCCCAGTAGCGAACAGCGTCAGGGCCGAATCCCGGCTTGTTTTCCGCCAGGATGTCCGAGGGCACAACAACGTTGCCCTTCGACTTTGACATCTTCTTGCGGTCGGGGTCGAGGATCCAGCCGGACAGGGCGGTGTGCGACCACGGAACGGAGTTGTTGAGCGCATTGGCGCGCACAACCGTGGAGAACAGCCACGTGCGGATGATGTCGTGGCCCTGCGGACGCAGGTCGAATGGGAACACCTTGCTGAAGAGGTCGTCGTCGGTGCTCCAGCCGCCCACGATCTGCGGGGTCAGCGAGGACGTGGCCCACGTGTCGAGAACGTCCGGTTCGCCCATGAAGCCGCCGGGCTGGTTGCGCTGGTCAGCGGTGTAGCCCTCCGGGGTGTCCTGCAGCGGGTCGACCGGCAGGGACTCCGAACTGGGGACAATCGGGTTGTCGTAGTCGGGGTTGCCCTCGGCATCGAGGCGGTACCACAGCGGGATGGGCACACCGAAGTAGCGCTGACGGGACACCAGCCAGTCGCCGTTGAGGCCTTCGACCCAGTTTTCGTAGCGGGCTCGCATGAAGCCCGGCAGCCACTGAAGTTCGCGGCCGCGCGCGATGAGGTCGTCGCGCAGCTCGGCTGAACGACCGCCGTTGCGGATGTACCACTGGCGGCTGGTGACGACTTCGAGCGGCTTTTCGCCGCGCTCGTAGAACGGCACGGGGTGGGTGATCGGCTGCGGAGGCTCGATGAGGTCGCCGGACTCTTCGAGCAGTTCGACGATCGTCTTGCGCGCCGTGAACGTCGTCATACCGGCGAGCTTCTGGTACTGCTCCGCGGCGTCGGCCTTGGCGGAGCCCGAAATCCACTCGGGGGTTTCCAGTTCGAGGCGGCCTGCGCGGTTGACCACGGCACGCAGCGGCAGTTCGAGTTCGCGCCACCACGTGACGTCGGTGAGGTCACCGAACGTACACACCATCGCAATGCCGGTGCCCTTGTCCGACTGGGCGAGTTCGTGGGCGCGGACTTCGACTTCGACACCGAAGATGGGTGACACGTACTTCGTGCCGAACTTGTCCTGGTAGCGCTCGTCATCCGGGTGGGCGACGAGCGCGACCACGGCGGGGATGAGTTCGGGACGTGACGTGAGAATGACAATCGGCTCTGCCGCGGTGTCTGCAAGGCCGTCGGATCCCGCGGGGAAGAAGGTCACCTTGTGGTAGGCGCCTTCGCGTTCGCGGTCTTCGAGTTCAGCCTGGGCGACGGCGGTGCCGAAGGTGACGTCCCACATGGTGGGGGCATCCTGCGAGTAGGCCTGTCCGCGGGAGAGCTCGTCAAGGAACGCCCTCTGCGAGACTTCGCGGGAATGATCGTCGATCGTCCGGTAGGAGTGCTTCCAGTCGACCGAGAGCCCGACCTTCCGGAAGAGGTCTTCGAAGATCTTTTCGTCTTCGCCGGACAGTTCGAGGCACAGTTCGATGAACTTCTGGCGGGACACGTGCTTGAAGTCGCGCGGGTTGCGCGGGACCTTGGTGGGCAGTTCGAAGTCGTCGCCCTCGTACGGCAGGGATGGGTCGCAGGTGACGCCGTAGTAGTTCTGCACGCGGCGTTCTGTGGGCAGGCCGTTGTCGTCCCAGCCCAGCGGGTAGAAGACGTTTTTGCCGGTCATCCGCTTGTAGCGGGCCAGAACGTCCGTCTGGGTGTAGGAGAAGACGTGGCCGACGTGCAGTGATCCCGACGCCGTCGGCGGGGGAGTGTCGATCGAGTAGACCTCGTCGCGCGTCGTGTTGCGGTCAAAGGCGTATGTTTGCTCTTCCGTCCAGCGTGCGTCCCACTTTTCCTGGAGACCTTCGAGGGCGGGCTTGTCAGGCAGATGCACCGAGTCATGTGTGCGAGAACCAAAATCCATAGCGTCATTGTCCCAGACTGCGGCGGGGATGAAAGCCGGGGCGTGTTCCGGCCCGGTTTCCGGGTACGAGGCGGAGCTCGTCTTAGGAGGTGCCGGGTGCCTTTTCTCAACTACAGTGATCGGAGGGCCCTGATGGGCCGGGATCTGAGAGAGGAAGCTATGACTCAACTGCGTGCTGTTGTGACGGGAGCAAGTTCGGGAATCGGCGCTTCGACCGTGGAGAAGCTCACGAAGCTCGGCTGGAGCGTAGTCGCTCTGGCTCGCCGCGAGGATCGGCTTAAGGACCTTGCCGCGAAGACCGGGTGTGAGTACCTGGTGTGCGATGTCGCTGACGACGATTCGGTTGCCCGGGCGGCCGAGCAGATCATCGCGGAAGGCCCCGTGCACGCGCTTGTGGCGAACGCGGGCCTGGCCATCGGCAACGACTGGGTGGAGAACGCCTCGCCGGAAAGCTGGGCACAGGAGTACAACATCAACGTGCTCGGCATTCTTCGCAGCGTGAGGGCATTCCTGCCGGCACTTGAGGCCAGTGGGCGCGGCGACATTCTGCTCATGGGCTCAACCGCCGGTCTCATCCAGTACGAGGGCGGCGGAGGCTATGTCGCTTCCAAGCACGGCGTGCACGCGATCGCCGGCACCCTGCGCCTGGAGCTGGCGGGCCGTCCGGTGCGGGTTATGGAGATCGCTCCCGGCATGGTCGCGACACCGGAGTTCTCGCTGAAGCGGATGGGCTCACAGGAAGCCGCCGACACCGTTTACGAGGGTGTCGAGAACCCGCTGACGGAAGACGACATCGCCGACGCCGTCGTGTGGAGCCTCACCCGGCCCCACCACGTCAACGTCGACCTCATGGTGCTGCGTCCCATCGCTCAGGCAGCCCAGCACAAGGTGGCGCGCAACGCGGGGCTGTGACCAGCCTTCGGGTGCTCCCGCGGTGAGGTAAGATCAGACCTGCGTCGATCCGGCTATCACCGGGGAGCATCCGGAAGAAAAGCCTGTGAAACTTTGGCGAGCTCCGCCTCGTCAGTCCCCAGGCCCAGTAGAACCGGACGGGTGGGCCCGTCACAGCCTTTGAGCGATCCGCGTCAGCGGATAAGCGGGGTGGTACCGCGGCAGCCTTCGGGCAGTCGTCCTCGCACGGATGAAACCGTAAACGGGTTCGGTGCCGCCGGACCCGCGAATAAAGGACGCTCATGACTGAGAACATCTATCCCAAGCAGACGACCTCTGCTTTCGGCATGTCCTCCAGCCCCGACTTCCCGGCGCTGGAAAAGGACGTTCTGAAGTTCTGGAACGACAACAACATCTTCCAGGAATCCATTGACAACCGCGAAGCCGGCAAGAACGGCGAAAATGAGTTCGTCTTCTACGACGGCCCGCCTTTTGCAAACGGTCTGCCGCACTACGGTCACCTGCTGACCAGCTACGTCAAAGACGTCGTACCGCGCTACCAGACCATGCGCGGCAAGCGCATCGAGCGCCGCTTCGGCTGGGATACCCACGGCCTGCCGGCAGAACTTGAGGCCATGCGCCAGCTGGGGCTGAAGACCAAGGACGAAATCCTTGAGATGGGCATTGACAAGTTCAATGCCGCAGCGCGGGAATCGGTGCTGAAGTACACCGACGAATGGGAAGAGTACGTCGGCCGCATGGGCCGCTGGGTCGACTTTGAAAACGACTACAAGACGCTCAACCCCACGTTCATGGAATCCGTGCTGTGGGTCTTCAAGACCCTCTACGACATGGGGCTGATCTACGAGGGCTTCCGCGTGCTGCCCTACTGCTGGTCAGATGAAACCCCGCTGTCGAACCACGAACTGCGCATGGACGACGACGTCTACAAGGACCGCCAGGACCCGGCTGTCACCGTCGGCCTGCGCTGTACGTCCGGTCCGCTGGCTGACTCCACGTTGAAAGACGCCCGCTTCCTCATCTGGACGACCACCCCGTGGACGCTTCCGTCCAACCTCGTGATCGTCGTCGGGGCGGACATCGACTACCTCGTCGTCGAATCCGATGGCCCCACCGGCAGCGCTGAGCGCTACGTCATCGCCAAGGAGCGTCTGGCAGCCTACGCCCGCGAACTCGGCGAAGAGCCGACCGTCGTTGCCGAACTCAAGGGTGCAGACCTGCTGGGCCACACCTACGCTCCGCCGTTCGCCTACTTTGCCGACCACGAAAATGCCTTCCGCATCCTCGAAGGCGACTTCGTCACCACGAGCGACGGTACGGGACTCGTGCACACCGCTGGCGCCTTCGGTGAGGACGACTACGTTGTCACCCAGGCTGCGGGAATCGAAGCCGTCATGCCGGTCGGCCCCGACGGCCGCTTCACCGCGCCAGCTGTCGACTATGTCGACGAACTCGTCTTCGACGCGAACCCTAAGATCATCCGCCACCTCAAGAACGTCACGGCCGGTGAAGGCGAAACCGGTTCCGTCACTGACGGAACTGTTCTGATTCGCCACGAAACCTACAACCACTCGTACCCACACTGCTGGCGCTGCCGCAATCCGCTCATCTACAAGGGCGTGTCCTCGTGGTTTGTCAGCGTCACCGAGTTCAAAGACCGGATGCTTGCCAACAACGAGCTCATCAACTGGGTGCCCGACAACGTCAAGCACGGCCAGTTCGGCAAGTGGTTGGAAAACGCCCGCGACTGGTCGATCACGCGCAACCGCTTCTGGGGCAGCCCCGTGCCGGTGTGGAAGTCGGACAGTCCCGAATACCCCCGCATCGACGTCTACGGCAGCTTCGAAGAGATCGAACGCGACTTCGGCCGCCTGCCGCTGAATCACGACGGCCAGCCGGACCTGCACCGTCCGTTCGTTGACGAGCTGACCCGCCCCAACCCGGACGACCCGACCGGCAAGTCGACCATGCGCCGCGTTGAGGACATTCTGGATGTGTGGTTCGACTCCGGTTCCATGCCGTACGGACAGGTGCACTACCCGTTCGACAACAAGGAATGGTTCGACAACCACTACCCGGCAGACTTCATCGTCGAGTACATCGGGCAGACCCGCGGCTGGTTCTACACGCTGCACATCCTGGCTTCCGCGCTGTTCGACAAGCCGGCGTTCCGCGATGTCATCTGCCACGGCATCGTGCTGGGGTCCGACGGCAACAAGATGTCGAAGTCGCTGCGCAACTACCCGGACGTCAACGAAGTCTTCGACCGCGACGGATCCGACGCCATGCGCTGGTTCCTCATGTCCAGCCCCGTGCTGCGCGGCGGCAACCTCATTGTTACCGAGCAGGGCATCCGCGATTCGGTGCGCCAGATCATCCTGCCGGCGTGGAACGCGTGGCACTTCTTCGCCACGTACTCCAACACGGCAGACGCTCCGGGCGAAACGCCCGCAGAGGGCAAGTCCGGTTCGGGCTACCAGGCTTCTCACCGCTACGAGTCCTCGCAGGTTCTCGACCGCTACCTGCTGGCGAAGACGCGCGACTTCATCGACAGCTTCGCCAAGCACATGGACGAATACGACCTGTGGAGCGCGTGCGGACTGTTCCGCGAGCACCTGGACATGCTCACCAACTGGTACGTCCGCCGTTCGCGCCGCCGCTTCTGGGAAGGCTCGGAAGCGACCCACGAAACCTTCGACGTCTTCTACACGTGCTTCGAAGCGTTCCTCAAGGTCGCTGCACCGCTGCTGCCGTTCACGATCGAAGAGATCTACCGTGGCCTGACGGGGGAGCGCTCCGTTCACCTGGCTGACTACCCGGACAGCTCGCTGTTCGAAGCCAACCCGGAACTGGTCGAGGCAATGGACCTCACCCGGTCCATCTGCTCTGTCGGCTCGAGCCTGCGCAAGGCCGAAAAGCTTCGCGTGCGCCTGCCGCTGGCACGCCTGACCGTCGCAACGGACATCGAATTGGGCGAAGAGTTCACGTCGATCATCGCCGACGAGCTCAACGTGCGCGAAGTCGTCGTCATGCCGGTTGACAAGGCCGAAGAGGCCGGCTTCAAGCTCGAACAGAAGCTCACCGTCAACGCACGTGCCGCAGGCCCGCGCCTGGGCAAGAACGTCCAGGCAGCCATCAAGGGCTCCAAGTCCGGCGACTGGTCCGTCACGGACGGTGTTGTCGTGTCCGGCGGCATCGAACTGCAGGAAGGCGAGTACACCCTCGAGGACGTCGCAGAGTCCGGGCAGGACGGCATCGTGCTGGCTCCCACCGAGTCCGGCTTCGTCGCTCTCGACACGGTCGTAACCGACGAACTGCGGGCTGAAGGCCAGGCGCGCGACACCATCCGCGCCATCCAGAGCGCCCGCAAGGAACTCGACCTGCACGTGTCGGACCGCATCGACGTGGCCATCAGCGTCCCGGCAGAAAGCGCCGAAGCGCTGAGCGCCTACAGCGACCTCATTGCCAAGGAAACGCTGGCCGAAACCCTGCGGATCACACAGGAGCCGCTTGGTGAAGGGCAGGTCTTCGACGCCGCCGAACTCGCCGACGGTGCCGCCGTGCGCGTGGAGAAGCACGCATGACGAACACCGAACCGACGGGCCTGCAGCTGGCTGAGGCCGCGCTGCAGGCCCGCGCGGGCGAAACCGAAATCGAACTGCGCCTGGACGCCACCCTGCGCGCCTGCGAACTGCTCGGTGACATTCACCGAGCCGCGCCGGTCATCATGATCGCGGGCACCAACGGCAAAACCTCCACCGCCCGCATGGTGGACGCGCTGCTGAGCGCTCACGACTTGCGGGTGGGACGCTTCTCCAGCCCCCACCTGCACTCCGTCACCGAACGCATCTCCGTCGACAGCGCACCCGTGTCAGAGGACGACTTCGTACGGGTATTCGCAGAAATCCGACCGTTCCTCGACATGGTCGACGCCGAACTCGCAGGAGACGGGCGGCCGCCGCTGACATATTTTGAAGCGCTGACCGTGCTCGCATTCGCCGTATTCGCTGACGCCCCCGTCGACGTATACGTGCTCGAAGTCGGGATGGGCGGTCAGTGGGACTCAACCAATGTGGCTGACGCTGAAGTGTGCGGATTCACCCACATCAGTCTGGACCACCAGGCGTTCCTCGGAGACACCCTGACCGACATCGCAGCCACAAAGGCCGGGATCCTCGATAGGACACAGGACGACACTCCCGCGCCAACACCGGTGGCGGTCATAGGCAGCCAAGACGACGAGGCGGCAGAAGAACTCGAAAGCCAGCTTGCCAGCCGGGGGCTCACCGGGCGCTGGTTCGGCCGCGAGTTCGAAGTCCTCGAAGCCAAACAGGCCGTCGACGGGCAGCTGTTCTCCATACGCGGGGCCTACGACGTTTACAGCGATCTGTTCCTGCCGCTTCTGGGACGCCACCAGATCGACAACGCAGCTTTGGCGGTTGCCATCGTCGAACAGTTCCTCGGCACGGAAGACAAACCTCTGAACACGGACACGATCGGCACCGGACTGAGTACCGTCACATCGCCGGGCCGCATGGAGGTCATGCGGTCCGACCCGACGATCGTCGTCGACGGCGCCCACAACCCGGACGCGGCAATCGCGCTGCGGGAAGCGCTTGCGGACTCCTTCGACTTCTCGGATGTCGTCGCGGTGGTCGCGGTGTACGAAGACAAAGACGTGCACGGAGTGTTGGAACACCTGTATCGGACCGCCGGCAGGGTCGTCGTGTCTCAGGCTCAGAGTCCGCGCGCTCTGAGCTCGCAGAAACTCGCCGAAGCCGCTGAAGAATGGTGGGATCCGGACGACGTCATCCGAACCGACAACCTCAACGACGCGCTCATGCGCGCAGTCGACCTCGCTCTTGAAGACCCTGAGCGCAGAACGGGAATCGTTGTGACCGGTTCGCTGTCAACCGTTGCCGAGGCCCGCACCCTGCTGGGCCGAAAGGATGCTCAATGACGCAGGAGACCCCTGCTGAACTTCCTCAGCTTCCGCTGAAGTCGAAGCTGCCGATCCTCGGTGGAACCGTTCTGATCTCCGAGGCGATCATCGTCTACTTTGCCCTGCTGGTCGGCTACGGTCTGCAGCCGCTGCCGTTCGGCTGGCTCGTGGCCGGGGCTGTTGTGCTCGGTGCGCTGTGCATCATCGCCACGGCAACCCTGCCGAAGAAAGCCGGCCAGAAGGGCCTGGGCATTGCGCTGGGGTGGATGATTCAGCTGCTGATACTGGCAAGCGGTATTGTTTTGGGCGGACTCGTTGTCGTCGCCGTCGTCTTCGGCGCCATGTGGGCCGTCGGCATCTACTGGGGCCGACGGATTGACCGCGAAGCCACCGCCTACGTCAAACAGGCATATCGGGCGGGCTCACCCGCTTCACCTGACAATCAGGAGAAAGAGGAATGATGAAGGAACGCACACTCGTACTTGTCAAGCCCGATGGCGTTGAACGGGGCCTGGTCGGCGAAGTCATCAGCCGTCTTGAAAAGAAGGGCTACGAAATCAGTGCCCTGAAGATGGTGCAGGCTGATCGCTCCATGCTCAGCGCGCACTACGAAGAGCACGAAGGCAAGCCGTTCTACGAACCGCTGGTCGAATACATGGGCAGTGGACCGTCGGTGGCGATCGTCGTCACTGGCGAAGATGTGATCGAAGCATTCCGCGTCATGGCCGGCACTACCGACCCGACGACCGCCGCTCCCGGTTCCATCCGCGGTGACCACGGTCGCAACTGGGGCGAAAGTGTTGTGAAGAACATCGTCCACGGTTCGGATTCGACGCTGTCGGCAGAACGAGAAATCAAGATCTGGTTCCCCGAGCTCGACTGACCTTTCCAGGCAGACAGAAGCCGGCCCTCCACCTCGTGATTTGAGAACCTCGTCACACGAGGCGGAGGCCGGCTTTTTCTTGTTTCCCACCGGAACCGGTGGGAGGGGTGCGAACCGATCCGGTTCAGACGAGGCTTGAGAAGAACGTCCAGAACTTCGCGACGATGCTCAGGTAGATGAGCGCGAGAGCCGCCACGGACAGAAGAACCGCATGAGACGCGAAGACCTGGATGACGGGGGAGTGCTGGACAGCTGACCCAAAGCCGCCCGTGAGCGCCAGGTGGCCCGCCGTGATGAACCACATCGGAATGACGACGGTCCACACGACAATGCACCACGGGCAGCCGATCCCGATGACGAAAATCGAACTGATGAACAGGAAGATGACCAGTGCGACACCGCCCGTGAGTCCGATCAGCAGACCGATCATGACCCAGCGGGGGATCTCCGTGCGGCTGATCAGAAGGACGCCCAGAAGCAGCGGGAAGATGAACGCGGCAATCCCGATGAGCTGATTGGGAAAGCCGAACACCTGAGCCTGCCAGAAGTTCATGACGGAACCGCACGAAAAGAACGGATTGAAGTCACAGGACAGGACATGCCCGGGATTTTCGAGTTTTTTGATTTTCTCAATCGACAGGTCAAAAGATGCGATCAAGCCGATGACGGCTGTCACCACGAGGAAGATTCCGAAGGGCCTCTTGCGGCTGAACCACGGGGAGGGGACGGAAAGCTCTGCTGTCTGCACACTGGTTCCTGAGGTCATAGAAACATCATCCACCGCTTGAGCCCACCGGTCGAATCGAGGCGGGCACTGCCGGGTGGGACAGCCCGGATTCAGTGTCGTCCCAGGTGCGCTGTGACATAATGAGCATCAGAGCTCCGGCAGAGCAACCGCGCCGGGTGTGCTTCCACCTCTCCGAAGAATTTCGGCCAGGTTCAAGATGAAGCCCTGGGCCACCGCGCTGAGCATTCGCGCGAGCCCACAGCAGCTCACAGACTTTTGTGATTATGACAAGGACATGATCCCGGTCGCGGACGTTGCACCGCTCGATCGGGACAGGAGTTTTCAATGAGTGACACAGTGGATCCCACAGAGGGAATCCTTTCCGACCTCGAAGCGCTGCGCCAGCAGTCCCAGGGGCGCCAGACGCAGGCTGAAGACGACAGCCGTCGCGCAGAGCTTTTGGAGTCGATCGCCGACAAAGCCGGCCAGAAGCGCAATGCTGAAAGCCGCGGCGAAAGCCAGGACGAACCGACAGAAGATCAGGTTGACGACACCGCAGACGTCGACGATTCCGAAGAAGAACACGACCGCGACGCAGAAGACAGCGCTGAGAACGAAGCTGACGACAAAGCTGGCAAAACAGCGTTTTCGGGCGGCCTGTTCTCCAACGCGGCCCAGCCGGAGGTCGCCGGTCTGCCCGTGAGTGCGGCATCCGCCGAACTGCAGACTGCACCCGCTTTCTCCGCACGGGCATCTGAGGATTACGACGACACCGAGGTGGTCCCCGTCACCGCTCCGGCCGGCGGTGCGCTGCTGTTCCAGCAGCCGAAGGCCGAACTGGGCGTTCAGGTGGATCCCGACTGGGAACCTGAAGACGATGACTACGACGATTCGGACGACACCGAGGACTCCGGCGACACTGACTCCGACGGCGGTTTCAACGACGATGAAGGTGGCCGCGAAGGCGGTCGACGCCGGCGTCGACGCGGTGGCCGCGGTCGTCGCTCACGTTCGCGCGATGACCGCGACGACAACGACGACTCGCACGATGATTCGGATGACTCGGACGACTCCGGTTCCGACAGCCGCCGACGCGGCCGTGGCGACCACGGCAGCCGCGGAGACAGCGATCACGACAACCGCACATCGGACGCTGACGACAACGACGGCGATGACAACGACGGCGACAGCGGTCGCAGGCGACGCCGCACACGCCGCCGTGAGCGCGGAAGCCGCCGCACCACCTCGCTGGAAAGCGAAGTCACGGGTATCCGCGGTTCTTCCCGCGTAGAAGCCAAACGTCAGCGCCGTCGGGAAGGCCGGGCCGCTGGGCGCCGCCGCCCCGTCATCACGGAAGCTGAATTCCTGGCCCGTCGCGAATCGGTTGAGCGCGCCATGATCGTGCGCGAAAAAGACGGACGCACTCAGCTCGTTGTCACCGAAGACGGCATCGCCGTTGAACACTACCTGTCGGAGAAGCGCCAGCAGTCCTCGCTCATCGGCAACGTCTACCTGGGTCGCGTGCAGAACGTGCTGCCCAGCATGGAAGCCGCCTTCGTCGACATCGGCAAGGGCCGCAACGCCGTGCTGTACGCCGGTGAAGTCAACTGGGACGCTCTCGGCATGGACGGCAAACCCCGCCGAATCGAAGTCGCACTCAACCCCGGCGATCCGGTGCTCGTCCAGGTGACAAAGGACCCCGTCGGGCACAAGGGCGCGCGCCTGACCGCGCAGATCTCTCTGCCCGGCCGCTTCCTCGTCTACGTCCCCGGCAACCAGATGACCGGCATTTCGCGCAAACTGCCCGACAGTGAGCGCAGCCGCCTGAAGTCGATCCTGAAGGACGCCGTCCCAGACGGCTCCGGCGTCATCGTGCGCACAGCCGCGGAAGGCGCCTCGGAAGACGACCTGCGTCAGGACATCGAACGCCTGCGCAAGCGCTGGGAGACCATCGAGGGCAAGTCCTCGTCCACCAAGGTGCGTGCACCGGAACTCCTGTACAGCGAACCGGACATGATGGTCCGCATCATCCGCGATGTCTTCAACGAAGACTTCAGTGAACTCGTGATCGACGGAAACCGCATGTGGGACGTCATCACCGAATACGTCGAATCCGTTGCACCCGACCTGCGGGATCGCGTATCTCGCTACGAAGGCGACGACGACATATTCGACCACTACCGCGTGTCCGAACAGATCGACAAGGCGCTCAACCGCAAGGTCAACCTGCCCTCAGGTGGTTCGCTCGTCATCGACCGCACAGAGGCGATGACCGTCATCGACGTCAACACCGGCAAGTTCACCGGCTCCGGCGGATCCCTCGAAGAGACCGTCACGAAGAATAACCTCGAAGCAGCCGAAGAAGTCATCCGCCAGCTGCGTCTGCGCGATATTGGCGGCATCATCGTCGTTGACTTCATCGACATGGTGCTTGAATCCAACCGCGACCTCGTGGTTCGTCGCCTGGTCGAATGCCTGGGCCGCGACCGCACCAAACACCAGGTAGCGGAAGTGACCTCGCTCGGGCTCGTCCAGATGACCCGCAAGCGCATCGGCACGGGCCTGGCCGAAGGTCTCGCGGCAGCCGGGGAAGACCTCTCCGGACGCGGCCTTATGCTGCCGGGCACCGAACCGGACCACTCCGGCCGGCAGTACAAGTCGCGCCGCAAGAACCGCGACAACAAGGACAACTCGCGCGGTTCGCACAACAACTCCTCCGGCAGCCAGCAGTCTGAAGAAGACGAAAAGCGCAGCCGGGAGTCCCAGAAGGCCATGGCGGCCATCGCCAAGGCCACCATTCGGGACCACGAGGAACCGCAAGCACCCGCCGAAGCAGACGAGCCAGCGGCCACGTCCGGTGACACGCATGATGTTTCGCATGACGCGGCAGAAGCGGCGAAGACACCGGCAGACAGCGCTGAGCACACCGGTGAGGCCGCACCCGATGATGGCGAACAGCGCGAACGCCGCACGCGTCGTCGCCGCGGAACCCGCGGAGGCGGCCGTCGCATCAAATCGGCCGAGCCGGCTGAGAACACCGAAAACCCTGTCGGTGACGGCACAGACGACAACGATGTAGACAGCAGCTCCGGCAGCGAGGCTGAAGCGGACTCTGCTGCCCGTAAGCAGGCTGAGCCCGTCAGCATGCCGACGCCGGAATCGGAAGGTCTGCTCATGATCGGCGGCGCATCGCAGACGCGGATTCAAAAAGCAGTTCAGAAACCGGAGCCCAGGCCTGAGGAAGCTCCGAAGAAGCAGGAGCCGAAGAAGCCCCAAGCACCTGCTGAACCGGAACCGCCCATCCTCATCATCGGCCAGGACTGACCCGTGGCAGGGATCCTGCAGTCGGACATGACCGGCGGGATGCGCCAGCTGGCCGCCCTGCTCGGCATCGACGGACAACGCGATGTCGCTGGCCGGCCGCTGTCTGATGACCAGCTGGCCGCCGCGCTGCGGGTTCTCGGCTTCACTGCCGAGGACAGCAGCGAACTGCAGATCCTCATCGACCGCGAAAACCGCCGGCAGTGGCTCTCTGCCCTGTCGGCGGCTGTCGTTGCCGAAGCCGGCCATTCGGCGGCAATCCCCGTGCGAACCTCCGACCCCGCCACCGCATCGGTGTCGACGGTCGGACTCAGCGGCGAACCGGTTCCCGCGAACATCACCCCGACGATTACCGGAACGCAGACCGTGACGGTGGCAGGCGCCTCGGAAGTCCGGCACGAGTTCACAGCGATTATGCCCCCACGTGAGACGGGTATTGGCGAAATCACGTGCGCGGTCGACGGCACAGTCAGCCGTGCACCGCTCATCGTGAGCGAAGCTGCAGTGCAGCCAGGTGAGCGAGGCTTCGATCTGCACCTGGCATCAGCCCGCATGGGGCGTTCGTGGGGTGTGGGCGACTTCGCCGACCTGCGCGACATTGCGGTGCAGGCCGCCGCGGCCGGTGCCGAAACAATCATGCTTTCTCCGGTGACTGCGTCTGCCGGATACGACCCATTCGACGTGGAGAGCCGGTGTGCTCTCGATCCGGTGTACATCAGCATCACCGACACCCCGGAATACGGAACCGCGCAGAATGCGACACGCACGGCGGTGCGCGCGCTGGGCGTTGACTTGCTGGAAAGCTCCTCTCGCAACACACCGATGAACCCCGAACTGGTGCGCGAACGCAAACTTCGCGCGCTTTTGGCGCTGTACGAAGTTCCAGTGCGCACAAGCAGGCACGCTGAGTTCGCGTCTTTTTGCGCGCAGGCTGGGCCCGGGCTGCGCGGATGGGCGGTGTACAGGGCTATGCGGATGGACGCCTCGGTGCCCGAATCATCCGATGCGCGTGAAGTCCACATTTTTCAGGAGGAGCGATCCGACCTCGTCGACTTCTGGCTGTGGGTGCAGTTCATCGCCCGTGAGCAGTTCACTGCGGCTGTCGCGACTCCGGCGCAGCTGGGCTATGACCTGCGGGTTGCGGTGCGGCTGCCGAAGGCAGGCCGTATCGACGCGTGGGCTCTGCCCCAGACTGTGCTCATCATTGGCGAGGGGGAGCGCTGCTGGATGCGGGGCGTGTTTGCGGATGCGGACGCCGCCGATGCCGCGCTGGAGCCCCTGGAAGACACAGCTTTTCTGCTGGCAGGGGCCGATGTCATCACGGGAGCCGACTGCGAGACCGTTCCGGCTGCGGACACAGAGATTCGGATAGCAGAACCTGTTCTTCCCACGGCCATGGGTGCTCTTGCCAGCAGGTACGGCGGACGGCGCGTTCTTGACCGACAGCTGGAGGACTTCGCTGACCTCATGGGGGACAGAAGGCCGCGAAGCGAGCTGCCGTGGAGAATTCCCGTATGCGAAAACGGAAGAGATCCGCTCACGTCCCGTTCGCTGGGTGAACACCTCCGAAAGTGGGGCGCATCCGCCGGTAGCATTGGGTTCCATGACGGAGATACCTGAAGAGCTGCAGCAGCTGCGCGACAGCATCGACAACCTTGATGCTGTGCTCATCCACATCATGGCCGAACGGTTCAAGCTCACTGAGAAAGTCGGCCACCTCAAAGCGTCCCAACAGCTGCCGCCGGCGGACCCCGAACGCGAACAGCGTCAGCTGGAACGTCTGCGCTCTCTGGCCGAAGCCAGCGGACTGGACCCGGAATTCGCAGAGGAGTTGCTCGGTTTCACGGTTGCGCACGTCATCCGCCGCCACCAGCGGATCGCGGAACAAGAGGCTCGCCAGTCGCTTTGACTTTCGGGGGCTGTGAAGATTAAGATTGCAGGTCGGTGCAATCGCATCACGGCGGACTTTTCCTCCTAATGGGCCATGGGCCAAGGGAAAGTCGCCGGTACGAATGCGAGCGGTGGAAACAGCCGCTCACAGCAGAAAAGAAGGGGACTGTTTATGGTCTACGCCATTGTCCGCGTCGGTGGTCATCAGGAAAAGGTGTCTGTCGGCGATGTCATCACCGTCAACCGGATCAAAGCCGAAGCCGGGGACTCCGTCGATCTTGACGTCGTTCTCCACGTGGACGGCGACACCGTAACCCACGCCCCGGAAGACGTGGCCAAGCTCAAGGTCAGCGCTGAAGTAGTCGACGAGCTTCGCGGCCCCAAGATCGTCATCCAGAAGTACAAGAACAAGACCGGCTACAAGCGTCGTCAGGGCCACCGCCAGGAACTCACGCGCCTCAAGATCACCGGCATCAAGTAAGCAGAACCCAGGAGTACTGAACTATGGCAACTAAGAAGGGTGCGAGCTCCACTCGCAACGGTCGTGATTCCAACGCCAAGCGCCTGGGTGTCAAGCGCTTCGGCGGTCAGCTGGTGAACAACGGCGAAATCCTCGTCCGCCAGCGCGGAACCAAGTTCCACCCCGGCGTCAACGTCGGACGCGGCGGCGACGACACACTGTTCGCGCTTGTTGCGGGAACCGTGGAATTCGGTCAGAAGCGCGGCCGCAAGACGGTCAGCGTCATTGCTGAATAAGAGAGTTTAGAATTGTGGGGCGAGTCGCAAAGCGGCTCGCCCCACATTCATTAGAAAGGGAATGCCGTGGCTGTCGAGTTCGTCGATCGCGTGACTCTTTTCCTCGCCGCCGGAAACGGGGGCGACGGGTGCACGTCTGTGCGTCGCGAGAAATTCAAACCGCTGGGCGGACCCGATGGCGGCAACGGCGGAGACGGCGGCGACATCATCTTCGAAGTCGATCCGCAGACCACAACGCTGCTGAGCTATCACCGCTCACCGCACATCAAAGCCGACAACGGCGCAGCCGGCTCCGGCGACCTGCGGCACGGAGCGAAGGCCGGCGACCGTGTTGTCCCTGTGCCCAACGGCACTGTCGTCAAGAGCCGCGATGGCGAAATCCTCGCAGACCTCGTGGGTGCAGGTGCGCGCTATGTTGCCGCTTCGGGTGGTCGCGGTGGCCTGGGCAATGCGGCTCTGGCGTCGACCAAGCGCAAAGCTCCTGGGTTCCACCTGCTGGGAACGCCGGGTGAAGAAGTCGATGTCGTCCTCGAACTGAAGACCGTCGCTGACATTGCGCTGGTCGGGTATCCGTCGGCGGGCAAGTCGAGCCTGATCGCAGCGCTGTCGGCCGCAAAGCCGAAAATCGCGGACTACCCGTTCACGACTCTCGTTCCCAACTTGGGCGTGGTGCAGGCCGGCAACACGCGCTTCACCGTTGCTGACGTTCCCGGCCTCATTCCCGGTGCAGCTCAGGGCAAGGGCCTTGGGCTGGACTTCCTGCGCCACATTGAGCGCTGTGCGGCTATCGTGCACGTGATCGACATGGCGACGTGGGAACCCGAGCGAGACCCCGTGAACGACCTCAAAACGATTGAGGCTGAACTCGCAGCCTACGAAGTCGATGTCGACCCCAGCGGCGACCTGCTTCCGCTCACTCAGCGCCCAACCCTGGTCGCGTTGAACAAAACCGACATCCCCGACGGCAAAGACCTTGCCGACATCGTGCGGGCTGAATTGAATGAAGCGGGGTACCGCACCTTCGATATTTCGGCTGTGTCGCACGAAGGGCTGAAAGAACTGTCCTACGCGATGGCTGAAATCGTGCTCGAAGAGCGCAGCCGGCGAGCAGAACTCGATGGCGAACCTGCCCGTCAGGTCATCCGGCCGGCAGCGGTCGACCGCGGCGGGTCGTTCACCATCACTCCCGAGAGCGGTCCGGAAGGCGCCGTGTATCGAGTGCGCGGTGACAAGCCCGAACGCTGGATTCTGCAGACCGACTTCACGAATGACGAAGCCATCGGCTACCTGGGAGACCGTCTTCAAAGGCTCGGCGTCGAGGACGAACTCTTCAAGCAGGGCGCGCACCCCGGCGACACGATTGTCATCGGTCCGGGTGAAGACGCTGTTGTCTTCGACTGGGATCCCACACTGCTGGGTGGGGGAGAGCCCCTGGGCAAACGCGGCAGCGACTCGCGTCTTGAAGAGAATCGCCGTGCCTCGCGCGCTGAGCGCAAGGCCGCATTCCACGAGCGCATGGACGCAAAGGCCGCCGCGCGTGCGGAACTCGAAGCTGAGCGCCTGGCCGAAAAGGCGCAGCGGGAGGCTGAATAGCCGTTGACTGATGCAGCAGCAGTGCGCGACTCCATCCGTCGCGCCGAAACAATCGTCGTCAAGGTCGGGTCGTCGTCGATTACCGATGAGGGCGGCCTTAACCGAGCCCGTCTGGTCGAGCTGACAGACATCATCGGCAAACTGCACGATGCGGGCAAGAGGGTCATCCTTGTGACCTCCGGGGCCGTGGCAACGGGTCTTGGGCCCATGCCGATCGAGCAGCGCCCGTCTGATCTTCCGACCCTGCAGGCTGCCGCTGCTGTTGGGCAGAGCCTGCTCATGACGGCCTACACGGAAGAACTCGCAGGCCACGGGGTAGTGACAGCCCAGGTCCTCCTGACGGTGGACGACATGGTGCGCCGCTCCACGTACCGCAACGCACAGAACACCATCAACCGTCTTCTGGCGATGAATATTCTGCCGATCGTCAACGAAAACGACGCCGTGGCAACTGATGAACTGCGCTTTGGCGACAACGACCGTCTTGCCGCGCTGGTAGCGCAGATGGCACACGCCGAGGCGCTGGTTCTGCTGTCGGACGTGCCCTCTCTTCTGTCGGCGCCTCCGGAAGACCCTTCAGCGGTGCACATTCCCTTTGTCGCTGGTCCTGAGGATCTCGCCTCGCTCACCATCGGCGGCAGCGGCAGTGCTGTCGGCACTGGCGGCATGGCGACAAAGGTCCATGCTGCGGTGATCGCGGCAGACTCCGGGATTCCCAGCGTCCTGACGTCTTTTGATCTGGCAGTCTCTGCTGTTCGCGGGGAGGACGTTGGCACGTACTTCGGTCCCACGCACTCCAGGCGCCAGACGCGTCTGCTGTGGCTTGCGCACCTTGCTGAGCCAACAGGCTCCATTCGTGTTGACGCCGGTGCCGCCAAAGCCCTCACCGAGGGCGGCAAATCGCTTCTTGCCGCCGGTGTTGTTGATGTTTCCGGCCGCTTCGAAGCGGGCGAGCCGGTCGATATTGTTGATCCGCGCGGAACGCGCTTGGCGCGCGGACTCCCGAACTTCAGTGCGGACGAACTTCCCCAGATGTTCGGTCTGAGCAAGAGTGAACTCGGTCGCCGCTTCGGCGTATCGTTCCAAAGGGAAGTCGTTCACCGAAACGACATGATTCTGACAAAGAACGGGACAGTGTGACATGACGGAAACCACTGACATCGATCCCAAGATCGAACGGGCGGTCACGCGCGTTGCCGCGGCTGCCAAAACAGCCTCGGCGGTTGTGTCGACCGCATCGACCAAGGACAAGAACGCGGCTCTTGAGGCGATCGCGCAGACCTTGGAAGACAACATCGACGACATCGTGGCAGCAAGTGCCGAAGACCTTGAAACCGCAAAGAAGCGCGGCTTTTCGGATTCGCTGCTCGATCGCCTTGAACTCAACGAACAGCGCGTGCGCGGCATTGCGGCCGCTGTGCGACACGTGATCGGCCTGGCTGACCCGGTTGGTGACATCGTCAGCGGCCGCACCCTGCCCAACGGCATCAACCTCATGCAGAAGCGCGTGCCCATGGGCGTGGTCGGCGCGATTTACGAGGCACGGCCGAACGTCACCGTTGACATTGCGGCACTGGCCCTCAAGGCCGGCAACGCGGTTATCCTGCGCGGCGGTTCCGCGGCGATTTCGGCGAACACTCTGCTGGTTGAGCTTCTGCGCAAGGCCGTAGCCTCGGCAGGCCTGCCGGCCGACACCGTTTCGAGTATCGATGCCTGGGGCCGCGAAGGGGCCGCGGTGCTGATGCAGGCACGTGACTACGTAGACCTGCTGATTCCGCGCGGAGGTCCGGAGCTCATCCAGCGCGTCGTGCAAGACTCGATCGTGCCCGTCATTGAAACGGGTGCCGGCAACACCCACATGTTCATTGACTCTTCTGCGCACGTCCGGATGGCCTCGGACCTTGTCCTCAATGCGAAGACTCACCGCCCGAGCGTGTGCAACGCGCTGGAAACACTGCTGGTGCACGAAAAGGCCGCCCGCCGTGTGATGCCGAGGATCCTTGAACGACTGCACGAGGCGGGGGTCACCATCCACGGTGATTCTGATGTTGCCGAATGCGCTCCGGAGGGCGTCCGTATCCGCCGTGTCACGCGCCGTGACTGGGCTAAGGAGTACCACGACCTTGAAATCGCAGTGCGGATCGTGTCGGACATCGACGAGGCGATCGAACACATTCGCGCCTACTCGACCGGCCACACCGATGTCATCGTGACCAACACGATCGCCAACGCCGACATCTTCGTCGACGCCATCGACTCCGCTGTCGTCGGGGTCAATGTGTCGACGAGGTTCACCGACGGCGGCGAATTCGGGCTGGGAGCAGAAGTCGGAATCTCCACTCAGAAGCTCCACGCGCGCGGCCCCATGGGGCTTGCAGAGCTCACAACCACCAAGTGGGTCATGCGCGGTTCAGGCCAGATCCGCAGCTGATTTCGACACGCCGAGCGGTACCGTCTGCCAACGGGTAAAGTGTTTCCCAAACAGACCACTCACACCTACATACAGGAGAAACAGTGAACGAGATTCTTCTCGCAGCAGCAGAACACGCGCACGAAGGCGCTGAACTTCCCATGGACCCGATCTGGTACGGCGCTACCGCGCTGGGCATCCTGCTGTTCCTGGGAATCGTCACTCTCAGCTGGAAGGGCATTTCCTACCGCCACTGATGATGAACCACGAAGCGCGCAGGGTCGGAGTGATGGGCGGAACATTCGATCCCATCCACAACGGCCACCTGGTTGCCGCCAGCGAAGTCGCGGCAAGGTTCGGGTTGGACGAAGTCATCTTCGTCCCCACGGGGCGCCCGTGGCAGAAGACCGGCAAGAACGTCAGCGATGCCGAGCATCGCTACCTCATGACCGTGATCGCCACGGCGTCCAACCCGCGCTTCACTGTTTCCCGCGTCGATGTCGATCGACCGGGAAACACATACACGATCGACACTCTGCGCGATCTCGCTGAAAAACTCGGCGAGGGCACCGAGATGTTCTTCATCACGGGCGCCGACGCGCTTGCCCAGATCCTGTCGTGGAAAGAAGTCGACGAGCTTTTTGAGCTCGCACATTTCGTCGGAGTCAGCCGACCCGGACACGAACTGTCGTCAGAAGGGCTTCCCCAGGACGGCGTGAGCCTCCTGCAGATCCCCGCACTGGCGATTTCGTCGACCGACTGTCGCGACAGGGTGCTTGACGACCTCCCGGTGTGGTACCTCGTACCGGACGGCGTCGTGCAATACATCGCAAAACACAACCTCTACAGGAGTGAAATTGGCTGAGCAGTACCGAACCCGACGCGAACGGCGGGAAGCTGAACGCCGCGCCGCGGAAGCCGCGGCTGCTGCTCAGGACTCTGCAGAAGGCTCAGTCGAAGACACTCCGAAAGAAGAGCCGGCACCGGCCAAGCTGACAGTCAAACCGCAGACACCCGCAACGGCGCCCGCCGCACCGGCCACATCGGCACGCCCAGTCGAACCTGCACCCGCCCGCCCTGCTCAGCAGATGCAGGACACGCAGCAGACCCAGCAGGCGCCTCGCGTTCAGAATGAGCCTGACCCGCGCCCCACCGAAAAGATGCAGCCCATCGGCACGGTGCCAGCGCCGGGTCCTGCAAAACCAGAAGCGGTTCCCGGTGAACCGGAGGCCCCCAGCGCACCGGCGACCCGGGCCGCAGGTTCGTCTGAAAAGCCTGAAATGCCGCAGTTCCAAACCAGGGCTGAACGCCGACGCTACATGCGCGAACACGGACTTGAGCCGGCCCCAGTCGACGCGGACCAGGCGCCGCAGGAGTCCTCGCCGGCGCCCACGAAGCCAGTCGAGACTCAGCAGAAGGAAGCGCACGCGGACAAGAGCCCCGCTCCCGTCGTGAAGAAGGCTCCTGTGACGCCGGCTCCTGGCGCACAGCAGAGCCACGAACCGGAAACCTCTGAAGCCCAGGCGGAAACAGCCGTCGACGCTCCGAAGAGGCAAGACGACGCTCCGAAGGGTCCCGAGGCCCCGAAGGGCCAAGACGACGCTGCGAAGGCTCCCGAGGCCCCGAAGTCGGAAGACTGGGTGGCTCGCCGACAGGCCGCGAGCAAGCCGCGGGAACGCCGCGCACCGGTAGTCAAGCCCAATACGCAGGGCATCACGGTTGTCTCTGCGCCTTCTGCCGCCCCTGGCGTCGCTGAAGCCAAGGACGGTAACGGCAGCGCCGATCACGACGTCAAGCCTGCCGTATCCAGCAAGGCCGCACCCGAAAAATCGCAGCCGGCCCAGGACTTCCGTCGTGCCGCATCCGGTCCTGCGACCATGCCGATTGAATCGGTCGCCATTTCGCCTGAAGAAAGCCAGATGCTCCAGGCTGATGAAGGCGAAGAGGTCGAGAACCCTCCCGCAGGCCCCATGAAAGCCCGTGACATCACCTACGGCGACGGCGAGATTCTCGTCGGCGACCGTCCATCCGCGCTTCCTTACATTGTCCTGGGGGTCGGCGGCCTCGTTGCCATCGTCCTCATCGTCATCGCCCTCATCATGCTCTTCTGAACAGAAAGGTCACAGTGCCCGCAACTGACACGGCAAAAGAGCTGGCCCGCACGGCCGCTCAGGCAGCATCCGACAGGCTCGCAACTGACATCACCGCAATCGACGTCGCAGACAATCTGGTGCTCACAGATGCCTTTGTCATCGCATCAGCATCCAACGAACGACAGGTGCACGCTGTCGTTGACAACATCGAAGAACAGCTGCTGCGCAGGCACCAGATCAAGCCGATTCGCCGTGAGGGCACAGGAGAGAACCGGTGGGTGCTCGTCGACTTCGGCGATATCACTGTGCACGTGTTCCACGAAGACGACAGGGAATACTACGGCCTCGACAAACTGTGGGGCGACTGCGCGACTATCGAGCTCCCGGAGCTTGAATCGCAGAACGCGCAGTGACCGCGCGCTTTACCTCGGTGCGCCCGGGCGCCTTCTCATCGTGAACAAGGCGGTTTTGTGAAGTTCCTGTTGGTGTGCGATTACGACCTCGACTATGTCGGCGGGGCACAGACGGCTTTTCTTACGCAGGCAGGGGCTCTGCACGATGCCGGGCACAGTGTGGCCGTCATGGCGCCCCGTGCGCGCCAGGCACCGGGTCTCCCTGAGGTCGAGGTGATCAACCCACCGAGCACGGTCCGCATTCCCGGTGCGGGTCTGCCGGTGTACTTCTTCGGTCGCGGTTTGGCGCGCTGGATGAGGCGGGTGCTGATGGCAGCTGCACCGGATGTGGTCATTGTGCATTCGGAATTCGGGCTTGCCGCTGCGGCCGTCGCAACCGCCAAGAGCTTGGGGATTATCACACTGCACACGGTGCACACTTTCTTTTGGCAAGCACCTAAGTCGGCTGGGCCGGCTGCACCTGCGATGCGAGGCCTCTACCGGCTTTTCACTCGGCAGAAGACCCCGAAGTCAAAGCTTGCTGACCGGCCTGCAGATTCAGCCTTGCGAGCGATGACTCTGGCCATGGCCCAGCACACTGATGTCGTCCTCTCACCGTCGAAGCACCAGGCACAGAAGCTGATTGAGGCCGGGGCCGGCAACGTTGTCGTTCTGTCCAACGCCGCCAAGCGGACAGCACACACCCGTCCTCTGCCTCGGCAGGTTCCGCTTCGGTTGGCGTGGGTCGGCCGCTTTGCTCCGGAAAAGCGCCTCGATGTTGCCCTTGAAGCCATGCAGATCCTTCTTGATCGCCAAGTGCCGGTGCTGCTCGAGGTCGCAGGCGGTGATCTTGACAGTCACCCGGCAAATGTCCGCTGCATAGGAACGGTTTCCCCGCAGCAGGTTGAGCAGCTGCTGGTGCGCAGTCACCTTGCGGTGCAGACCTCATTGGGCTTCGATAACCAGCCGATGGTCATGATCGAGGCGTGCGCTGCGAGTCGCGGCATTGTTGTAAGCGACCCCGTGCTGGCACGCGAGTTCGGAGATGCGACGATCCTCGCGTCTTCGCCGGACGCACAGGGTCTGGCAGACACTCTTGAAGCAGTTGTGGCTGAATGGTCAACGGTCGAAACCGCCGCGCGGGCAGCGGGGGAGAGAGCAAGCAACTCTGCTCCGGCAGCTCACGCGGAGAAGCTGGTTGAGCTCGTCGCGGCCGAATGCAGGAGGCAGGCTCAGCAGGGCTCTTAAGCACAACGAGGACCCTGGACCGGTTTCAGAGCACTGCCTGATGCCGGAGGTCGGGCTTGGTCCCGCCCGGATTGGTGATGGAGTCACGGCGCCGCTAAGATGTCCCTGACCTTTACCGATTCGCCGATGATGAAAGGCGCCTACGTGGAACTCGCATCGACACTTGGACTGTTGGGTGCGGTTGTTGTCCTCGTACCGCTCATTACGCGATTCTTCGGGCGCAATTCCGGCTGGATCATCGGAGCGGCATACATCGCAGCCGCGATTGTCTTCACTCCTGCTGCAACCGCAGTCTTTGCCGGCGGCACGCCATCGTGGTCTGTTGCCTGGGTCCCGGCGCTGGGCGCACGTGCCGCGCTGCAAGCCGATGGGCTCGGCGTCATCTTCACCTACATTGCGCTTCTCATCGGTGCGGTCGTGCTGTTCTATTCGACCCGCTATTTCCCGCCGGGCCGCACGACGAGCTTCTACTGGCTGATGGCGACCTTCACCTTCGCCATGGTCGGCCTCGTCCTCGCAGATGACCTCTTCCTGCTGTTTGTGTGCTGGGAAGTCACGTCGTTGGCCTCGTTTATGCTGATTGCCCGTTCGGGCCCGGCCGCATGGGCGCCGTCGCTGCGCACCATGTTTATGACGTTCTTCGGCGGTGTCCTGCTGTTGGCCGCAGTTGCGCTCATCGCGATGACGACGGGCACCACCTCGGTATCGGCAGCTCTGGCTTCAAGTGCCTGGTCGGATCTTCCGTGGCTTGCTCCGACGGCCGCTGTTTTGGTGGCGGTCGCGGCGTTTACGAAGTCGGCTCAGTTCCCGTTCCACGCGTGGCTGCCTGATGCGATGGCGGCCGCCACTCCGGTGAGTGCCTATCTGCATGCCGCGGCCGTTGTGAAGGCCGGTATTTTCCTGCTGTTTCGCTTTTCGCCCGCGTTCCATGACGTTGTCGTGTGGAATGTTCTGCTCACCACGGTGGGGCTCATCACGGTTGCTGTGGGCGGCTGGTTGGCGCTGACACAGGACGACGTCAAGAAGCTCATGGCGTTTTCCACGGTCAGCCAGCTGGGCCTCATTGTGGCGGCTGTTGGAGTTGGCACTCCGCTTGCGCTGACCGCCGGTCTTCTGCACGTTGTTGCCCACGCGATGTTCAAGTCGGGCCTGTTCATGATGGTCGGCGTCATCGACCACATCGGGCACACGCGGATCTTCGGCTCCATTCCGAAGCTTGCGCGTATTACTCCCTTCAGTTTTGCCGTCACCGTCATCGGTGCGGCCTCCATGGCTGGCATTCCGCCTCTGATGGGCTTTGTGTCGAAGGAGGCGATCTTCTCCGGTCTGCTGTCAGCGGGTTCGGTCGCTGGTGTGGTTGCGCTCATCGCAGCGGCACTGGCATCGATTTTCACGATCGCCTACTGCGTGCGGATAGTGTTCGGTGCGTTCATTGACGGTCCGGAAGTCGACAAGTCTGAGCTCAGCCCGTCCGACCCGGTCATGTTCACCTTCGCTGCCCTGCCGATCCTCGCATCCGTTCCGCTCGTGTTCACTCTTGGCAGCCTCGAACGGTTCCTCACACCCGGTGTGGCTTCGTCTCTTGGTGAATCGGCAGATGTGCACCTGTCCCTGTGGCACGGATTCAATCTGGAACTTGCCGCGAGCATCGTCATCATCATCGCGGGTCTGGTTGTCATTGCCTTCCGCAGCAGGGTGTTTGCCGCTTTTGCCAAGTCCGGCCCGCCCATCACCACCGCGCAGGTTCTGCGCGGCATTCAGGGTGTCTTCCGCCGCTGTGGTGAGGTTCTCAACCGCTTCATCGGCTCCGAACGCGCGCTGCCGCACCTCACAGCTTCGTTTACGCTGCTTGCGATTGTCGTCTACGGCGGAGCGATTGCCGTTTTCGCCTCCGGTGGTGTGCCGCCCCTGCAGAAGAACCTCAACCGCACAATGGACGTTGTGCTCATGCTCGTCATCGGCTTTGCGGTGTTGTCGGTCTGCATGGCCCGTTCGCGCCTGACCGCCACGATTTCTCTTTCCGCCGTCGGCATTTTGGCCACCGTACAGCTCATGGCTCTTGGCGCACCGGATGTCACGCTGACTCAGCTGCTGGTCGAAGCCATGACGATCATCGTCTTCATGCTCGTTCTGCAGAAGCTGCCGAAGACCTTCTGGCGCTACCCCAAGCGCAAGCAGTTCGGCCGTGCTGTCTTCGCCGTTGTCGTCGGAGGCGCCATGGCGCTTGTGACGTTCCTTGTGTCCGGTCGTCGCGAGCGGTCCGAGATCGCCATGAAGTACCTCCACGAAGCTCCCGAAATCTCCGGTGGTGACAACATCGTCAACACGATCCTCGTGGAGTTCCGTGCCCTGGACACCCTCGGCGAACTCACTGTTCTCGGTATGGCCGGCATCGCGATCGTCGCTGTCATGTCGTCCGTCCGGGACCGCTACATCGACCCGCCGGCCTCCGAAATCGCGGAAGTTCCGCGCAAGCCGTGGGTTGCGGTGCGGCCCAAGGGCACCGTCGCGCACCGCGCGGTCTTCGAAGCCTGGCCCAACCTCGTTGCTCTGCGCCTGACGTTCAAGGTTGCGGCACCGATTCTTGCACTGACCTCGTTCATCATCTTCATGCGCGGTCACAATGAGCCCGGTGGCGGCTTTATTGCCGCTCTGGTTGGTTCAGCGATTATCGGCTTGGCTTACATGGCCACATCGAACGACCGTGCTATCGGTCCGCCGCGCCTGCCGCTGTACCTGATCGGCGGCGGTGTCATGACTGCGGTGATGACCGGCTTCCTCAACTTGGTGATGACAGGTTCGTTCCTCGAGCCAGCCCACGGTCACTTCGCTGGGCAGCACTGGACCACGTCGATGATCTTCGATGTCGGTGTCTACCTCGCGGTTGTCGGCCTCATCCTCGTGTCCTTCAACCTGCTGGGCACCTCGGACTCCGCCTTCACGCCGGCCGGTTCGGACGTTCTCACCGGTGGTCGTATGCACCGTGACGTCGACTTCGAACGTACGCGCGAACGCACAGACGAAATGGTTCACGGTGAACTCTCCGGTCCGCTCGACGCAGTCCGGGCGCAAAGGCCGACAGCCCGGCAGCGCCTGCGGCCCGGCAGGAGCTTGGGCGTTGTTGATCAGCAGGAAGCAGACCAGAAGAACGGAGGCCGACAGTGATTCTTTCGATCACCATCGGAATCCTGACCGCCGGCGGGGTGTACCTCATGATGCAGCGGTCGATGGTCCGCGCCGTTTTCGGCTTGGCACTCGTTTCGCACGCCGCCAACTTTGCACTCCTGGCTTCCGGCGTTTCTGCGTGGCGCCACGAACCGCTGGGCGGCCGGTCCCTTCCGGCTGATGCGGCTGACCCGCTGCCGCAGGCCTTTGTGCTTACTGCGATCGTCATTACGCTGGCGGTGACCATCTTCATGCTTGCTCTGGCTGTTCTCGGCCACGATGACGACCAGAAGACGATCCCCGAAACCGGGGAGATCCGCGAAGGCGATGTCACTGAGGACGAACTGCTGAGCGACTCGGCTCTTGCCGAGGTGAAGCAGGGACTCAGGGAGGGCGAAGCATGAGTGCCGCTCTTCTCACAGTTCTTGTTGGGCTGCCGCTTTTCGGCACCGCCCTGACTGTTCTCATACGTCGCCGCTGGCTCGACATCGTCGCAATGCTCGGCATTCCGCTCATCAATGCGGCAGCCGCTGTGTACATGCTGATGGCGACGATCGACGGGAGCGTCTACGCAGAGAACGTCGGCGCCTATGAGGGCGGTCTGGCCATTCCGTTTGTTGTCGATGCGTTCTCAGCTCTCATGGTGCTGGTCACGTCACTTGCCGCGGTGGTGTGCTGCTGGTTCCTCGTCGTGACCGGCGAAGATCAGTACAGGTTCCTGCCGTCACTTGTGCTCATGATGATGGCCGGCGTCACCGGAGCGTTCCTCACCGGCGACCTCTTCAACTTCTTCGTCATGGTTGAGGTCATGGTTCTTCCCAGCTATGCCCTCATCGCTGTGACGGGTACGTGGAAGCGCTTGGGCGTGGGCCGTATGTTCGTCATGGTCAACCTGCTGACCTCGACGCTTCTGGTCATCGGCGTTGGATTTGTCTATGCCGCACTGGGCACCGTCAACATCGCCGTGCTCGCGCAGATGGGCATGAACGGTGACATTACTGCCCAGGGCGGTCTGGGCCTGGCAATTGTCGTGACTGCTCTCGGCATCAAAGCGGGCTTTGTTCCCGTCCACGGATGGCTCGTTCGGTCCTACCCGGACACGTCTGCTGGCATGATGGCCCTGTTCTCGGCTCTGCACACAAAGGTCGGCCTCTACGGCATATACCGCGTGTACACCGTGGCCTACGGTTCGACGAACTCGTGGCAGATCCCTCTTGCGATCGTCGCCGTTGTCACGATTCTGACCGCGACCCTGTCGGCATGGGGCATCAACCGCATGCGCAATGTGCTTGCGTTCATGATGACCGACGGTGTCGGCCACATCCTCATCGGTGCTTCTCTGCTGACAGTTGCATCGCTTTCGGCCGGTATGTTCTACATGGTCCACCACATCATCACGATGGCCGGTCTGCTGCTGCTGACCGGAGCAATTGAACAGACCTACGGTACAGGCGCTTTCCGCCGCCTGTCTGGCCTGGCTTTCCGCGATCGCTGGACTGCGGTGTTCTACGTACTGGGTCTGCTTTCTCTTGTCGGCCTGCCGCCGACATCTGGCCTGTGGGGCAAGCTCGGCATCGTGCGCTCAGCGGCAGAGAACCCCGGACCGCTCGGCTTCACCTTCATTGGGGTTATCGTGCTTGGCGCCTGCATTACGGTGCTGGCCCTGCAGCGCATGTGGCGCAACACCTTCTGGGGTGGCGCTATGAGCAGCTACCGTCCAGACTCTTCGAGCACCGGTCGCGCGGCCTTGACAGACCTGCCCGCTGACGTGCGGATCCCCGCCAAACTTCTGGCTCCGGGCGCGTCGCTCATCGTCGTGTCCGTTGCCCTGTTCTTCGGCGCCGGCGCTCTTGCCGAAGTCACAAACGCCGCAGCCGAATCCATGCTTGACTACGCTCCCTACGTCGAGGCGGTGCTGGGACGATGATGAAGCCTCTGCGCCTGATTGCCTACGCCCTGTGGATCTTCAAGGAGATCCTCCTGGGTACGTGGGGTGTTCTGTCAAACCTGCCGCGCAAACCCTACGGCAACCCGATGATCGTTCAGCTGCCGCTGCGCTGCGTCACCGATTTTGAAATCACGTCAATGGCCCAGTCGATCACGATCACGCCGGGCACCCTCGTGGTCGCAACGGCATCCGGCACGTCGAAGACGCCGCCGACGCTGTTCGTCCACTCGCTGTTCGGGGACTCCGAACAGGAAGTGCTCGACGGCCTTTACGACATGGAGGACAGGCTGCTCAAAGCCCTGCGCGGCGAAGTTCCTCCGCGAAGGAGCGATCAGCAGTGACTGTCATCATCTGGATCTGCATCGGCATTCTCGCCTGCACGATCGTTTTGGGTCTCATCCGTGTTCTCACCGCTAAGGAAAGCGGTTCGCGGGCGATCATCGGTGACCTCGTCTACTTCTGCGCGGTCGGCATTCTGGTGTTCATCGCGATGCTCGTGAACCTCTCTATTCTGTTAGATGTGATCTTCCTGGCGTCGCTGCTGGGCATTCTGTCGACAATTGCGCTTTCGCGAATTCTCACCAGGGGGCACCGCTGATGCAAACCCTCGCCGTCGTTCTCGTGGGCATCTTCGGGATTGGGGGAAGCCTCATCCTGCTGGGCACCGTTATTGCCATGTTCCGTGCGCGCGATGCTCTCAGTCGGATCAATGTGTTCTCGCCGGGCACCGGCCTGGCCATGCCGATGATCCTCGCCTCGGCTTATGTCTTCACGCTCAGCACTGAGGGCTTTAAGATTCTGCACCTGATCATGGCCATCCTGGGCTTCCTGTCCCTGATCGTCGTATCGAGTGTCGCCTCGAACGTGCTGTCGCGTGCCGTTTACGTGTCCGGTTCGCCTGTCAGCCGCAAAACTGTGGTCAACCGTCTGGCCGAACCCGGTCGTCTGCGGGATGCCGCAGACGTCGATGAGTTCAAGCCCTACGACTGATCCCGGCTGCTGAGCTCTGCGCCATCGGGAATCGTCTACCCGACGCCTGTCAGCACACACGACAGAAACAGCGAACGCAGAACAGCCCGCACACATGACAAAGCCGGCGTTCTCGTAAGGACGCCGGCTTTGGTCTGTTAGAGCTTAGGGAGTGTCAGTCGAGTCTTCAGTCGAATTCGACGATTTCGAACTCCAGCAGGCCTTCCTGTTTGGAAAGGGACTCATTGGGTCCGCGGTGGGTGCGCTGGGCAGCCCACGCCTGGAAGGACTCTTCGGAGTCCCACTGGGTCACGATGTAGTAGGACTCGGTTCCCGCTGTGGGGCGGAGCATTTGGAAGCCTTCGAAGCCCGGGGCCTGGTCGACACTGTGGGCTCGCTTAGCGAAGCGGGCTTCGAGTTCTTCGCCCTGTGCTTCGGGCACTGACAGAACGTTGATCTTCACTACCGACATGGTTCCTCCTGATGTCTGCGCGTGTGCCCTCAGTCTAGCCAGTTTTCTATCAACCGGGCGGTCTCGGCCGGTCTTTCATAGTGCACCAGGTGGCCCACACGAGGGAACTCATGGTGTTCGACGTTCGGCAGGCGTTTGACGAACGCGCGGGTGGTCCTGGGCGCAGCGATGGCGTCCGCCCTGCCGCTGATGACCAATACGGGCATAGTTAGCTGCGTTTCCACCTCGCGGACCGTGTGGTGAGTTGATACCCGGTAGGCATCTGCCAGTGATTTGCGGTCGCTGAAGCTGCTGAAGTGCTGCTGGTGCTGGTCGTGAATGAAACGACGGGTGTCGCGGTCGCGGCTGGTGGCCATGGCTTCGCTCATGAGTCGCACTGTCGGTCGGTTCTTCAGCAGGAAATTGCCGATCTTTTCAGGAGCGGCTTCGGCAATGCGGTAGTAGTTGTCGACTGTCACAGTGAGCAGCCTGCCCGGTCCTCGGTCGGGCAGGCTGACGATTGGGTTGATGAGCACGAGGGGTCTGGGCGCTCGTGCTTCAGCTGCAGTGTGTGCCGCCACGATCGAACCAAAGGAATGGCCCACCAGAACAGGCTGCTTCCCTGTCTGGTTTTCAATCCAGTCGGCAAGACCGCGAACAAATGACGTGTAGGTCTCAAGCGTCTGTTTGCCAGGCAGGGGAGGGGTCTGACCGAAGCCAGGCAGGTCGGGAATGAACGACTGTCGGCCTTTGATGTTTTCGGCAATGAACTGCAGGCCGTGGTGATCGCCTCGAAAACCGTGAATGAACAGCAGCGGCTGGCGCTGTGACGGTGTTCCGGTGGTCCAGATGTGTGCTTGTTCCCGCCCCGAGGGCAGTTGGAGGGCGACCTGTGTGTGTTCGAGTGCCATATGCCAACTGTAGTCTCCGTAAACAGAACACGAGGCGGAACGTGAGTTCCGCCTCGTGAGTTTTGGGAGCGCTCGACTCAGGTCGGATCTGCATAAACGGACACTTATTTGTTCGTGGCATTAGGTCATCCTAATTTGTGTTAAGCGAACTTAATATATGCGTGATTCGCGGCAACGAAAGGCAGAAAATGAAGCGACTCGGGTTCAAGCGCGCAATGGCGGGCATCGCAGGTGCGGTACTGGCAATGAGTGCGGTAGGTTGTGCCCCCTCCACGACGGGCAACGGTGAAGAGGGGCAGCTCAGCATTGTTGCCACCACCGGCTACTTGGGGGACGCGGCAAGGAACATCGCCCCCGACGCCGATGTCACCGTGCTCGTCAAGCCCGGGGGAGACCCGCACACTCAGCCTCTGACCACTCGCGACACCGAGAAGCTCGATTCAGCCGACGTCGTGCTGTGGACCAGCCGCGACATGGAGCACCAGATGATGGATCAGCTGGACAAGCTCGGCGACAAGCAGCTTGCCGCGGCTGGACAGCTTGACGAATCTGAGCTGCTGCCGTGGGAAGAGGACGGCACAATCGAAGGCCATGACCCGCACGTGTGGAACTCACCCGACCTGTGGAAGCAGGTTGTGCAGGCCTCGGCAGAGAAGATCGGTGAGATCGACCCCGAAAACGCGGATCAGTACACGACTAACGCGGAAGAGTACAACAAGAAAATCGATGCAGTTGCGGCGGATGCGAAAGAAAAGCTCGAGCGGATTCCCAAAGAGAATCGCGTCCTTGTGACCGGACACGACGCGTTCAACTACCTGGGCAAGACCTACGACATGGAAATCTACGCAACAGACTTCGTGTCATCCGAATCCGAAATGTCGGCTGCTGAGATTGATGAACTTGCAAAGACGATTGCCGACCACAAGGTGCCGGTCATCTTCCAGGACAACCTGAAGAGCCCAGAGGCGATCAAACACCTCAAGCAGGCGGTCAAAGCGAAGGGGTGGGAGGTCGAGATCTCCGATAAGGAGCTCTACGCAGACTCACTGGGCGAATCCGCCCCGCTTGACACGTATCTCGGTGTTTTTGAACACAACGCAAATGCAATTGCAGAAGCCCTGAGCTGAACGGAGCATCGATGACAAACAGAGCTCGGGAAGCTGAACCCATTGCGGGAGCCCCAGCGTTGGAAGCGCGCGGACTGACAGCCGCGTATCACGACAAGCTCGCACTTGACGGCGTTGATCTCGCGGCTCCCGTTGGGGAAGTGCTTGCCATCATGGGCCCCAACGGTGCAGGCAAGTCGACTTTTCTGAAAGCAGCACTGGGACTGCTCAAACCCCTGGCGGGTACGGTGCAGTTCTTCGGTGGGTCGCTTTCGCAGATGCGCAGGCACGTGGGCTACATGCCCCAATCTGCGGATATCGACTGGGATTTCCCGGCAACAGTGCGCGATGTCGTCACGATGGGCCTGTACGGCGAAGTCGGGCTGTTCGGCCGCATCAACGCCAGCCGGCGTCAGCGGGTTGATGAAGCTCTGAACACCATGGGGATTGCGGATCTCGAAGGACAGCAGATCTCTGAACTGTCCGGCGGGCAGAAGCAGCGAACCTTTATGGCCCGCATCCTCGCACAGGACCCCGGCCTGTTTCTCCTCGACGAACCTCTGGCGGGCATCGACGCGTCGAGCGAAAAAGTCGTCCTCGAGGTCATTCGCCAGCTGCGCGCATCCGGCAAGACAGTCGTTGTTGTCCACCACGACCTGACGACAGTCCGCGATTTCTGCACTCGCGCCGCCGTTTTGAACAAGGGCCACTGTGTGCTCAGCGGGCCTGTTGACGAGGTGCTCGTAAGTCGGGAATTCAGCTCGGTCTACGGTTTCGGGACCATCATCACAGCGGAGGGAGGTCCCAGTGGAGACCGCTGATCTGCTGGCCGCGGGTTTCGTCGCACCGAGTGAGCTTCTGCTGAACTACACGTTCCGTACCATGCTCATCGGAACTGTTCTCGTGGGGTCCTTCTCGGGTGCGATGGGCTGTTTTCTGTATCTCCGCCGGCAGGCTCTCATTGCCGATGTCATCGGGCACTCGGCGGTCTTCGGCGTTGCTGCGGCCTTTGTCATCGCGGTTGCCGTACTTGGCGTGTTAGGCAGGTCGATGGTGACTCTGACGATCGGCGCGGTGATTTCCTCGTCTCTTGCGGCGTTTGCCGTGAATTGGATCAGCGGCACCCGCCTGGGCTCAGATGCAGCCATGGCCGGAGTTCTCGCTTTGTTCTACGGCAGCGGTATCGTGCTGCTGCGCTCGGCGTCGCTGTCGTCGCTGCCGGGCCGTGGGGGAATTGAAACGTATATCTTCGGCAATGCCGCAACCACAACGCACGAAGACCTGCTTGTGATCGCGGTGTGCGGCGGTGCGGCGCTGCTGACGGTCATCATCGGCTGGCGTGCTTTTGGGCTGTTCACCTTCGATCCGGTCTTTGCCCACACCCTGGGCTATCGGTCAGCCGTGCTCGGGCCAATACTGGGGGTGGCGACAACAGTTGCCGTCGTCATCGGCGTGAAGTCAGTGGGGCTCATCCTCATGGTGGCGTTTGCGATTATGCCGGCAGCATCTGCTCGCCAGTGGACGGGAAGCCTCAGATCTATGGTGATGCTCGCAGGTTCTATCGGCGGCGCTGCCGGCGCCGTCGGGTCCTATGCCGCTGTCAGCTTCGGGCGAGTGCCGACAGGCCCGATTGTGGTGTTGGTGCTCTTCACAGTTTTCCTCGTGTCGGTTCTTTTTGCCCCGCGGCGCTCGGTTATCGGCAGGGCCATGCGTGCCCGGCGGAATGCAGCCCGGTTGGCTGTTGTGGGAGGTAATGGCAGATGAGCATTGCAGCGGCGACCGTGTTTTTGGCTGTTGCCACCGCGGTGACATGTGCTCTGCCCGGGGTGTTCTTGGTGCTGCGGCGCCAGTCAATGCTCGTTGACGCGATGTCTCACGCTGTTCTTCCCGGTGTTGTCATCGGGGCGATTGTGTCGGGCACAACCCATTCGCCGTGGATGATTGCAGCCGCTTCGGCCATGGGCATGATCGTGGTGCTCGGCTCTGAATGGCTGCGCCGGACCGGACTGATAGCACGAGGCGCCGATCAGGGGCTCATTTTTCCCGCTCTTTTCGCCGGTGGAGTGATTCTTCTGTCCACGAGCCTGAAGTCGGTGCACATCTGCGAGGACACCGTGCTGACGGGTGATTTGAACCTTATGGCTCTGCCGAGTGAACACGTGCTTGTCAGGGGAGTGAACCTCGGTCCGCAGACGGCGCTCATGCTTCTTGGTGTCTTCGCTGTCACGGCGATTTTCATCGCCTGCACCTACAGGGTGCTGTCCCTGGCGACTTTCGATCCGGTTCTGGCTCGCACCATGGGTCTGCCTGTTAGAACGGTTGACTACACGCTCATGGCTCTCGTGGCCGTAACTGTCGTGGTGGCGTTCAATGCCGCGGGCGCTATTCTCGTCGTCGCGCTCGTTGTGGTGCCGCCGGCGGTTGCGGTCCTGTTCGGCAATCGTCTGCCGGTCGTCATCGCACTGAGCCTCGTCATTGCTGTCATCAGCGCGGTGGCGGGCTTCTGGACGGCCTATGTGCTCGACCTGCCCACAGCTCCGCTCATGGCGGCTGTCAGCGGTGTGCTGCTTGTCAGCGCCGTGGCGTTTGTGAAGATCCGTTCGAGAGCAAGGACAAAGGTACGAAGCTCCGGACGAGCCGCGGTTTCCATGAGTGCTGGCTCTAAGCTTTCCGGGCGTTGAGCAGAGAGTCGAGTTTTCCGGTCTCCTTTTCTGCAGCAGTCCCTAAACAGAACACGAGGCGGAACGTGAGTTCCGCCTCGTGAGGGTTGGCTGTTGTTATCCTCAGTTTTTGAAGAAGCGGCCTTTCACCGCACACATTATGGCGACTCCGGCGGCAATGAGTGCTCCGATTCCGGAGATGGGAAAGATCAGCTCGGACGGCCCGCCGTAGATATTCGCATCGCGTTCCATTCCTGAAATGGTCCCCGATGCAATGAATGCGCCGAACAGAACGATGAAGGCTGCCAACGATAGCCAGAAGCCGATATTGGCTTTAGTCATGATGTCTCCTTCTTTTGCTTGGTCTGCCGCGAACCTCGGAATCATTCGATCGGCTGTCGCGGATGCCAACTTCGTCGTTGACGTACGCCAATTCTACCGTCTTGGCTTCGATGCGCCTGTGAAATCTCTTGGATTTCATGCCGTGCGACTGGACTTTGCACTCAGTCGGCAGCCCCCGCCAACAGAGCACGAGGCGGAGCTTAAGCTCCGCCTCGTGAATCTCGGCTGCCGTTTACGGCGGCAGGGGAGTGATCAGTATTCGATGACCACGCGGCCTTCGATCTTGCCGTCGCGCATTTCCTGGAAGACATCGTTGATCTCCTCAAGACGGCGCGTGGAGAACGTCGGCTTGATCTTGCCGGCGGCATAGAAGTCGAGAGCTTCGACCATGTCCTGACGCGTGCCGACGATCGAACCGCGGATGGTCAGACCAGCAAGGACGACGTTGAAGATCGACACGGAGAATTCGCCCGGCGGCAGACCGTTGAACACAATGGTTCCGCCGCGGCGGGACATGCCGATCGCCTGACTGAACGCCTGCTCGTGGACGGCGGTGACAAGCACACCGTGGGCTCCGCCGATCTTGTCCTGAATGGCCTGAGCGGGGTCTTCTGTCAGAGCATTGACGATGATTTCAGCGCCGTGCTTCTGAGCCAGAGCCAGCTTGTCTTCGGCAATGTCAACGGCGACCACGCGCAGTCCCATTGCGACAGCGTACTGGACAGCGATGTGTCCCAGTCCGCCGATGCCGGAGATGACAACCCACTGTCCGGGGCGAGTGTCGGTCATCTTCAGGCCCTTGTACACGGTCACACCGGCACAGAGCACGGGTGCGACCTCTTGAGGATCAGATCCTTCGGGAATGACCGGGGCGTAGCGGGTGTCGACGAGCATGTACTCACCGAAGGAGCCGTTGACGGAATAGCCGCCGTTTTCCTGCTGCTCGCACAGCGTTTCCCATCCCTGGCGGCAGTGTTCGCAGTGCCCGCACGCGCTCCACAGCCAGGCATTGCCGACCATGTCGCCGACCTTCACTGTGTGCTCGCCGGGGCCGAGCTTCTCGACGATGCCGACACCCTCGTGGCCGGGAATGAAGGGCGGGCTGGGCTTGACCGGCCAGTCGCCCTCCATGGCGTGCAGGTCTGTGTGGCAGACACCGGTGGCGATGAGCTTCACCAGCGCCTGGTGTTCGCCGGGTTCTGGCAGATTGGAATCAGAGACATTGAGGTTGTGACCGAACTCTTCGGCAACCGCTGCTTTCATGGTTGACATGGAAATTTCCTAACTCATCCGATGATGAACGTCGTTGTTGGTTGCGGATTAGGCGGATGTAGCCGCAGTCACCAGTCTTATAGATGAACGCGCATATGACCAGGGGTCTGCGGGAAGAACCAGGATGTTGCCATGGCAGTGAAATGCAGGAGAGTGGTATGCAGCGCGTGAGGGTGAGCCCAGGAAGCCGGTATGCAGGGCAGTGGCTCACAGTCAGTGCAGAGTGGCAGAAGGGGAAATGAAAAAGCCTCCGGAACAACCGGAGGCTTTTTTACGAGTGCTGTCTCAAAGCTTCTCGAGTGGAGGATAGGGGATTCGAACCCCTGACCTTCTCCATGCCATGGAGACGCGCTACCAACTGCGCCAATCCCCCAGAACCCGTCTGGGCAACAGGTACTAGCTTAGACCATGCATCGGCCCAATGCAAAATCGACTGCCCGGCCACTGAAGTCAGTCATTGCGCGGACCGCGGCGTTTGAGAACAACGACGGCGATTACTGCAGTGATCACGGCAATGGCACCGAGAATGACGAACTCGATGCCGGCTGATGAATTCTGCAGAACCCACCCTTCAATGCGCGCCTGCGTTCCTGCACCGAGGAAGCCAGTCAGCTTGGCCGTGCCGCTCGTGAAGAACAGCAGCGCGGCAAGTGCCACCATGAGCAGACCGCCGATTAGGTTTGTCCACGTGGTTGTCACCGGGCCGAAAGAAACCGGTCGCGGGCGGACCATTTTCTGGACAGCGGGCAGACGCGTCCACAGGGCTGACAGCAGTACAAGAGGCAGAGCCATGCCCGCAGCGAAGAACACAAGGATCAGGCCACCCCACAGCGCGGATGCGCTTGCCGCGGCGACCGTCAGAACAGCTCCGAGAATAGGCCCCGCACATACACCCGCCACCCCGTACACAGCACCGAGAAGATAGACCGATGCGGATGAACGCCCCGCACTCTGCACGCCTGAGGGCATGAACGGGAGATTCACGTTGAGAGCTGTGAGAACACCCATGATGGCCACCACAATGGCGGCCACCGCCACGACAGCTTCGCGGTGGACCGTGACGAAGGCGCCGACTGAACCGGCGAGAATTCCCAGCGGGACGAGCGTGGTCACCAGCCCCAGGTAGAAGATGAAGGTCCTTCCCAGCAGCTCTTTTGGTGACGTGAAAGCGTAGGAAAAGAATGCCGGCAGGAGCATGGCAGAGCACGGGCTCAAGAGTGTGAGAACTCCGCCGGCAAAAGCTCCAAGAAGCCCCAGGCTCATTGAGCTTCGGCCTTCTCCAGCTGTTCGTCGACGAACTCTTCGAAGTTCTCTACCGGCTGGGCACCCCGCAGAGCGCTTTCGCCATCGGACGACGCGAAGAAGGGCACTGCCTGGATTCCGTAGTACTGCTGAGCCTTCGCAGTTTCGTCATTGACCTTGTCGATGAGCGCCTGGTCGTTCATGTCTTTGCGGAACTTCTCGATATCGCCGACGCCAGCGGTTTCGGCGAACTCCACCAGTTTGTCTTCCGGAAGATCAGGGTGGCCCTTGTCGGGTGCGGCCGCATAGAGCGCATCCGAGTACTCGCTGTACTTGCCCTGTTTGCCGGCAGCTTCCATAGCCGCTCCGGCGGCCGCGGACTGTTCGCCGAAGAACGCCACGGTGATGAATTCGAAGCGCACCTTGCCGGTGTCAGCGTATTTCTTCTGCAGGTCCGGAAGGATGTTGTTGTGGAAGTGCGCACAGAACGGGCAGCGCGGGTCGGTCCATTCGGTGATGACGACGGGAGCGTCAACATCGCCAACAGCGGCGGAGTCGTCTGCGTCCCGGCGAACCCATTCGCCTTCCTCGGCGGCTGCGGCTTCCGCACCTTCCGATGAATCGCCTTCTTCTTGCGCATTGTCCCCATCGGCGGACGAGGCGGAGGGGGCACTGCGCTGTGCCTGCTCGTCACCGGAGGGCGTGCCGCCGGACGTGAACTGTGCGAGTGCGACAACCGCGATGAAGGCAGCCACCGCGATAATGGCGATGATGATGTAGGCGGTGCGACTGCGCCCCTGCTTGGTGCTGTGAGGTGAGTTTTCGGCCATGCTTCTCACCCTATCGGCCCAACCGTCACAAATCCTGGAGGAGCGGGAGTATCAGCGGAACACCAACAGCAGCAGAACACCGAAGACGATGACGGCTGCGCACAGGGCAAAGCAGCAGTAGGCGCACAGCAGCACGAGCTTCTGTGCACCAGGCGACAGTGGCACCTTTTTGGCTGCTTTGGCTGCTTTCTTTTCCGCCTTGCGGATCTGCTTGGGTGACATCACGGTTATGGCGTCGGGAAACTCTGCCGGGTGCACCACCGGAGGCTTGCCGCCGGCCACCAACAGGCGCAGCCCGAGGGCATAAAAGCCCACGAGGAACACGGCTGCCGCCAAAGCGGAAACGAACACCAGGAGGAATGCGCCCCAGTCAATTGTGATCACGATTCTTCCTTTCCGCTGTCACCATCGAGGCTGATCCGTTCAATGCGGCGGCGCTCCTGAGCACGTGCCTGCCGTGGCGTGGGTGGGAGGTCGGTTTCAACGTCAACCGCGAGGCCGGCATCGGCGACATCGTGTGACAGAACTTCGGCCGATTTGCCGCTGTCGCGCTTCGAGTACAGGTAGAGGCCGAGAACAATTGCAGTGGCTGCGAAGAAGTCAATGACAAGACCGACGTTGCCCAAAAGAACAACGAAAAACGCGGCCAGAGCACCGATGAGGCCCGCGGCCGGCAGAGTGACCAGCCAGCCGAGCACGATCTTTCCGGCCATGGACCATTTCACGGTTGAGCCGCGCCTGCCCATGCCCGAACCGATGACAGAACCTGACGCGACCTGGGTCGTCGACAGTGCGAAGCCGAGGGCGGAGGACGCGAGAATCGTCGCTGCTGTCGAGGACTCAGCCGCGAACCCCTGAGCGGGGCGTACCTGGGTGAGGCCCTTGCCGAGCGTGTGGATGATTCGCCAGCCGCCCATGTACGTACCCAGGGCAATTGTGAAGGCGCAGGCGAGGACAACCCACATCTGCGGATCGTGATCGGCAGACGACTGCCAGCCGACCGCGATAAGGACGAGGGTGATCACGCCCATCGTCTTCTGTGCGTCGTTCGTTCCGTGGGCGAGTGCAACGAGGCTTGAAGTGAGGATCTGACCCCACCGGAACCCGTCACGGCCCGAGGGTTTTTTGTCGTAGCGGCGGGTAACGCCGTATGCGACCTTGGTCGCGACGAAGGCGATGATGCCGGCTGTCAGCGGCGAGAGGATGGCCGGCAGAACGATCTTGGACAGGACGCCGCCGACGTTGACGGCTGTAAACCCGATGCCGACCACCGTCGCGCCGATCAGTCCGCCGAAAAGAGCGTGCGACGAACTTGAGGGCAGGCCCAAGAGCCACGTGAGCATGTTCCAGCAGATGGCGCCGATCAGTCCGGCGAAGATGAGGGAGGGGAACAGATCCCCGCCTATCCGGTCCTCGTTGATGATGCCGCCCGAGACTGTCTTGGAGACTTCCGTCGACAGGAGCGCACCGATGAGGTTGAGGATCGCTGCGAGTCCCACGGCTGTTTTCGGTTTGAGGGCCCCTGTTGCAATCGGGGTCGCCATTGCGTTGGCCGTGTCGTGAAAGCCGTTGGTGAAATCGAAGAACAGCGCCAAGGCGATGACGAGCACGACGATGAGTACGACGAAATCCACTGTCTTCTTCCGCTTATGTGCGAGATCGGCTCCGCGCGGTGAAGGACCCGTGACCGCAGAGCGTGCTCAGGCGGATGTGGGTCGGTGTGGAACCGAAGGATGACAAGGTTTACGTTAACGCTAAATGAACGCCGGGCAAAGTTTTAGTTGCTCAGTGTTTGCCAGTCCTGCGCGCCATCGCGTTCGCAGATGTCGGTTGCGGCTTCTGTTGCGGCCTGCAAAGCCTCTTCGGTCGAGAGTCCCCGGGCAACGGCTGCGGCCAGTGTCCCCGCGAACGTATCGCCCGCGCCCGTTGTGTCGACGGCCTCTATTCGGCGCGCGGGTGCGTGAATGCCGCGCCACAGAGCGCCCTGTGCGCCGAAGGTGATGCACACCCTTTCGTCAACGCGGTTGAGTCGCGCTGATTCCTGTTCGTTGACGATCACGATGTCAGCTGAATCGGCGAGGCTCTGGGCTGCCTGCGTCCAGGGGGAGGGGTTGAGCAGGGTTGTCACGCCGCGTTCTTGAGCGGCTGCAAGGGCGCGCAAAGCCACCTGGTCTTGGATTTCCAAGACGATCGTCAGGACATCCCCGGGCTGTGCATGCTCAAGAATGACCTCAATCTCCGGTTCGCCGACCGCGGCGTTCGCGCCCGGATCAAACAGAATCGCGTTGTTGCCGGAATCTTCGACGACGATCGTCGCGGACCCGGTGGGCCCGGAAGTCGTACGCACAAACTCCGTACTCAGGCCGGACGCTTGAAGGTGTTTGCGGTAGAACGCGCCCTGGGCATCCGAACCAACACAGGACAAGAGGAGCGTTTCAGCGCCCGCCCGGTGTGCGGCAACAGCCTGATTGGCTCCTTTTCCGCCGGGCATGGTGCGCACGCTGTTCGCCATGAGTGTTTCACCCAGTCTGGGGTAGCGGGGTGCGCGGATGACCGTGTCGATGTTGATCGAGCCGAGGACTATGACTTTGCCCATACCCCCATGATAGGTGCGAACATCCGGGTGGCCGCGGGTGTTTGTAGAAACAGTGCCTTGTTTGTGGCAAAGTGATGCGCATCGCACACAGGCGTGTGAAAAACAACAGCAAGGAGCACAGAGTCGTGACCCTGTCATATTCATCCGGCCCCGCTTCAGCAGGGCTTCTCGGAGACACGATTGCCGGCAATTTCGCCACACAGGCAGCGCAGACGCCCGACGCGCAAGCGCTTCTCGACCTACCCACCGGCCGCACGTGGACCTACGCCGAACTTGAGCGCGACGCCGATCGCCTGGCCGCCGCCCTTATGGAACGCGGCTTGAAGAAGGGCGACCGCCTCGGGATCTTCGCCCAGAACATTCCCGAATGGGTGCTGACGATGTACGCGGCGGCCAAACTGGGCGTCATCATCGTCAACATCAACCCGGCCTATCGGGAACACGAACTTGAGTTCATCCTCGAGCACTCCGGTGCCACGATGCTCATCAGCCAGGTGTCGGCACCTCCTCACATCGACTTCGTCGAAGTGAGCAGAGCGGTCGCCGCAAAACTTGAGAACCTGTCAGTGGTCTACGTCGACACATCGCACGAAACAACCGCGACGCCGATGAAACAACACGAGATCGCGCCGGAAGAAAAGTTCTCCGCTCTCCTCGAAGCCGGGGAGAGGCTTCTGGCGGACGAAGGTGCCAAAGTGCGCACCCGCATTCGCCAGATCACAGACACACTCAGCTGTGATGAACCGATCAACCTGCAGTACACCTCGGGAACAACCGGCTTCCCGAAAGGTGTGACGCTCACCCACCACAACATCCTCAACAACGGCTACCTCATCGGCGAGACCTTAGCCTACACAGAAGAGGACACGGTCGTCCTTCCCGTGCCGTTCTTCCACTGCTTCGGCATGGTCATCGGCATTCTCGCTGCATTCAGCCACGGAAGCACGGCTGTGATTCCAAGCGCAGGATTTGACCCGAGTGCTGCCCTGAGTGCGGTGGAGAAGACGAAAGCGACATCGCTGTACGGCGTGCCGACGATGTTCATCGCCGAACTTGAACTGTCGAACTTCGACGACTACGACCTTTCGACGCTGCGCACGGGAGTCATGGCGGGATCCACGTGCCCCGTAGAAGTCATGCGGGCCGTTATCGAGCGGATGCACATGTCCGAAGTCGCCATCTGCTACGGAATGACGGAGACCGCGCCCGTGTCGACCATGACCCGAGTTGATGATTCACTCGAAGCCCGCACGGAAACCGTCGGGACGGTCATGCCGCACACGGAAGTCAAGGTCGTCGACCCCGTGACGGGGGAGACCCTGCCCCGGGGGCAGAAGGGCGAAGTGTGCACACGCGGCTACTGCGTCATGAAGGGCTACTGGAATCAGCCCGACAAAACCGCCGAGGTGCTCGATGCCGATGGCTGGATGCACACCGGGGACCTCGGGATCATGAACGAGGCGGGGTACCTCGACATTTCGGGACGAATCAAAGACATGGTGATTCGCGGCGGCGAAAACGTCTACCCGCGCGAAATCGAAGAGTTCCTCTACACGCACCCGTCAATTCGCGATGTGCAGGTGGTCGGTGTGCCCGACCCCAAGTACGGCGAAGAGCTCATGGCCTGGGTCATCCTCCGCGAAGGAGTGGAAACGCTGACAGCGGAAGATGTACGCGAATTCGCTCAGGGCAAACTGGCTCACTACAAGATTCCACGCTATGTCGAAGTCCGTGAGTCTTTCCCCATGACGGTTTCGGGCAAGATCCGCAAGGTCGAGCTGCGCGCAGAAGGAGCGGAGATCGTCTCCGCAGGCTGAGCGCCGGCGGAACACGCCACTGCGGAAGCGCAGGCAGATAGAAAGAGCCGCAGACAGTTAAGTCTGCGGCTCTTTCTGTGTCTTTCAACGCGGTGTCAGCTGAGCTGACCTGCGCTTATCAGATGTAGCGGATGAACTTCGCTCCGCGCTTGACCATCCAGGCGTAGCTGCGCTCGGATGTGCCGGTGCGGCGTGAACCCGCATCGATCATCTTGCCCTTCTTGTCGGACACGATGCCGACGTGACCGGGTACCCAGATGATGTCGCCGGGTTTGGCCTCAGATGCCTTGACCACCTTGCCGGCGCTGCGCTGTGCGCCGGACACGCGCGGAATGTTGATTCCGTTCTTCTTGTACACGTACTGAGTGAAGCCGGAGCAGTCCCAGCCCTTCGTGGGGCTTGTGCCGCCCCACACGTAGCGGGTTCCGATTCCCTTGCGCGCTTCTTTGATGATGTTCTTGCGCAGCTGGTCTTCAGAAACCTTCTTCGACTTCTTGGGCTTCGAATCCTTCTTCTTAGGCTTCGGCTTCGGTTTTGGTTTCGGAGCAGGCTTCTTCGATTCCGGCTTCGGTGAGGGTTTGGGCGCCGGCTGCGGTGCCTGCGTCGACGGTGCGGGCTCAGGTGCCTGCGTCGATGGTGCTTCCGAAGGCTCCTGTGAAGCTTCGGGCGAGGGCTCAGGGCTCTGTTCCTGGCCGTTGTCGGTGTTGCCGCCCGGTGCCGGCTGCGTTTCAGATTCCGGCTGCGGTGCAGGCTCCGGTGCGGGAGCCGCAACCTCCTTAACGCCGCCCTGGAAGCGCTGGGTGACGGAACCGTCTTCGTTGGTGACGGGTGCGTCGAGCGGGTAGCCCCACGCGCCGTTTTCAAAGCCGTTGGCACGGTACTGCTGCCACATCTTGTCAACGACCGGTTCGGCGCCCGTCACAGGTGAGAAGAACAGCGCACCCTGCGCGAACGCCTGGTAGCAGCCGTTGTCCTTGATGACGCACTTGACTTCACCGGTCGCATTGCCGAGCAGCTGTGCGTGCTCAGCGGCAGCGGCGGCCATCTGCGCCGGTCCGGCTTCTTCAGATTCGGTTGAAATCTGCGTACCACCCAGGCTGCTGGTCTCGCCAGTGTCTCCCTGGGAAGTAGCGGGGGCAGCGCTGACCGCGGAACCGGATGCGATGCCCGTGCCGAATAGCATGACAGTCGCTGTTGCGGCGACCGTCACTTTATTCAAAAGAGACATGTTTCCCCGTATAAAAACTAACGGCCCGACTCGAAGGAGGAAGAAGGTCGAAGCCTAGGCTGTTGAGTTTCAAGAAGCCATAATATGACAAAACTGCAACATTGTCACAGGGAATTTATGAAATGACCGGCGCGTCGGCTTGAAAATGTTCTGTGCAGTGCGAGTTTTTGCCGGTGGCGGGTGGTTTTCTCCTCATGTGGTTGTGCTGGATTTCCTGCGAACTCTGCTCTGCAGGGCGAACTCTTGACCGCTCCCGAGGTGGACCTCGCTGGCTGCTGTGGGACGGATTTGCATCTGTGCGCAGGCTGTTCTAAAGTTATGACTCGTGCTCGAGGAGAGCACTAATCCTCCGTAGCTCAGTTGGCAGAGCATTCGACTGTTAATCGAAGGGTCGCTGGTTCGAGCCCAGCCGGAGGAGCGCTTCAGCCCCGATCTCAGGATCGGGGCTTTTCCGTCTTCGGTTTCCCTCCCCACCAGTTCTCTCAGCGGTTCTGCACTCGAACGCTGTACAGTGCTGGAGTGATCATTTGGGCAGCCTTGGGGTTTGCACTGGTATCTGCGGTAGGACTTGCCGCAGGTGCGGCTGTGCAGCATTCCGGTGTAACGACATCGCACGACTCTGAGCGCTTCGGCATTCGCTCATTCTTCCGACTGTTCAAATCCGGCAGGTGGCTGCTGGGTACCGCGATCATGGTCATCGCCGTCACCGCCGGTGTCCTGTCCCTTGCTCTTGCCCCCGTCATGGTTGTTCAGCCCGTCGGTGCCATCTCACTGGCCGTTTCCGTCCTCATCGCCCGATTCGCTCGAGGTTTGGTGTTCAAGCGGCGCGTCTACACAGCCGTTCTTCTCTGTGTCGCCGGTGTCGCCGGTTTTGTAGGAGTTTCTTCGCTCTTTGCCGTGTCTCGCGTCAGATTCGGTGCTGAGGCCCTCCCGATGGTGTGGGTCTCGGCGGCACTTCTCACAATCACCGTTGTGGGCCGCCTTGTTCAACGCCGACCGCATCAGCTGTTCAACGTGATCAGCGCGGCCATTCTCTTTGCGTGTGTGGCAACCAATACGCATGTCTGCGCGTCTCAGTTCCTTGCAGGGGGACTGCCAGCGGTGACCTGGAGCAACCTCTTGTGTGTTGCCGCGTGCGGTGGAATAGGTTCGTGGTTTGTGCAGGCTGGCTACGCTTCGGGACCGCCGGAAATCGTCATTGCAGGCCTGACGGTGATCGACCCGATCGTCGCGGTGATCCTCGGTGTTGTCGTACTCGAGGAGGCCGCTGCCGCACCGTTGTGGGTTCCTGTGATTATGGTTGCGGCCGGACTGGTAGCGTGCTTGGGAGTTATCGTCCTCGCTCGCTTTCACCCCGATGTGCTTGAACGCCGAGAGCGTGACGAGAGCGCCCAGTCCCCAACCTCACAGCGAGCATGAACCGTCCCCTTACAATCGTCATTCCTGCCGAAACCTACGCCCCGGAAGTCAACGGCGCTGCAACATTCGCCCAGCAGCTCGCCCAAGGTCTGGCTGGACGCGGGCACAGAGTCCACGTCATCTGCCCTTCACCCTCGGGCATGGCCTACCACCGAGCGGACGACTGCGGCGTTGAGGTCCACTACATCAAATCTGTGCGCTGGCCGCTGCATCCCACGTGGATGATCTGCATGCCCTGGGACGTCGCGCCGGCATTCGACCGGCTGATCGACCAGATTCAGCCCGACATCATCCATACCCAGGCACATTTCGTCATCGGACGGCGTGCTTTTACGACGGCGCGTCGCCGTCACATCCCCATTGTGGGCACCAACCACTTCATGCCCCAGAACGTCGCGCCATACGTCAGTGCGCCCGGGGCGATCGTCGCTGCGGCCGAGAAGGCCGCATGGTGGGACTTGAAGAAGAAATACCAGTCTGCTGACTACATCACGGTTCCCACCCAATTGGCCGCGGACCTGCTCCACCAACACGGCTTTGACAAGCCGATCCGAGCAGTGTCCTGCGGCATCGACCTGTCCCACTTCCACCCTGCCGATCCAGCAGATGACAGGGCCGGCACCTCGCCCACAATCCTCTTTGTTGGTCGTCTGTCGGCTGAGAAGCACATCGAGGACATCATCGAGGCAATTGCCAAGACCGATCCGGCACTGGACCTGCGGGCTGAGATCATCGGCGCGGGCGAACAGGAAAAAGCACTGGCAGACCTTGCAGACAAGCTTGGAATTGCTGATCGCGTGGTTCTGCGCGGAAAGGTCAGCGATGCTGAACTCGTGGCCGCCTACCAGCGAGCAGACATCTTCTGCATGCCCTCAACCGCTGAACTGCAGTCGATCGCGACTCTCGAGGCTCTGGCTACGGGTGTTCCCGTAGTTCTTGCAGATGCGGTGGCCCTCCCGCACCTGTGCGAGGACGGAGTCAATGGCCGACTCATCGCACCGCGGGACATCGACGGATATGCGCAGGCGTTCACTGAAATCGCCACGGCCCCTGCTGATGAGCGCAAGGCTATGAGCTTGGCCGCGCAGAAGATTGCGGCTCGCCACGATATCTCAGCAACTCTCGATACCTTTGAAGAGATCTACTCGGGTCTTCTTCAGAGCTGAAGAAACTCGAAAAACTGAGTTCCACCTCGGGAACCGGTTTCCATCTGACTACCGAAGGCAGCAGATTCTGCTGCCGTTTGAAGAAAGGCGGCGCACAGCGTGAGTTCCGGAAAGCTGACACAGCAGCAGAGGCAGATTCTGTTGGTCGTGCTGATTCCGGTGTTCATGTCGCTGCTGAGCGTGTCGATCGTCAACGTCGTCCTGCCGGGCATAGGCCGGGATCTCGACGCGCCGTCATCGGCTCTTCAGTGGGTTCTGTCCGGCTACACGCTGTCTTTCGGCGTGCTTCTGGTTGCAGCCGGGCGTGCTGGAGACGTGTATGGGCGCGGTCGTCTGTTCGTCATCGGTTCGATCCTGTTCGGCGCAGCGTCGCTGCTTGCCGGATTGGCGCCGAACGACATCGTGCTCAACATTGCCCGCGTCCTCATGGGCTTTGGATCCGGGCTGCTGAATCCGCAGACCGTCGGCATCATCCAACAGTATTTCTCCGGCCCTGAACGCGGCCGCGCATTCGGCTACTTCGGTTCGACGGTCGGCATTTCGGTGGCGATCGGTCCTGTGCTCGGCGGGGTCTTCACGGCTGCTTTCGGTGACGGCTGGGGCTGGCGTGCGTCCTTCCTCATCAACGTTCCCTTCGCGCTCATCGGGGCTTTTGCAGCGTTTCGCCTGTTCCCGGCGAGCGCGTGGACGAGTGCTGCTGACACAGCCGAGACTGACGGTCGTGGAAAGTCCCGCGCCGACATGGACCCGGTCGGAACAGTTCTCTTCGCGCTGGCGATCCTGCTGATCATGCTGCCCTTCATGGAGCGTGCACTCGGTGCCTGGGTGTTCTCGCTCGTGTTTGTGGGCATTGCACTCATCGGCGTTTGGGTTGCCTGGGAGAAGCACTATAAGGCTCGCGGGCGCGAACCGATGGTTGATCTCAGCCTCTTCCGGATCCCTAGCTTTGCCAACGGCTCACTGCTCATCGGCCTGTATTTCATGGGCACGACCAGCATCTGGGTTGTGTCTGCGGTGTTCCTGCAGGGCGGTCACGATTTCACCGCGCTGCAGGCTGGTCTTATTGGACTTCCGGGAGCACTCGGAACCATCGGGACCTCTGCCTGGGCCGGCCGCAAGGTCTTCGCCTACGGTCGACACCTGGTTCTCTGGGGCATGGTGATCGCCATTGTGTGCGTTGCCGGCTCGATCGGTGTTGTTCTGCTTGCTCAGGCGGGGCTCGTGAGCATCTGGTGGCTTATGCTCCCGCTGTCTGTTCTGGGCACGGCACAGGGCATCATCGTCAGTCCCAACCAGACGCTCACCCTGCTCGAGGTGCCGGTCCGGGATTCCGGAGCCGCCGGCGGGGTGCTCCAGACTGGGCAGAGGGTCGGTACGGCAGTGGGCATCGCCGCCATCACCGGAACCCTGTTCGCGGTCCAAGCGACTGCAGGCTGGGACGCTGCGTTCATCACTGCTTTCACCGTCATCGGCGTCATCATGAGTGCGGCCGCCGCGGTGGCCGTCTGGGATGTGATCGTCTCGGTCCGCCGGGGCGGCAGTCAGCCTCCGGGCCGCCAGACCGTATCTTCCAGCTGAACCCTGTGCGAAGTTCCGCGCACGTGACGGTTTTCTGACCGCGGCAGCCTGTGTGTGAGACACTGGCAGCGCCCGCAAAAGGAAAAGGGGAGTAGCGCCAGTGACACACGATGCCAACGCCATCGGAGGTCCGGACCTCGAAGAGCTTGTGCGCTCAGGGGGAGTGCGTTCGCTGTTTTCTCCAGTCGTTGATGTCATTACCGGTATGGACGCTGGGTACCGCGTCAGGCACTGTGCAGACACCGACGGAGCGCCGATCAGCACCCACGATCTGCGACGGGCCGTCCGCGATTCGCACATGGTGGGGGACATCGATTCGTCCATTCGCGAACAGACTCTTCGGGATGCCGAAGCCGCGGGTCTTGACTCCCACACGCGACTGTTTGTGAACGCTGAACCGGAATCGCTCGTCACTCTTGAAGATCGGACGGATCGCGACGCTCGGATCATCCTGCAGCTCGACCCGTTGAGCATCGCCGCTCAGCCGGGGTCAGTGCTGCGTTCAGTGCGCTCGGCCCGCCAGCTGGGCTGGTCGATGGGGATATCGGGCGTCGGGCTCGACCTTGCTACAACGGCTTATCTGCCGCTGGTCAATCCCGCGGTGGTGGCTCTCCACCCGGACGTGCTCAAAATAGAAGACAAAGAACACCTGGCTAAGCTCAATATGCTCTTGCGAGCCCACGTTGAACGCACCGGGGCGGTCGTTGTTGCCGAGGGTGTTGATTCCGAGGACGACCTCATCATGGTGAATGCGCTTGGTGCGCGGTTCGCCACGGGGGAACTGTACGCCGAGCCTACGGAAAAGCCGAACCCGGTGACCATCCCTCCCGAAGATGCGCTGTCTGGGCACTACACCCGCAACAAACAGATTCAGGGTACGCCCTATTCAATCGCGCTGGGGCTGCAGACTGATCCGCTGGTCGTCGACTACGACTTCATGATCGAGCACATGGTGCAGCTGCTGCAGCGGGCGTCCTCGGCGGGATCTTCAGCGCTCGTCGTCGGTGTGTTCGGCGAAGAAGAGAAGCTGCCCGACAAGGTCGAACAGGTGTATCGGTCTGTTGGCAGGACTGCGGGGCTTGCTGCGGTCCTATCGGGTGGTTTCGAAGAATCGCCGATGCCGAGTGTCCGGTCTGGACCGGTTGACCATTCCGATGCGCTGCGCGACGAATACGCGGTCATCGTTGTCGGGCCGGACTGGTCGAGCATGGTCAGTGCGCACCGCCGCAACGAGCTGGGCTCGGACGGTCGCCGCGAATTCGACCTGTTCATTACGACCGAGCGCTACACCAGCGTCGATGCCGCGCGGTCAGTTCTTTCCCGCATTCGCCTGCAGAAGCGCTGAAGACCAAGAACACTCGGGTTGCAAAGACCGCCCGGTTCCGTTGGCCAAGAGGCAAAGCCAATGGAACCGGGCGGTGTGGTGCTCGGTGGAACGTTTAATTCAGACGGCGCGGGAAAGCCAGCGAATCGGTGCGCCTTCCCCGGCGCGACGGAAAGCTTCGAGCTCGTCATCCCAGGCCTGGCCCAGGGCGAGGGACATTTCGGCCTGCATGCGCTCGGAGTCTCCGGCGGAGCGTGCCATGACAGCGCGGATGATGTCCTCGCCGACGACAATGTTGCCGTGAACGTCGGTCAGCGCATGGAAAATGCCGAGGTCCGGTGTGTGGCTCCACCGTGCGCCGTCGAATCCCGGGGACGCTTCCTCGGTGACTTCGTAGCGAACATTGGCCCAGCCTTTGAGAGCTGACGCGATCTTAGCGCCTGACCCAGCCGGGGCTGCCCAGCAGACTTCTGCCCGCAGCAGACCGGGAGCTGCCGGCTGCGGTGACCAGTCAAACTTTGCTTGGGCACCAATAGCACCACCTGCGGCCCATTCAATGTGAGGGCACAGCGCACGCGGTGCAGAGTGGACGAACAGTACGCCCTGAGTGTTATTCAATTTGCCTCCTTGATCGTTCCGAAAACGTCTTCCCCACGAATCGAAACGCCAAGAGGTTCCTAGCCATGATAGTGCAAAACGCTAAGAAGAGAAATACCGTCCCGGTGTGCGCACTGCTATGCTGTCGATGTTCTGACCCCCTGTAGCTCAGCTGGTTAGAGCAGGGGACTCATAATCCCTTGGTCGCCGGTTCAAGTCCGGCCGGGGGGACTCTCATTCAGCCATCAGAGCCGCTGACTGCGCGTCGGCTTAGGTCCTGTGGCAAAAACACTTCGGGGTGGGTATCGCAGCGATACCCACCCCGAAACAGTCAGCTGTGCTGAAGATCAGACGCTCTTGAAAAGAACGACGGCGTTGTGACCGCCGAAGCCGAACGAGTTCGACAATGCGGCGATCGGGCCGTCGGGCAGTTCTGCTGGCTTATCGCGGACGATGTTGAGATCGATCTTCGGATCGACGTTCTCAATGTTGATCGTCGGCGGGGCCACGCGGTTCTGCAGAGCCAGGACGGTGAAGATCGCTTCAACAGCGCCCGCACCGCCGAGCAGGTGGCCGGTCATGGACTTCGTGCCGGTCACCAGAGCATCGTGTGTGTGCTCGCCCAGCAGTGCATTGATGGCCAGGGATTCCGGCACATCGCCGACCGGCGTCGAGGTTGCGTGGGCATTGATGTGCTTGATGTCCTCAGGCTTGAGCTCGGCGCATTCGAGCGCCTGGCGCATGGCCCGCAGGGCGTACTTGCCTTCGGGTTCGTTGGCGGTGATATGGTGCGCGTCGTTCGTGACGCCCCAGCCGCCGAGCTCCGCATAGATCTTCGCGCCGCGCGCTTCTGCGTGCTCCTTGGTTTCCAGCACGAGAGCGCCAGCGCCTTCGCCCATGACAAATCCGTCACGGTCGACGTCATAGGGACGCGATGCGGTTTCAGGCGAATCGGTACGGCGCGAAAGGGCGCGCATCGATGAGAAGGCCGACATCGTGAACGGGTGAATGGCGCTTTCTGAACCGCCTGCAATCACGACGTCAGCGCGGCCGGACCTGAGCACGTCAAAGGCGTGGCCAATGCTTTCAGTGGACGAAGCGCACGCGGAGACAACCGTCTGCACGCCTGCGTGGGCGTGGTACTCCATGCCGATGGCAGCGGCGGGGCCGTTGGGCATGAGCATGGGGACGGTCAGCGGCATAACGCGGCGGGAGCCCTCTTCGCGCAGAGTGTCCCAGCCGTTGAGCAGGCTCCAGACGCCTCCGATGCCCGTGGCCCACGAAACGGCGAGTCGATCGGCATCGACCTCGGCGCCCTCTTCGCTGAAGCCGGCATCAGCCATAGCCTCTTTGGCGGAGATCAGTGCGAACTGGCTGGAGGGATCAAGGCGCTTGGCCTGAACTCGTGTGAGATTGTCTTCGACAACTGCCGGATCGACGGCAGCCGCAAAGTTGACAGGGATGTCGTATTTTTCCTGCCAGTCGTTGTCGAGTGCTTTGACACCGGATGTGCCGGCGAGAGCTGATTCCCAGGTTTCTTCGGCGGTGCCGCCCAGAGGGGTGACAGCGCCGATGCCGGTGACGACAACTGTGGAAGTCATGTGGTTACCTCGTCGAATCTTGGGGGGTAAGCCGCCGAGCTCGTGCGAGCCCGGCGGCTTAGGGAGATCAGGCCTGCTGAGCCTTCACAATGTAGTCAACAGCGTTCTGGACGGTTTCGAGGTCCTTGACGTCGTCGTCCGGGATCTTGACGTCGAACTTCTTCTCAGCGTTGACGACGATGGTCATCATCGAGATCGAGTCGATGTCGAGGTCATCGGTGAACGACTTCTGCGGTTCAACAGCGTCGACGGCGAGGCCGGTTTCTTCGTTGACGATTTCTGCGAGTCCTGCAAGGACTTCTGCTTCGGTGTTAGCCATAGTTTCCTCTTTCTCTTTGACTGCTTGCAGTCGTGTGACATTGATTCGACGAATGCCCGAATCGATATTACGCCAGGAGGCGCGCTGTGTCCCGTGACTCAGCGGTCTCCAAGTCAATCAGGGGAGCTGCACTACCTGGGCTCCGTACACCAGGCCGGCGCCGAAACCTATCTGCAGGGACAGGCCGCCGGACAGCTCCGGGTTTTCCTTCAGCAGGCGGTGGGTTGCCAGCGGAATGGACGCCGATGATGTGTTGCCGTTCTCTGCAATGTCTCGGCCGATCACGACGGAGTCGGGAACGCCGAGCTGCTTTGCCAGGTTGTCGATGATCCGCATGTTCGCTTGGTGTGGCACGAATGCGGCGAGGTCGGAAGCCTGAACGCCAGCGGCATCGAGCGCCTCCTTGGCGATCTCGACCATGTCGTAGACGGCCCAGCGGAAAACAGACGGTCCGTCTTGGCGCAGTGTGGGGAATCCAACTTCGCGGTCGTCCCGGTATTCGAAGAACGATGCGTGCATTTTGATGGTGTCCCACTTCTGCGGGTTTGATCCGATAACCGACTGTGAAATGCCGGGCGTGTCGGAAGACTGCACGACGGCAGCTCCCGCACCGTCTCCGAGGATGAAGGAAATCGACCGGTCTGTCGGGTCGATCCAGTCGGAGAGCTTCTCAGCGCCGACCACGAGGACGTTGTCGGCCATGCCCGAGCGCACGACAGCGTCGGCCTGGGCGATGCCGTAGCAGTATCCTGCGCACGCGGCTGAAATATCCCAGGCGGGGATCGGGCCGGTGCCCAGTTCAGCAGCGAGTTTTGCTGCCGCCGACGGCGTCGGGTAGGGGAAGGTTACGGTCGCGATGATGATCGCGCCGATGTCTTCGGGCGTAAGCCCGGCGTTCGCGATTGCCTCCTTGGACGCCTGCAGGGACATGTCGATGAGGCTCGTATCTTTGTCGGCGCGGCGGCGCGTGACGATGCCGGTGCGCTGCTGAATCCATTCGTCAGACGAATCGATGGGGCCGACGATGTCGTTGTTGTGTACGACGACGTTCGATCGACCGGCTCCGATGCCGGCGATACGGGAATATCCCTGCGGGGTCGCGGTCTTGAGAGTTGCCACGTTGATCCCTTTCTTAGGCGTGGGCGGCGACGAAAGCGCGTGCTTTGTCAAGCTGATCGGCCGATGTCAAAGCGAAGGTCTCAATGCCCTTCATGCCGCGTCGGGCAATTCCGGTCAGCGTTCCACCGGGTAGGAGTTCGAGCAGACCGGTGACCCCGGACTCCACGAGAGTCTGCTGGCACAGGTCCCATCGGACGGGCGAGGTGACCTGCGAAACCAGGGACTGGACGTACTCGCGGCCGTTTTCGACCGGACGGCCGTCGCGGTTCGACAGGATCGACACGGTCGGGTCGTTTGGGTCGAGCGAATCGGCCAGTTCCTGCAGTTCAGGCTGTGCCGATGCCATGAAGTCGGTGTGGAATGCACCGGCCACCTGCAGTGGGATGACGCGGGTGCGCTCCGGAGGGTTGTCCTTGAGCTTGTCGATGTTCTCAAGGGCGCCGGCGGCGACGATCTGTCCGCCGCCGTTGACGTTGGCCGGCTGAAGGCCCGCAGCCTCAATTGCCGCGAGGACGTCATCCTGGACTCCGCCGATGACTGCAGCCATACCCGTGGGCACGGCCTTGGAAGCCTGGGCCATGCCCCGGGAGCGGACGCCGACGAAGTTCATGGCGTCAGAATCGGTGAGAATGCCCGCGAGTGCGGCGGCGCCGATTTCACCCACCGAGTGTCCCGCGTAGAAGCTGGGTGCGGTGTCGCCGAGGACTTCGCGTGCCGAGGCGATTGCGGATGCAACAAGGAGCGGCTGCGCAATAGCGGTGTCCTTGATGGTTTCGTCATCCGATGTGGTGCCGTGGGCAATGAGGTCAAGGCCGACCGCTTCGGAAGCGCTGGCGATCGTCTGCTTAAAGCCGTCGATCTCCATAAAAGGCGTGAGGAATCCGGACTTCTGGGCGCCCTGACCCGGGCAGGCAACAACTAGCAAAGCTCTCCAACTTTCTCGACTGGGCAATGACGATAGTGTATTTGGCTGAAACCTCAGCGTGAATTGTCGTGGGCGTACAACTGCCCTGCGCTGTGCAGGTGGCCATACACCAAAGCGATCCGTATGACGAAGCCCGACCGCGCTTCGGTCGGATCTATCCCAAGAGCTTCTGTGAGCTTCTTGAGTCGATAGCGGACGGTGTTCGGGTGAACATCCAGGGCCCGTGCGGTTGTTTCCAGTGCACCGCCGTATTCGAGATAGGCGGCGGCGGTTGCCAGAAGCTGGCCGGACCCTGTTGCCAGGGGTTCGTAGTAGGAAGTCACAAGGGCGCGCACGGCGCTGCGGTCACCTGCCATGGCGCGTTCGGGAAGAAGATCATCGGCAAAGACGGGACGGGGAGTGTCGGGCCGGGCGCGTGCTGTGCGCAGACCCCACACGGCCGCAGATGCGCTCGTACCCGCTTCGGCGAACGAACTGACCTCCGGGCCGATGACGATGTCCGACGGTCCGAAGAACGGCGATAGGTCCTCAGCGGCAGCTTCGATGTCAGCCACACCGCCAAGCACAATGAGCAGACGGTCGGAATGGACGCCGACCAGCGCGTCTTCGGCCCATTTCTTAGCCGTTGCGCGCACTTCTTCAATCGAGGCGCGGTCTTTGCGGCGCGGCGCGCGTCCCATGATGACGCGAATGGAGCCCTCAGAGTTCCAGCCGTAGGCGGCGGTGCGGCTGGCCAGTTCGTCAACGGAATCGCCGCGAACGAGAGCGTCGATGACCATCGCTTCGAGTCGAGCGTCCCAGCTGCCCCGCGCCTCGGCGGCGCGTGCATACACATCGGCGGCGGCAAAGGCGATTTCGCGCGAATAGATGAGCACCGCCTCGCGCAGTTCGGCCTGTTCGCCAGCGCGCGCAAGATCGCTCACCCGCTCTTCGACCACTTCGACGACTACGCGCAGCAGCTGCAGAGTCTGCTGCAGCGAAACCGACCGGACGAGTTCCTTCGGTGCGGATTTGAAGATGTCGTTGATGACCCGCAGGTGCCGGGTGGGATTGCGATACCACTCGATGAATGACGAAATTCCCGAGTTCGCAAGTACTACGACCCAGCCTTTGTCAGCTGAGGACAGCTGGGAGAACCAGCGCAGGCGTCCCTCAATGCGCTTCAGCGTCAGGTTCGACAGCGTGCGCTGACCGGCCTCGAGGCGGCGAATCGTGTCAGCGCGATCAGCGGTCTTCGCGCCAGGTGCTTCATGGTCGGGCATGAGCACAACAATAGCGCCAAAACGACAAAAGTCTTGTATTTGATACACAAAAGGGGCCGGGGAGTGGCCCCGGCCCCTTCTGCGGCGGAATCACTGCCGCGCGGCTGTGCTCATCAGGCGTCGCCGCCGGTGGTGCCCGATACACCCTTGCGCGGGTCGTCGAGTCCATACTTCTTAGCGGCCTCCGCAGCCTTCGACATGTCGATCTCGCCGGTGTCTGCCAGGCTGATGAGGGCCTGAACGACAACCGAGTGAGCGTCGATGAGGAAGTAACGGCGGGCTGCCGGACGCGTGTCGGAGATCGCGTAGCCGTCAGCTCCGAGGCTCGTGAAGTGGTTCGGCACGTACTGGCGGATCATGTCCGGAACGGTCCTGGTGAAGTCGCTCGTGGCGATGACCGGACCTTCCGAGCCCAGCAGCTTCTGCGTGACGAAGGGGACCCGGTGTTCAGCCTTCGGATCGAGCAGACGAGCGTCGTCGGCTTCCAGGCCGTCACGGCGCAGCTCCTGCCACGAGGTGACAGACCACACGTCCGCGCTGACTCCCCAGTCCTTCTCCAGGATCTCCTGGGCCTCGAGGATCCACGGCACACCAACGCCGGAGGCCATGAGCTGAACCTTCGGGCCTTCGGTCTTGTTGCCGTCCTTGAGCTTGTACAGACCCTTGATGATGCCCTCGGTGTCGAGGTTTTCCGGTGCCTTCGGCTGGACCATCGGTTCGTTGTACATCGTGATGTAGTACATGACGTTCGGATCCTGGCGCGGGTCTTCGGGGTCGTACATCCGGTGCAGACCATCGCGGACGATGGTCGCGATCTCGTAGGCGTAGGCCGGGTCGTAGGACACGATTGACGGGAAGGTCGACGACAGGACGTGCGAGTGTCCATCGCCGTGCTGCAGACCCTCACCGGTCAGGGTGGTGCGACCTGCTGTTGCGCCGAGGATGAATCCGCGTGCCATCTGGTCGCTGGCCGCCCAGAACTGGTCGCCCGAACGCTGGAATCCGAACATCGAGTAGAAGATGTAGAACGGAATCATCGGTTCGCCGTGCGTGGCGTAGCTGGTGCCCGCGGCCGTCAGAGCGGTTGTCGAACCGGATTCGTTGATGCCCATGTGCAGCAGCTGGCCGTCGGTCGCTTCCTTGTAGGACAGGAAGAGGTCACGGTCGACCGAAATGTAGTTCTGGCCGTGCGGGTTGTAGATCTTCTTCGTGGGGAAGAAGGAGTCCATGCCGAAGGTGCGGGCTTCGTCAGGAATGATCGGCACGACGCGCTTGCCGAACTCCTTGTCGCGCATGAGGTCCTTGAGGATGCGGACAAACGCCATGGTCGAGGCGATTTCCTGCTTGCCGGAGCCGCGCATGCCAGGTTCGAAGACCTTGTCGTCAGGCAGTTTGATGTCGACGTACTTCGAGCGGCGTTCGGGTGTGAAGCCGCCGAGTTCGCGACGGCGGTCGAGGAGGTACTTGATCTCCGGTGCGTCCTCACCGGGATGGTAGTACGGCGGAAGTTCCGGGTTCTCTTCGAGTTGCTTGTCGGAGATCGGGATGGAGAAGTGGTCGCGAGCGGCCTTGAGGTCTTCGAGCGCCATCGTCTTCATCTGGTGGGTCGCGTTGCGGGCCTCGAAGTGAGGTCCGAGCGAGTAGCCCTTAACGGTCTTGACGAGGATGACGGTCGGCTGGCCGGTGTGCTCAAGCGCTGCCTTGTACGCCGCGTACACCTTGCGGTAGTCGTGGCCGCCGCGCTTGAGGTTCCAGATCTGCTGGTCGGTGTAGTCCTCGACCATGGCCTTCGTGCGGGGGTCGCGACCGAAGAAGTTGTCGCGGACAAATCCACCGGACTCGCCCTTGTAGGTCTGGTAGTCGCCGTCCGGGGTGGCGTTCATCAGGTTGACCAGGGCGCCGTCGCGGTCCTTGGCCAGCAGCGGGTCCCACTCGCGGCCCCAGATGACCTTGATGACGTTCCAACCGGCACCTCGGAACCAGGATTCGAGTTCCTGGATGATCTTGCCGTTGCCGCGGACCGGGCCGTCGAGGCGCTGCAGGTTGCAGTTGATGACGAAGGTCAGGTTGTCGAGCTCTTCGTAGGCGGCGTACTGGAGCATGCCGCGTGCTTCGGGCTCGTCCATTTCGCCGTCGCCGAGGAAAGCCCAGGTGTGCTGCTGGCTGGTGTCCTTGATGCCGCGGTTGTGCAGGTAGCGGTCGAACTGCGCCTGCGAAATGGCGGCCTGGGGGCCGATGCCCATGGAGACCGTGGGGTGCTCCCAGAAGTCCGGCATCTGCCGCGGGTGCGGGTAGGAGGGCAGACCGAAGGGCTTGCCGTTGACGTAGTGGGAGGACTGCTGGCGGAAGCCGTCCATCTGCTCGGCATTGAGGCGGCCTTCGAGGAAGGCGCGTGCGTACATGCCGGGGGAAGCGTGACCCTGGTAGAAGATGTGGTCGCCGCCGCCGGGGTGGTCCTTGCCGCGGAAGAAGTGGTTGAGGCCGACTTCGTAGAGAGTTGCGGCTGAGGCGTAGGTCGAAATGTGGCCGCCGACTCCGATGCCCTCGCGCTGTGCGCGCTGAACCTGTACAGCAGCGTTCCAACGGATCCACCTGCGGTAGCGACGTTCGACTTCTTCGTCACCGGGGAACCACGGTTCGTCTTCAGCGCCGATGGTGTTGACGTAGTCAGTGGCTGTCAGGCTGGGGACGCCGATTCGCTGCTGGCGCGCACGCTGGATGAGGTTGAGCATGATGTAGCGGGCACGGGCAGTGCCGCCCTCTTCGACCAGCGCATCAAGGGAGTCGATCCAGTCCTGCGTCTCCTGTGGGTCGATGTCCGGGACATTCGCGGGGAGACCATTGAGGATGGGGCCCTTGTTCTTGTTGTCCAAAGCAATTCCTCTCGCGTTTAAGGGACTTCGGATATGTGTCTAGGCTATTGCACATCGAGCCCGGGTGGTGCCGAACTTGATGTGAAATGCTCCACCCTTATGGACGCAGATTGTGCAAAATGGCCAATTTCGCGCTTTTTGTCGGGGTGTCGGCCCTGTGATTGGCGAAACGCGGCGTTTCTGGTGAGAATAAAGCCATGAGTACAACTCCCTCAGGAAGGACGCTCGATTCCGCTCAGGCAGCACAGGTTGCTAACCCTCTGTCTCTGTCGAGCGGACAGTATGTTCAGGAAATCGGCTACGACGATGACGTTGATTTCCAGCTGCGCGATGACATCGCCGCAGTTACCGGCGAAGAGATGATTGACGGCGACGTTGACGATGTTTTCGACGTCATCGTCATGTGGTGGCGCAGCGATGACGATGACCTGACAGACGGCATCGTCGACGCGCAGACAACACTGAAGGACGGCGGTGTTGTGTGGCTTCTGACCCCGAAGGCCGGTCGTCCGGGACACATTGATCCCGTCGACATCAACGATGCCGCTCCCGTGGCCGGTATGCACGTGACGAAAACGGTCCGTGCGGCGGCTGACTGGTCGGCCGTGTGCTTGATGAGCAAAAAGAACTTCGACTGATGACTGTGGAAACCGGTGCCGTCGGACCCCAGGTGGGTGCGGCGGCACCTTCGTTTTCTCTGGCCTCCCATTTCGGTGAGGAGCTTTCCCTGGACGAGTGCAGGCGCCGAGCCGACGCTGATCGCGTTCTCGCGGTGTTCTTTCCCTTTGCCTTCTCGCCCGTGTGCGGTTCCGAAATGCGTGAGCTTGCCGGAATGTATGAGGGTCTGCTTTCCGGCGGCACAGAGGTCGTCGCTGTTTCCTGCGATCCCAAGTACACGCTGGCTGCGTGGGCGCAGGACCTCGGGCTGCCCTTTGTTCTTCTGTCTGACTTCTGGCCCCACGGTGCAGCCGCGAGGGCCTTTGGGGCTTTCGATGAGCAGCGCGGCTTTGCACGCCGACTGACCTTTCTTCTGGATGGCGAGGGTGTTGTGGTCGATACGGAGCACTCTTTGACTGGCAGCAAGCGCGACTTCAGTCGCTTCCTCAATCCTGCTGAGAGCTTCTGAGCCTGCTTCGCTGCCGCCTGAGCGGTTAGGGTGGTGACGAACCTGTCGTTCTTCCCAAGGAGGGGTTATGGCGTCCATCTTCACGAAAATCCTCGACGGTGACATTCCCGGCACGTTCGTCTACGAAGACGACCGCTGTGCTGCCTTTATGGACATCACGCCGATGACTGACGGACACGTGCTCGTCATCCCGCGCGAAGAGATTGACCACTGGCTCGACATGCCGGAAGAGCTCACCTCCCACCTCATGGCGGTTGCCCAGAAGATCGGCAAGGCGCAGAAGAAGGCGTTCTCCTGTGAGCGCGTCGGCGTGATGATCCAGGGCTTTGAAGTTCCGCACGTGCACATTCACGTGTGGCCCACGAACTCGATCGACGACTTCCGCCTGGACAACAAGCACGGTTCGACCGAGGCCGAAGACATCGCGGAAGCTGCCGAGAAGATCAAGGCCGCGCTTGCCTGAGGGCCATTCGATTCACCGCATTGCCCGCCGATTCAACGCTGATTTCGGCGGGCGTGCGGTGACTGCGTCTTCACCCCAGGGACGCTTTTCCGACGGTGCCGCGCTCATCAGCGGCAGTGAGCTGGGGGAATGCTATGCCGTTGGCAAGCACCTGTTCCTGCCTTTCGAGGGTGAGCGTACTGTGCGGGTCCACCTGGGGATCTACGGTGCCTGGGATTTTCTGTACGCTGCCGGCGCCTCTGACCGTGCCGGGCAGACAGGGGAGTATGCAGGATCGCTGGGGGCACCTCGGCGGGTGCGTGCCGGTGAGGTCGAAAGGGCGGAGGAGCTCGACGCTGTGTGGCCGCCGGAGCCGGTCGGCCAGGTGCGTCTGCGCCTGCTGACCGAGGGCGTGTGCGCTGATCTGCGCGGCCCGATGGTTTGCGAGGTTCTCGCTCCTCACGACGTGGAGGCCCAGCTGGCTTCTCTCGGACCGGACCCGCTGGTCGACGGGAACGCTCGAGGAGGCCGCAGGTTTGCGCAGAATGTGCGCAGACGCCGTCCGATCGGCAGTCTGCTCATGGACCAGTCTGTTGTTGCCGGGATCGGCAACGTGTACAGGGCTGAGATGCTGTTCCGGGCTGGGCTCAGCCCGTTCAAACCCGGAACCGAGCTGACTGATGACGAAGTTGCTTCGCTGTGGCGTGACTGGGTTCGCCTGCTGCCCGTCGGTGTTGAAACGGGTGTCATGCTCACCCGCACGAGACTGCGAGGCGCTGGTCGGCAGCGCGCAGTTGATGACAGTGAATTCCGCCATTTTGTCTATGGCCGCACAGGGCTGCCGTGTCGTGTGTGCAGAACTCCCGTTGCGATGACAGAGATGGAGGGGCGCAAACTCTACTGGTGCCCCGAGTGCCAGAAGTGACGAGGCTGGACGCGGCCCGTACCGCACCCAACCTCGCCTGTGACAGAGATTCGATCAGCCGGGCAGCAGCCCCAGAACGTCAGCCAGCTGGTAGCTGCCGATCCCTATGACAATCAGAGTCACTGCACCGCCGAAGATATTGGCCCATACACCGTTTGCATGTTCGCCGACGACTTTCTTGCTGTTCATTGTCACCAGCAGGAAGATGGCGATAATTGGCAGGAGCAGGCCGTTGGCCGCCTGCGCAATGACGATGAGCTGAATCGGCTCAAAGCCGGTCAGAGCGATGACTGCGCCGACGGCGAGCACCGCGATCCACACTGCGCGGAACAGCGGGCTTTTCATATCTGTGCTCTTGCCGAGCATCCCCGTAATGGCATAAGCCGCCCCGAGCGGACCGGCGAGGGCGGACGTGAAGCCGGCCGCAAACAGGCCGAGTGCGAATACCCATGTGGAAGCTTCTCCCAGCAGCGGCTCGAGCGATACCGCGAGGTCCTCAGCCGTTTCTGCGCTCATACCGTGCATGAACAGCGCGCCAAAGGAGGTCGCCATGACTGCCAAAGTGATGAGCCCGCCGAAGGAAATCGAAGCGACGGTGTCAATGCGGGCTTCTTTCAGCGCTGTCTCCTGTGGAACATTCGCCCAGTTTTCCTGTACGAGGCTGGCGTGGAGGAAGACATTGTAGGGAACCACGGTGGTTCCGATGAGTGCAATTGCCGTCAGTGCGGACCCTGGAGGCATCGAGGGGACGAAGATTCCCCTGAGGATGTCGCCGATCGGAGGTTGAACGACGAAGACGGTGATGACGAACAGGACGGCAAGGATGACCACCATCACCATGAGAACCCGCTCGATGATCTTGTAGCTGCCGGTGATGAGCAGGGCGAAGATCGCGATGATGATTGCACCGACAATGATCCTGAGGTCTACTGGCGCAACCGCTGAAACAGCCAACGATGTGCCTGTTGTGTCACCGCCGGCGTAGGCAGCCCCGCCGATTCCGATTGCAGCGACGACGAGCACGATCATCAGCGTTCTCAAGACGGGGTTCTCTAATGCACGCCGCATAGCTTCGCCGAGCCCGAGTCCTGCGCCGAGGCCGAGTCTGACCGACATCTCCTGCAGAACAAGGGTGGCGATGATCGAGAAGATGACCGACCACGCGAGTGTGAAGCCGAAGTCTGCGCCGGTGACGATTGCTGTGGTGATTGTGCCGGGACCGATGAACGAAGCCGCGATCATAAGACCGGGGCCGAACAGCGCTCCCGTGCGCTTCTTTTTGACTGTATTTGTTGAAGAGGGGTTCACAGGGTACTCCTCTCGGCCCGGGGAGGCTCCCCGAAAGAGTGACCGTGAACACAACGGTAGTGATTTAAGCAGCCGACGCTGGGATGTTTTCCTGTGTATTGCCTGAACGACACGGCATGGCTTCTGGCCGTGCTCCAATCAAGAACGCCGGTTCTGGTCAGAAATGACCCACAAATGACCCGCTAGCAGCTGAAGCGGGCACAAAGAAAACCGGGACCCGCACGAATTCGCGGGTCCCGACTTTCTTGTAGCGGTGGGCCCAGAGGGACTCGAACCCCCGACCCTCTCGGTGTAAACGAGATGCTCTAGCCAACTGAGCTATAGGCCCTGACCTGGATAAGGATACAGTCAGTCGGCGTTCCTGCCAATTCGGGTCAGGGCGGCAGCAAGAGCCGCCCGGCTGTCAGCCGGTCCTGCGGTCGAATCGAACAGCGAGCGGTTCTGCTCAAAGGCGACCGTCCCACAGGTGAGAACAACAGAAGAGTGGCGCTCCGCCTCGTCAGCGATCTGGGTTCGGACAGCGGTGGGCAGAACAGAATCACCCGAATGGGCGTAGGCGAGAGAAAAGATGTCGGCGCCATCGCGGTAGCGCAGAAGAACATCGTGCATGTGCAGCAGGATTTCGGTCGGGGCAAGGTCTGTGCCGTCTCCGAGGGACTCATCAATTTCACCGGCGATGCGCCGGGCAACAAGGACGAAGATCTCCTGTTTGTTCTTCACGTGCCAGTATAGGGCGGAAGGGCCGACTCCGAGGTCGCGAGCAAGCCTGCGCATAGATAGGTCACCCATGCCGTAGTCAGTGAGAATGGCGACCGCGGCATCGGCAATGCGGTGAACAGACAGGCTCATGGGGTCCATCATGGCAGGTCGAAGACGCGATTTCGCAATCAGCCCGCGGTGGGCTATAGTTGTCCCCGTTGCCAATCACGGGATATGGCGCAGTTTGGTAGCGCGCCTCGTTCGGGACGAGGAGGTCGTGGGTTCAAATCCCGCTATCCCGACAGGTCCTCGGATTCATCCGAGGACTTTTTCATTAGAGGAAGGCAACCACAATGAAGTGGACCGCAGTACTCGCTGCCGCCGCTGTCATGACACTCAGTGCGTGCGGAGCTCGTCCCCTGACTGAACTTGAAGAAGCACAGGGCAAAGTGACGGATACGCCCGTGCCAGCAGAGGAAAAGGCCAAAGACGTCTTGGACGGCATTGAAGAAGACGCCGAACTGAAGGCCATGCTTCCAGACGGTGTTCGTGAACGCGGGCTGAAATGGGCAACATCAGTCGGCTACCCGCCCATGGAACTGTGGACTAGCGACAATTCTGAAATCATCGGCGTCGACCCGGCGATGGCACATGCAATATCAAAGAAGCTCGGCGTTTCCATGTCGATCGAAAACCAAGAGTTCGCATCGCTGATTCCCGGTCTGATTTCAAAGCGCTACGACGTGATGATCAGTTCGACAACCGACAACGAGGAACGGCGCAAGACCACGACATTCGTCGACTACGTGCAAGCAGGGAACGCCTTCCTTGTCTATGAGGGCAACCCCGAGGGGATTGAGAAGCCTGATGACCTCTGCGGCAAAACGATTGCTCTGGTAGCCAACGGGTCGTCGTTCGAGAGGGCGAAGGAGTTTTCTAAGAACTGTGAGGACAGCGGAAAACCGCCCTACAAGATTCTCAGCTTCGAAGACGACAACAACGCCAACCTCGCAGTCCAAAGTCGGCGGGCCACCGCCACGGTAACCGACTTTCCCGTCGCCGCTTACCGGGCCGCCGATGAAAAGAACAAAATGGCTGTTGTGCCCATCGAAGGCGATGAGGCCGTGTGGGGCATCGGAATCGACAATTCGCGCACCGACCTTGTAGATCCCGTCTACGGTGCCCTTAGCGCTCTGGTCGAAGACGGGACCTACGGAGAGATTCTGAAAGCATGGGACGTTGAACTCATGGCGGTGGACAAAGTCACGGTCAACCTGGGAGAGCACACGATCGGCGGTGACGACTGATGCGCACGGAACCATTTGTTGACGCTGATGGCACACAGCGCAAAATCATTGCTCCCATTCCATGGGGCAGGATCGCCGTGGGCGGCCTCGCGATTCTCTTCGTTGCGTGGGTCCTGTCGCTATTCGTATTCAACGAAAGAATCCTCTGGTCAGAAGTTGCCCATTACTTCTTCTATTCGACAATCCTGAGCGGAATCGGCAACACTCTGTGGATTTCTGTTATCGCCACCCTCGTCGGCCTAGTTCTGGGCGTTGTGCTTGCCATTATGAAGCTGTCCCACAATCCTGTGCTGCGGGCCATTTCCGAAGTGTATCTATGGATTTTCCGCGGCACACCGGTTCTGGTGCAGCTGGTGTTCTGGTTCAACCTTGCGTTTCTGCTCCCGTACCTCATTGTGAAGATTCCCTTTACCATGATCGGTGTTTTCTGGGAGACCAATGCGCTCATCGGACCGACAGAAGCTGCGATTCTCGGCCTCGGCCTTAACATGGCCGCATATTTCGCTGAGACAGTGCGGGCCGGCATTCAAGCGGTCGACGTCGGACAGACTGAAGCAGCTCTTGCCGGTGGCCTGACCCGCCGGCAGACCATGCGCCTGGTGGTTCTGCCGCAGGCGCTGCGGATCATCATTCCTCCGACAGCCAACGAATTCATCTCGATGCTCAAGACCACATCGCTGGTCATGATCGTCGCTGGCCATGACCTCATGACGAACGCGGCAATCATCTACAAGCAGAACAACCTCATTATCGAACTGCTCATTGTTGTCAGCATCTGGTACATGATCATGACTGCCATTGCCACCTTCCTGCAGAGCCTGTTGGAGAAGCGCTTCGGCAAAGATCGCGTGCGCAGCACCCGAGGAGCCACGTGGGCTCAGAAGCTTGTCGGGCAAATCAGCAGTCAGCCCTCTGCCAGCGCGTCAAAGCCAGGGGCTGAAAAGCCTGCAGCGGAAGGAGCCGGCCGTGCCAGCTGAAGAACTCATTGTGCAAGCCGACAGCGTCCAGAAGTCCTTTGGGGATCATGAGGTCCTGCGGGGTGTTGACTTCCAGGTTCGCTCTGGCGAGGTTGCCTGCATCATCGGTCCGTCGGGTTCTGGAAAGTCGACGTTCCTCCGCACTCTCAACGGACTCGAGTCTGTGGACTCGGGCAGCCTGCGGGTGATGGGGGAACAGGTCGGCTTCAGTCGGCGGGGTGAAGACTATCTTCGATGGTCGGATAAGCGCTACGCGCAGTTCCGGCAGCACATCGGCATGGTGTTCCAGCGTTTCAATCTCTACGGCCACCTCGACGCCGAAGAGAACGTCATGCTCAGCATGCGCCACGTCAAGGGCCTGTCCAAAGCAAAAGCCGCAAAACGGGCGGTAGAAGAACTCGAACGTGTCGGACTGGCACAGCACCGGCACAAAAAGCCGCACCAGCTTTCCGGTGGTCAACAGCAGCGAGTGGCGATCGCTCGCAGCCTCGCTATGGATCCCGTGCTTATGCTGTTCGACGAACCCACGAGTGCTTTGGACCCGGAGCTTGTTGACGAGGTTTTGTCAACCATGCAGCGACTTGCGCTTGAGGGAATGACGATGGTCGTCGTTACGCATGAACTCGGCTTCGCCCGTGAAGTTGGCGATACGCTCGCGTTTTTCGATGAAGGCGTCGTCGTGGAAAAGGGATCACCGGAAGACCTGCTCGACAAGGCTGCCAGCGAACGTGTTCAAGCATTTATTGAGCGTGTGCGCCACGCATAGTCGCTCTCGGCCGTACTCACGGCTGACCGTTGTGCACGCACGCATTGGCGATTACCGAATACCCCTCCCAAACAGAAGCGGGGATGCCCTTTCAGGACATCCCCGCTTGGGTTTGAGCCTCAGGTCACGAGTGCGCGCCTTCGCGCAGTGAGCGCTTGAGGATCTTGCCCGCCGAGTTCTTCGGCAGAGCGTCCACGAAGTGCACGGCCTTGGGAACCTTGAAGCCTGCGAGCTTGCCCTTGACGTACTCGATCACGGCTTCTTCCGTCAGGCTTTCGCGGCCGGCGTCGGTGAGGACGACGTAGGCGGTGATCGCCTCGATCCACTTTTCATCCGGCATGCCGACAACGGAGACTTCTTCCACGCCGTCCATCGAGAAAACGGCGTCTTCGACTTCGCGGCTGGCCACGAGAACACCACCGGTGTTGATGACGTCCTTCACGCGGTCGACAACCGTGATGTAGCCCTCTTCGTCAGCCACAACGAGGTCACCGGAGTGGAACCATCCGCCCACGAAGGCCTCGGCGGTCTTTTCCGGCTTGTTCCAGTAGCCTTCGGCCAGCTGGGGTGAGCGGTAGAGGATTTCGCCGCGCTGGCCGACTTCGACGTCGTTGCCGTCGAGGTCGACAATTCGGGTCTCAACGAACAGCGCTGGGCGGCCTGCTGAGGCCGGGCGGTCGGCGTGCTCTTCAGGACGCAGAACGGTGCACAGCGGACCCATTTCGGACTGGCCGAAGCAGTTGTACAGGCCGAGCTCCGGCAGCTGCTTCTGCAGGCGCTCAATAATAGGGCCGGGCATGATGGATGCGCCGTAGTAGGCCTTCTTGAGCGACGAAAGGTCGCGCGTGGTGAAGTCCGGGTTGTTGGTCAGCGCAACCCACACGGTCGGGGCGGCGAAGAACGCGGTGATGCGCTCCTTTTCGATGAGCTCGAGCAGCTGCTGCGGAACAGGTGTGGGCACGATGATGCTGTATGCGCCGCGTATGAGGGCGGGAATCAGCAGCACGTGCATCTGAGCCGAGTGGTACAGCGGCAGAGCGTGGACGAAACGGTCAGAGCTGGTGATGTCCAGGGATGTCAGAACCGACAGGTACTGGTGCATGAGGCTGCGGTGCGTCATGACAGCACCCTTGGGCGACGACGTGGTTCCCGAGGTGTAGAGCAGCTGCACGCGGTCGGTGTCGACAGGGGAGAACTCGCCATCGCGAGCCGGGCCGTCGACTTTCAGTGCCGGTTCCACGAGGCTTTCCATGAGCATGCGCTCACACTTTTGTCCGGCTTCGGTTTCCTCGATGAACGGCATGAGGGCTTCTTCGGCCAGGATCAGCTTGGGGTCCGAGTCCGACAGGATGTAGTCGAGTTCGTCCTTCGTCAGCTGGTAGTTGACGGGCACGTGGATGAGTCCGGCGCGTGCACAGGCCAAGAAGACGATGGCGAAGATGTCGGAGTTCTTGCTGTAGGCGGCAACGCGGTCGCCCTTTTCAAGGCCCTGTGCGATGAACAGGCGGGCGATGTTTGTCACTGCCTGGTCGAGCTGACTGTACGTCCAGGTGCGGTCCTGGAAGACGATGGCGGTGTCCTTGGGGGAGCGCGCGGCGCTGCGCTTGACGATGTCTCCGATGACGGAGCGATTCTCTTCTGTGAGTTGTGTCATAGATGAATCGTGGCATAGTTCAAACGATCATTCAGTTTTCTTGGGGTGTCTTTTTCGCCGGCTCAATGCGCTAGTTTGAAGGCATGACGAATGTGCGCGATGTAATGAACGTCTGTGAACAGCTCTGGCCGAACAACCTCGCGGAAGACTGGGACTCCGTTGGTTTGGCGGTAGGAGACCCAGAAGCTCCCGTGACGCACGTGCACTGCGCGCTGGACCCATCGGATGAAGTCATCGCAGAAGCCGTTGAGCTCGGTGCGGACTTCCTCTTCACCCACCACCCGCTGCTGCTGCGCGGCGTGACATCAGTCGCTGCCGACACGCTGAAGGGCGGTGCCGTACATACGCTGATCCGGTCTGGCATCGCACAGTTCAATGCCCATACGAACGCCGATTCAGCTCTTGGCGGGGTGTCCGATGTCCTCGCGGAGATCCTGCAGCTGCGGGAAGTCGAACCCCTTGTGCAGAACCCCGATGCCGAGGCGGGGGTCGGCCTGGGCCGGATCGGCACCGTGGAACCGACGACAGTTGAGGACATTGCCGTCCGCCTGGCACAGGGAGTTGACCTGTCTGTCCGGGGCATCGCCATCGGAGGTGACCCCGGTGCGGAAGTCACCCGTGTTGCCGTTCTCGGAGGAGCGGGAGACTCCATGTTCGGCGCGGCACGCAAGGCGGGAGCCCAGCTGTACATCACCTCGGACCTTCGCCATCACCCCGCATCGGAAGCCCTTGATACGGGTTCCCGGGGAGGCTCGCTTGAGCACCTCATCGACATTTCGCACTACTCGGCCGAATCGGCGTGGATCCCGCACGCGGCTGAACAGCTCGACGAAGTCCTGCGGGCAGGGGGACACAGTGTTGAAGTGACTGTGTCTGGTGTCTGCTCTGACCCGTGGACAGCAGTCGTTCTTCCCGACTCCGAGGAGTGGCAGTGGAACTGAGCACACAGCAGCACGCGGCCGCGCTCGACTACGCATCACTGAGCGCGCAGATTCGTCGCAATCGCACCGAGGCAAAACAAGAAGAGCGCGTGGCGCGCCTGCAGGAACTGGCGGGTGAACACAAAGCGCTTGCCGCGAAAGCCAAAAATCTGCGCGGCGAAATCGAGGGGCATCAGAAAGAAGCGCGCGCTGCCGCTGCGCAAGCTGCCGATGGGCGGTCCAAAGCCGAAAGCATGGAAGCCAAGCTCAACGCCGGAGTCGGTCTGACAAGCCGCGACCTTGTGGCGCTGCAGGCCGACATCGAGTCTGTGCGCACTGCTGTCGGCCAAGCGGAAGACAGAGAACTGCAGGCTCTTGACGGCGCCGAATCTGCGGAATCCCAGCTGCAGAAGCTGCGCGCACGTGCCGAAGAGGTCGCTGCGGAAGGAAAAGCCGAAGGTCAGCGCAGGCAGGAAGAAGCGGCTCGCTTGGACGGCGAGCACGCGCAGCTGGTAGAGCAGGCCACGGCCAAACTCGCCGAGCTTCCGGCTGAAGCAGCGTCGATCATCCGCTCATCCGGTATCGGAGTTCTAGCGGCAGGAGCCTGTGGAGCCTGTGGTGCAGCTTTGTCCGGAGTGCAGGCTGATGCGGTGCGCAACGCCGAACGCACCTGGGCGTTTCAGTGCGAGGACTGCGAAGGGCTCATCGTTCAGGCCTGAAAGCGTGGATCCTTATCGTCACGCAGCTTCAGGCGTCGGGCAGAACCTCAGGCGTCCGGCAAGACGATCGTCAGCACTGCTGACTGTTTGCCGCGGGACGGGACGTATTCGACCTCGAACTGTTCGGCAACAGCGTCAGCAATGGCTTCCGGTGAAGACGGCATTGGTTCACTGCGCTGCAGCAGGTGGGACGCAACCAGGCCGCGCGTGTGCTTAGCCCAGTGGGACACGGTTGTGCGCTTGCCGGCGACCTCTTTGACGACATTGACAGCCACGGTGTTTTCAGGAATGCCCGGCCACGGCCTGCGGTAGTCACCCGACCGGCAGTCGAGCACCGGCGCATCTCCGAAGTGCTCGGCCAACGGTTCCCGCAGTGCTTCTTTCCAGCGCTTTGCAAGCGGCCCAATATCGCCCAGCGATGTCTTCATCGACAGCCGGTAGGCGGGAATGCAATCAAGTGCGCCGACCATGCCGAAAAGCGCTGAGGCAATGAACACCCGCTCGACCCGTTCGCGTGGGGCCTGCAGCACAGCGGAAACATCGAGTGCCTCAAACAGGACACCCGTATAGACCGTCAGGGCCAGCGCCGTCGGTTCCGTGTCGAGATCAATGTTGCGCGCCACCTCGCCGGCAATGCGCTCACCTACACCCAACTGATCAAGGGCGTCCGGCGCGGCGCTGACTTTCTGCAGCTCGGCAAGCACCTCACGCCTCGTTTCATTGAGTTCCGGTAAGGACAGAGACGACAGGTCGACAGGCGCTCCGTCTTGCGCCGGTGTTTTGCCTTCGGACGGCGGCAGAAGAATGAACATGATGCTCATTCTAAAAGCCCGCACATATACACTTGGCCGAGGACAGGCCACCAGACGGTCGCGTTCGGGCCTCGTGCCCGGCCGAGGAAAGTCCGGGCTCCGCAGAGCGCGGTGGTGGCTAACAGCCACCCGGGGAAACCCGCGGGAAAGTGCCGCAGAAAGCTAAACCGCCAGCGTGCTGGTAAGGGTGAAAAGGTGGTGTAAGAGACCACCAGGGCCCGCGGTGACGCGGGCCGCTGGGTAAACCCCACCGGGAGCAAGATCGTGCAGACGGCTATACGGCTGCTCGTCGTGCCGTCGGGTGGATTGCTTGAGGCCTGCAGCAATGCAGGTCCTAGACAGATGACCGTCGCCCAGGCTTCCGCCTGGGAACAGAACCCGGCTTATCGGTGGCCTGTCCCTACACAAGCTGGCGCCGGGACTCAGCGCTGTAATGTTCAGCGACCGATGCTTTCGGCAACGTCAGCACCGTGGACCGCCGCGCCGATGATCCCTGAGTCATTGAACATTGCCGCCGGGACAGCGGGCGTCTGAAGGTCGAGCAGGTGAAGCCAGTCGGCATGATCCTGCGAAATGCCCCCGCCGAAGATGAACGCGTCGGGGTTGATGAGCTTTTCCATTTCCCTGCAGTACCGGCTGAGCTTCGCAGCCCACGTAGGGTAGTCCATGCCCAACCGCACCTTTGCGCTTGCGGATGCGCTGAGCTCTGCGTCTTCGCCGCCTATCTCAACGTGGCCGAGCTCGGTGAACGGCACGAGCCTGCCGCGGGTAAACAGCGCCGAACCGATGCCGGTTCCCAGGGTGAGCATGAGAACAGTCCTGTCGTGCCAGTCGCGACCAGCGCCGAAGGTCATTTCGGCAATGCCGGCGGCATCAGCGTCATTGAGAAAAACACACGGACGGCCAAGCGCTGCCCCAATGGTCTGCTCAATATTCGCTCCAAGCCATGAATCGTCAAGATTGAACGCGAAGGTGACAACGCCGTTCTTGACCACCCCGGGGAATGCGACCCCAGCGGGAACAGGGAGAGTCAGCGGCGCCTCGTACCCGGATTCTGGTGACGAGGTGCCGCCCGGCTGCTGTGCCAGCACCTCGGCTGCCGCACCTCGGACTGCATTCGTAAGAGTTTCGGGAGTGGCGGGATGCGGCGTCGGCACAACGACACGCTCGCCCATGATCCGGCCGCGTTCGAGGTCGACCAGCCCGGCCTTGATAGACGAGCCGCCGATGTCAATGCCCAAAGCACACGAGTGTGCTCCTGCCGAACCGCGCAGCTCGCCGCGATCAGTCACGGCCGGCCACGAGTTCGACATCGGGAAGCGTAAGGATGTCCGCGCCGTCTTCTGTCACCACGAGAGTGTGCTCGAACTGAGCGGAGCGGCGACGGTCGGCAGTCACAATCGTCCAACCGTCATCCCACTGTTCCCAGTTGATGGTGCCCAGATTGAGCATCGGCTCGATTGTGAAGATCATGCCCGGCTGGATTTCGTCCGCGTAGTTCGGAGCGGCGTCATAGTGGGGGATGATGAGACCGGAGTGGAATTCGCGCCCGACCCCGTGACCCGTGTAGTCGCGAACAACTCCGTAGCCGAAGCGCTTCGCGTACTTTTCGATGACCCGGCCGATGATGTTGATCGAACGGCCCGGCTTGACGGCCTTGATGCCGCGCATGAGCGATTCGTGGGTCCGTTCGACCAACAGGCGGGACTCTTCGTCGACGTTGCCGGCCACGAACGTGAAGTTCGTGTCGCCATGCATGCCGTTCTTGTAGGCGGTGACATCAAGGTTCACAATGTCACCGTCCTGAATCACAGTGGAGTCGGGGATGCCGTGGCAGACGACCTCGTTGATCGATGTGCACACCGACTTGGTGAAGCCCCGGTAGTCAAGAGTCGACGGATAGGCGCCGTGGTCCAGCAGATATTCGTGGACGACAACGTCGATTTCGTCCGTCGTTCGGCCGGGCTCAACGAGCTTGCCGCCCTCGGCCATGGCGTTTGCAGCGATGCGGCCCGATTCGCGGACCAGCTCGATTTCTTCAGGCGTGTAGAAATTGCTGCCGCGACCTTCGTTCGGTTCGGCCTTGCCGACGTATTCGGGACGTTCGATGTGGGCTGGAACGGAGCGCATGGGCGCCACGGTTCCCTTTGTGAGAGTTCCAAGCGGAGCAGAATTCGTCATGATGACATCATTGTAGACAGCTAGAGTTGAGCACAGGGAGGTGCGCTATGTCGTACGAAGAAGAGAAATACTGGTTCAACACCAAGACCGGCAAAGTTGAAAAGGGACGGAAGAGCTCCTTTGAGAACCGGCTGGGCCCCTATGACAGCGAAGCCGAAGCTCAGGCGGCACTCGCAACAGCCAGCGAGCGCAATCGCGAATGGGAAGAAGACGACGAGGACTGGCGCTGATGGGACTGACCAAACAGCAGGAAGCGGTTCTGCGCGATGTCGATGACCGTGACGTGCGGTTTGTGCGTCTGTGGTTTCCCGACATCATGGGCCGCTTGAAGTCCGTTGCGATTGTTCCCGACGAACTTGACGGAGCATTCACCGAGGGCATCGGCTTCGACGGTTCGGCGCTCGAAGGCTTTTCGAGGGTCATCGAAGACGACATGGTTCTGCGCCCAGACTCGTCGACGTATTCGCTCCTGCCATGGCGAGGTGAGGTCGAGCCGACCGGTCGGATGTTCTGCGATGTGCTGACTCCCGATGGTGAACCTGCCGCTTCTTATCCGCGCAATATTCTGGCGCGCACCCTGGCGAAGGCGCGCGAGCGCGGCTTCACCTTTATCGTGCACCCGGAAATGGAGTTCTACCTGTTCCGTTCGGCCGAACTGGACGGCAAACCCCCTGTGCCGGTCGACGACGCCGGATACTTCGATCACGTCAACGGCGGCACCGCGAACGACTTCCGCCGCAGTGCAGTGCAGATGTTGGAATCCATGGGCATTTCCGTCGAGTTCTCGCATCACGAAGCCGGCCCCGGGCAGAACGAAATCGATCTGCGCTATGCCGACGCGATGACTATGGCCGACAACGTCATGACCTTTAAGGCGGTTGTGAAAGAAGTCGCGATCTCCCAGGGCGTGCACGCCACGTTCATGCCCAAGCCCCTGGCCGAGCACCCGGGCAACGGGATGCACACGCACCTGTCGCTGTTCGAAGGTGAAGACAACGCGTTCTTTGAGGCCGGCGCCGAATACCAGCTGTCGACCACCGGCCGGCAGTTCGCGGCAGGCCTGCTGTACCACGCCCCTGAGATCGCCGCGGTCACCAACCAGTACGTCAACTCCTACAAGCGCCTGTGGACCGGGCACGAAGCCCCGTCCTACATCAGCTGGGGTCGCACGGGCACTGCACTTGTACGGGTGCCGCAGTACAAGTCCGGCAAGGAATCGTCTGCTCGGATCGAGTACCGCGGTATGGACTCCTGCGCCAATCCCTACCTGGCCTACTCGGTGCTGCTGGCCGCGGGACTGAAAGGCATTGAGGAGGGCATGGAGTTGCCTCCGGAAGTCGAAGACGACGTGTGGGATCTCAGTCGACGCGAGCGCAGCGCCATGGGCATTGAACCGCTGCCTGCGAGCCTGTCGGAAGCTCTTCGCTGCATGGAGAACAGCGAGCTCGTCGCTGACACTCTGGGCGAAGAGGTATTCGACTTCTACCTGCGTGACAAAGCGCGGGAATGGAGAGACTACCGCGCGCAGGTGACTGCCTATGAACTCGATGGGCTCTACACCCAAACATGATTCGCAGGTTAGATCTGAGCAGGCGGAAGGACCCGACACGCACGCAGCGCGGTAAATTCGACTCCCGCTTTGAGCGCTTCCTTGGCCAGTTCTGCGAACTGACCGGTTTGGAAGGGCACGAATCGGCGATTAGGGAATTCGCCCGGTTCACCGGTGACCCCGGTTCCGTTTCCCTCGGTTTGGTCCGCGTCGCTGAGGCGGCAGCGGCAGCCGAGGTCGACCTCGGTGGGCTCGTGCAGGATTCTCAGCATCTGCTCGACCGACTTGTTCGGTTGGCCGGGAGTTCTGAGGCCTGCATTGACCACATTGTGCGGTGGCCTGAGTCGCTGCGGCTGCTGGCCGAAGACGATGACTTCTTGCGTTCAAAGCGCAGGAGAAAGGTGCGTAAGCGCATTGCCCGTTCGGTGTACGACGCCGACGGTCAGCTGCTCTCAATCGAAGACGGCCGAATCGCCCTGCGCCGAGCGTACCGGGACGAACTCATCCAGCTGACAGCCGCAGACCTCGGCAGTCACGAACCGACCGCAGACTTCGACACTGTCAGCCGGACCCTGACGGAAATGGCTGAGGGTGCCCTCATGGCGGCACACGACCTCGCCGCGGGGGATTCAATACCCGACGGGTGCGCTGAACTTGCTGTTATCGCCATGGGCAAATGCGGTGCCCGCGAACTCAACTACGTATCCGATGTTGACGTGGTCTTCGCCTTCAGCCCGGAAACCACAGCGGACGGCGAACAGGCAGAACGCGCCCGCAGCTGCGCCTCGGCAGCGGCCCTGCAGATCATCGACCTCATTTCGGCTGCTGGAGCAGAACCCGCCCTGTGGGAAGTCGACGCAGCTCTTCGGCCGGAGGGCAAAGCGGGAGCGCTTGTGCGCACTGTCGACGAGTTTGCAGGCTATTACAGCGACATCGCAGAAAACTGGGAGTTCCAGGCTCTTTTCAAAGCCCGTCCCGTCGCCGGATCCGAAGAACTCGGACAGCAGTGGTCCGAGGCGTGTCTGCCCCAGGTGTGGACCGCCGCCCACCGGGACGACTTCATCCCGGAAGTACGGGCTATGCGACGCAGAGTTGTCGATCTCATCGACCGCGATGAAGCCGACCGGCAGCTGAAACTGGGGCCGGGCGGGCTACGTGATGTCGAATTCTCGGCCCAGCTGCTTCAGCTGGTGCACGGAACGGAAGACCACGACATCCGCGAACCGAACACCCTCGAAGCCCTGCGCAGCCTTGAACGGGGCGGCTATTTGTCTGGGGACGATGCCGCGCTGATGGAAGAGGCCTACTCATTCCTGCGGGTTGTCGAACACCGCCTGCAGATTCCGCGCATGCGCCGTGCTGCAGTTCTGCCTGACAAACCAGAAGCACTCCGCGAACTGGCGCGCATGGTCTACCCGACCGGCGACCGGACAGAAGTGCGGCTCAAACGCGAACGCGACGACTATTCCCGGCGCGTACGCGCTCTTCACGAACAGGTTTTCTACCGTCCGATCCTCGACGCGGCCGTCGGGACCGGCGCAGTGACCTCGCTGCCGGCAAAAGCCGCGGAAAGCCGCCTGCGCGCCTTCGGCTTCGTCGACCCGCATTCAGCCATGCGGCATATCCACGACCTTTCAGCCGGCGTCAGCCGTGCTTCGCGCGTGCATCGACAAGTGCTGCCGGCCATGCTCGGCTGGCTATCGGAGGGTGTTGATCCCGATGCCGGTCTGCTTGCCTACCGCAGGTTGTCGGAAAAGCTGAGCTCATCAACGTGGTACCTCAAGCTGCTGCGTGACTCCGGGCAGGGCGCAGAAGCGCTTGCCCGGGTGCTGTCACTGTCGCAGTACGCGGCATCGCACATCATGCACTACCACGGGTCAGTGCGCTGGCTTGCTGATCAGGACATGCTGCATCCGACCCCGCTGGACTCGCTGCGCCAGGAAATGTCTGAACTGGTCGGCCGAGGCAGGGGAGTGGAAGGCGTGCGCGCCGTCTACGGACGCGAAAAGCTCAGGATCATCCTCGCCGACATTCTCGAGGTCATTCCCCGCAGCGCTGTCCCACAGGCCCTGTCTGACGTGATGAGCACAGCCATTGACGCAGCACTTCTGTCAGTGCGGCGTGACCTGGACACTGAGCACAGAATCTATGACTACGATTTTGCGATCATCGCGATGGGACGCCTGGGCGGCCGCGAGATCGGGGTGTTCTCTGACGCCGACGTGTGCTTTGTCTACCGTCCCGCACACACCATGGGCGATGACGACCGCGAAGCTTTGGCAAAACACGCCCGTCGCGTCGCTCTCGAAGTGACCTCGGCGCTGAAAAGCGCACAGCAGGACCCGGCCATTGAACTCGATGCCGATCTGCGTCCTGAAGGCCGCAGCGGACCCTATGTCCGAACGCTTGAGTCCTATCGGCGCTATTACGAAGCGTGGAGCGAACCGTGGGAAGCACAAGCGCTCCTGCGTGCCCGCCCGATAGCCGGTGACAACGACCTCATGAGCGACTACGTCGACATGATCAACCCTCTGCGCTATCCGCAGATTCTTCCGGTGCGCTCCATCATGCAGGTGCGTCGGCTCAAAGCGCGGATGGAAGACGAACGACTCCCGCGCGGTGCTGATCGCCGTCAGCACGTGAAATTGGGAACCGGCGGGCTGAGCGATGTCGAGTGGACTGTGCAGCTGCTGCAGCTGCAGCACGCCGCCGAATACCCCGGGCTGCGCACAACCTCGACGCTGCCCGCCCTGGCCGCTGCACGTGATGAGGGGCTTGTATCAGCGTCCGATCACGAGGTGCTGCGCACCGCCTGGCTCATGGCCACCGAAGTCCGCAACGCCATCACGCTCTACAGGGGCAAGCCCAGCGACAGTCTGCCCAGCGATATCCGCGAACTCGAAGCCGCGGCCAGGCTCATGGGCTATCCGCAGGGAAGCGCGCAGCTGCTGGTCGATGACTATCTGCGGGTCACCCGCTGGGCGCGTTCGACAATGGAAGTCATCTTCTACGGAGACGACCCCACCGACTAAGGTACACGCTCAGCTGGACCAGCTCCGACTGACAAAACGCGAATGGCCCAGCAGATGCCGGGCCATTCACTTCACAGGCGACGATCAGAGATCAAAGTACAGTTCGAAGTCCGTCGGCGTCGGACGCAGACGTGCAACGTCGATTTCGTTTTCGTACTTGTAGTTGATCCAGGTTTCGATGAGGTCCTGGGTGAAGACATCGCCTTCCATGAGGAACTCGTGGTCTTCCGCGAGAGCTTCGAGGGCGCCTTCGAGCGAGTTCGGAACCATCTTGATGTTCTCGGTTTCTTCCGGCGGAAGCTCGTAGAGGTCCTTGTCGATCGGCTCCGGCGGTTCGATGCGGTTCTTGATTCCGTCGAGGCCGGCCATGAGCTGAGCGGAGAAGGACAGGTACGGGTTGCCCGATGGGTCGGGTGCGCGGAACTCCAGGCGCTTGGCCTTCGGCGACGTACCGGTGATCGGAATGCGGATGGCAGCCGAACGGTTGCGAGCCGAGTAGACCAGGTTGATCGGCGCCTCGAAACCGCGAACCAGACGACGGTAGGAGTTCATGGTCGGGTTGGTGAACGCAAGAACAGAACCGGCGTGTTCAATGAGGCCGCCGATGTACCAGCGCGCAAGGTCCGACAGGCCCGCGTATCCGGTTTCGTCGTAGAACAGCGGCTTGCCGTCCTTCCACAGCGACTGGTGGCAGTGCATACCGGCACCGGCATCGCCCAGAAGCGGGCGCGGCATGAACGTGGCGGTCTTGTTGTTGGCCGCAGCAACGTTCTTGATGACGTACTTGAAGTCCAGCAGCTGGTCGCCGGCCTTCTGCAGGGTGTCGAACTTGTAGTTGATCTCCTGCTGGCCAGCCGTCGCGGTTTCGTGGTGAGCACGCTCCATTTCGAAGCCGATCTGCTCCAGCGTCAGCGACATTTCGTCGCGGATGTCTGCGAACTTATCGCGCGGGGGAACGGGGAAGTAGCCGCTGGTGTAGGGCGTCTTGTAGCCGAGGTTGTGGCCGTCTTCAGCAGCACCGGTGTTCCACGCGGCTTCCAGGGAGTCGATCTCGTAGAAGCTGGTGCGGGCTGAATTGTCGTAGCGGATTGAGTCGAAGAGGTAGAACTCGGCTTCGGCGCCTATGAAGGCGGTGTCAGCGATGCCGGTCGACTTCAGGTACGCTTCGGCCTTTGCCGCTACCTGGCGGGGGTCACGCGAGTACGGTTCGTTCGTGAACGGATCCACAATCGAGTGGATGACCACGAGGGTTTTTGCCTTGCGGAACGGATCGATGTAAGCGCTCGTCACGTCCGGGATGAGCTTCATGTCGGATTCGTGAATCGACTGGAAGCCGCGGATGGACGAACCGTCGAAGAGCAGGCCCTCTTCAATCACTTCTTCCGTGTAGGCCTTGCCGGGAAGATTGAAGTGCTGAACTACTCCGGGAAGATCGCAGAATCGGATGTCGACGAAATCGATCTCGTTGTCGCGAATATACGAAACGAGCTCGCTTGCGGTGGAAAACAACTTTTCTCCTGTATTGAGTCGTCGCGACGGTGCGGTACTGGCCGCCGGTGTTTTCATCTTAGCGGCTACACTCGTTTCCGTGTTCGACAGAGACAGTTTAGGTTCGTGGCTCCAGGGGCCGAAACTCGAAGAGGGAACCTACGCGGGGCAGCGCCTAGGCCTTCCCGAAACCGGTCCGGGATCAACAGCGTCTTTGATCCGCAGGGTCGGAAGCCTCTTCATCGACTGGGCACTGTGCGCCCTGATTGCTCGCTGGCTGGCGCCTGATTTCATGTTCGCGCCCCACCTGATCTTCGTCATCGAATCCCTGCTGCTGCAGTCGCTGCTGGGCTACACCATCGGCCAGCGGATCTGTGGAGTGCGCATCATCAATCGCCACGGACGCCGCCCCAACCCCCTGCGGCTGCTCGTTCGAATCGCACTGCAGCTGCTCATCATCCCCGGTCTTCTGTACAACCCCGACAACCGCGGCCTGCACGACCTCGCGGCCGACACCGCCGTTGTGCGGATCTGACTGACATAGCCGACCACTCGCTCGGGCATGTCGCACAAACTGCCTTGCCTGCCGAGCGATGATCGTTCAGCCGAACGTGCAACCACTGGGAAGCCGACGGCAGCCGGTGTGGATTTCTTCAGCACACAAGAAGCGCCGACCAACGTGGTCGGCGCTTGTTGTTTTTGAGATCAGCGTCCCCGCAGTGCGCGGCGGTTGGGACGTGCGCGGTTGGGATCGATGCCCTTGGGTATCGGCTGGTTCGTCGACATAGTGCCCAGAGCCGCCAAACGCTTGCGCACCTGAAGCACTTCGGCCTTCGTCAGCTTCTTCGGCAGTTTGTACACGGTCGAGACCAGTCGGTTCATGGGAACCTGGTTCTTGCCCTCACCGCCCTGGATGACGTGCACGGGAACGGAAGGCAGAATGCGCTCGTGGCGCTTCTGCTCCTTGGCCAGCAGCTTCGACACACGGCCAGCCGGACCTTCCGAAACCAGCACGACTCCACCTCGGCCGGTGGCGCGGAACACCAGGTCTTTGGTGCGCGGGTCACCGGCGACCGGCTGGTCGTCGGCAAGCCAGCTGCGGCGGACCGTGTTGAGCACCGCGCCGTAAGCGCCGGGCTGGTCCTTCATTTCGGCGAAAGCCGCGGTCTCGGCGTAGCGGCCGAGAATGAAGATCGCCAGCGTCAGACCGCCCAACAGGCCGATGATGGTCCACAGCCACACCGGCGGCAGCAGGAAGAAGCCCACGAGGAAGCCGATGCCGCCCAAGCCCAGGATCGCGGCGAGCATAAGCCACGGAACAGCGGGGAAGTGTTTGCGGGCAAGTTTGAAGACCTGACGCATCTGGCCGATGCGACCGGGCTTCGAAGGGTCCTTGGGACGCCGGCGGAAAAGTCCGCGGCGGCGTGGTTCTTCAGTCTGAGACATTCTGCTTTTCTGTTTGCTTGCGAAAAATGATCAACCAATGATGGGTCAGGAGAATTTTACCTCGTCGCCCGGGCCGAAAGTATCCACCACCGCTTGAGCTTCCTGACGGGCGGGAGCTTCGTTGTCAAGGTGAGCCAGGTGAGCGGGGATTTCCTGACCGCGACGGCGCATGGCCTGAGCCCACAGACGACCGGCACGGTAGGACGAACGGACCAGCGGACCGGACATGACTCCGGCAAAGCCGATTTCTTCGCCGATGTCGCGCAGCTCAACGAAGTCCTGCGGTTTGACCCACCGGTCGATGGGGTGGTGCAGGGCGCTGGGGCGCAGGTACTGCGTGATCGTCAGCAGGTCGCAGCCGGCTTCGTGGAGATCCTTCATCGCTTCGACCACTTCGTCGTTCGTTTCGCCCATGCCCAAGATGAGGTTGGACTTTGTGACCAGGCCGGCCTCGCGGGCCTTCGTGATGACCGACAGCGAGCGCTCGTAGCGGAAACCGGGGCGGATGCGCTTGAAGATGCGCGGCACCGTCTCAATGTTGTGTGCCAGCACTTCGGGACGTGACGAAAAGACCTCGGCCAGCTGGTCATCGTCAGAGTTGAAGTCGGGGATGAGCAGCTCGACACCAGTGCCGTGACCGTCACCGTGGTCGATTTCGTGGATGAGGCGGACCGTTTCCGCGTACAGCCACGCGCCGCCGTCATCAAGGTCATCGCGAGCAACACCCGTGATGGTCGAATAGCGCAGACCCATGGTCTTCACGGACTCAGCGACGCGACGGGGTTCATCAGCGTCGAAGTCAGCGGGTTTGCCGGTGTCGATCTGGCAGAAGTCGCAGCGGCGGGTGCACTGCTCACCGCCGATGAGGAACGTGGCCTCGCGGTCCTCCCAGCATTCAAAGATGTTGGGGCAACCCGCTTCCTCACACACGGTGTTGAGGCCGGCCGTGCGGACAAGCGATTTCAGTTCCGAGAACTCGGGGCCGATCTTAGCTTTCGCTTTGATCCACTTCGGCTTGTCTTCAATGGGAGTCTGCGAATTGCGAGCTTCCACTCGCAGCAGCTTGCGTCCTTCCGGGGCGATTGTCATGTCCTGGCCTTTCGTGGGGATCAGGCGGTGATGTGCTTGTCCAGCAGCTCCAGCAGGCGCTGGGCAGCCTGTTCCGGAGTTGTTTGGGTGCCGGTTTCGATGGAAATGCTAGTGGTCGCGGCGTCAGGAATGCCGCAGGGGACGATGTTTTCAAAGCCGGCGAGCTCGTTCGAGCAGTTCAAAGCCAGGCCGTGCATCGACACGCCGTTGTGAATGCGGATGCCGATCGCGAGGATCTTCCTGTCCGGTCCCGGGCCCTCGGTGATCCACACACCGGATCGGCCCTCAACCTGCTGCGCGGTGATTCCGTACTCGGCGAGCAGTTCGATTCCCGCTTTTTCGATCTGGTCGACGAAAAGGCGGACCTCTTTTTGGTCATTCAGGCGGTAGATGGGGTAGATGACCAGCTGCCCCGGACCGTGCCAGGTGATCTTTCCGCCTCGGTCGATGTCGATGACTTCCGTGCCGTCGCGGGGGCGTTCGTGGTCTTCAGTGCGTTTGCCCGCTGTGTAGACGGGGGAGTGTTCCAGCACGAGGAAAGTGGAGTTCTTCTTGCCGTCGACAACATCAGCGTGCGTCCGCCTTTGGACTTCCAGCGCTTCTCTGTAGTCAACGAATTCGGGTGCAAAACCCAGATGTTTGATGTCCCAAGCCATTCCATGACCATATGCCGACGAGGGCCCAAGCGGCAAAAGCACCGCAACAGTTATCCACAGATTGCGGTTTGGGGGTTTCGGTCCGTCTGCCGACGTGGTCGAATTTCTGCCTAAGGAGGCTGATATGCAGGTGTGCGAATGGATCTACGATGCCGAGGTCCGTCCCGGACTGTGGCGCGTGTTCAACGCCCACGAGGTCAAATGGTTCGTGTGTGCAGCAGACACGGCCGCTGGTGCCGGGAGGCCGGTTTCGGTTCTGGGCCCTGACATGGAGCCGGTTGCGGGGCTGCTCATTCCCAGATGTCGAGGCGGCATGCTCGAGGACGCGCTTCTCGGTCTGGCACCTCTGGGAGCGGAAGAGCTCGTGTGTCTTCTGCGCGGCACGATTGAGGCCACAGGCGGGACCGATGGCTCGATCCCGATTTCGCGGGCAAGCCTGGCGCTTGCCGATGACGGTTCCGTCTGCGCATTGCCGGGCATCGAGGTTCCAGGGGAGGAATCAGAAGCTCGGGAGCTGGGCGAACTTCTGTACGCTGCCGCGCAGGGCGTGACTTTCACTGAAACTGCTGTGCCTTTGAAGAATCGCGACAACAACCTGCCCACGGAACTTGTCGATCTCATTGATGCGCTGTTGCTGGACGGCGAAACAGGTGATCTTCCCAGAGGAGATCTTCTTGAGGCAGTGTGCAGATACCGAGGGGCAGAGCGGCTGCCCTTTTATCCGGGCGAACCTGGAGTTCCAGTCAATGATCCACCGACCGCTGGACTGCGCCCGGTCACAGCGGCTGTGAATAACGTCCCGGAGCAGACGGGCCCGAAGACAGGCGCTGAGGAGAAAGCTGAACAGGGGATTGGCGACACCGCGATAGCAGCCCTCCGAGGGGACACAGAACGCGCGCGCAAGAATCGAGGATCACAGGCACCTCGTCGTGGAGCCCGGAAACCGGAGAAGACAGCGAAGCGATCCGGGCCGAAAAGAAAAGAACCCACCGCGGCTGCACCGGGTGGAAAGATCCGCAGAGGTGTGCGTGCCGGTGTTATCGGTGCTGCAGCGCTGGCGACAGTGGCTGCCGGCATTGCGCTCATCATCGGTGGTGCGCAGCCGGACCAGACCGAGCCGACAGCGGCGGTTGACCAGGGGAAGCATGGCGAAGAGCCGCGCAGCCCTAAAGCGGAGGATGAGCCCTCCGTGCCGGCAGAGCAAAGCGGCGAGCCGGAAGACACCTCGGATGCTGCTCCAGACAGCAGTGGGCCCTGTGAGGGCTTCAAAGACCTGACACAGGCGCGGGCAGCTGCGTTCGCCGGCGGCAAGCCAGCCGACCTCGCAGGCCTTACAGTGCCAGGATCAAACGCTGCGAAAGCCGATGCGGAATCAGAAGACAAACCCGCTCAGCCCATGAACGTCACGATGGACGTCACAGAGTGCGAAGTTGAGGACAGCACTACAGAGACCGCGACTGTCCGGGCTGTCGTCGCTGCCGAGATCGGCGGAGTGCCTGTTCCCGAAGCGCGGATCCGGGTGAGTTTGGAAAAGCACGAAGGCAAATGGAAGGTCAGCCGCACGGAGGAACTTCACGAAAACTGAGTCTTAAGCCGCCAGTCAGGTGCCCGCCAAGCAGAAGCGCCCGCGGA
>NZ_KV786071.1:0-11566 GCF_001806835.1 Brevibacterium sp. HMSC24B04 | reverse complement strand
TCTGCTGTCAGGGGCTCGCCGAGACCGGCTTGCCCAGCGCTGCGTCAGCGGTTGTAGTTGCCGACCATGGTCATCACGTCAAGAGCCTTGTCGAGCTCTTCTTCCGTGATGGTGCCGTTTTCGACGTAGCCCAGGTCGATGGTGGCTTCCTTGACCGTCATCTTCTCTGCAACAGCGTGCTTGGCGATTGCTGCAGCTGCTTCGTAGCCGATGACCTTGTTCAGCGGGGTCACGATCGACGGCGATGCTTCGGCGAGGAAGCGGGCGCGCTCTTCGTTGACGGTCAGGCCGTCGATCATCTTTTCAGCCATGACGACCGAGGTGTTGGCCATCAGGCGGATGGATTCCAGCAGGTTCGCAGCCATGACCGGGATGCCCACGTTGAGTTCGAAGGCGCCGTTGGTCGAGGACAGCGAAATGGTGGTGTCGTTGCCGATGACCTGAGCCGAAACCATGATTGCGGCTTCGCAGATGACCGGGTTGACCTTGCCGGGCATGATCGACGAACCGGGCTGGAGGTCCGGGATGTGGATTTCGCCCAGACCCGTGTTAGGGCCCGAACCCATCCAGCGCAGGTCGTTGTTGATCTTCATGTAGCTGTAGGCAATGGTGCGCAGCTGACCGGAGACCTCCACGAGGCCGTCGCGGTTGGCCTGTGCTTCGAAGTGGTTGCGCGCTTCCGTAATGGGCAGGCCGGTCTGTTCGGCCAGCAGTTCGATGACGCGCTTGGAGAAGCCGTCGGGCGTGTTGATGCCGGTGCCGGTTGCGGTGCCGCCCTGCGGGACTTCAGCCACGCGGGGGAGCGAAGCTTCGATGCGCTCAATGCCGATGCGAACCTGTGCGGCGTAGCCGGAGAATTCCTGGCCGAGCGTCACAGGTGTGGCGTCCATCAGGTGCGTACGGCCGGCCTTGACGACGTCCTTCCAGGCTTCGGCCTTCTTTTCCAGCGATTCGGCGAGCGTGCGCATAGCCGGGATGAGGTCGTTGACCAGTGCGCCGGTGACGGCGACGTGCACCGAGGTGGGGAACACATCGTTGGAGGACTGGGACGCGTTCACGTGGTCGTTGGGGTGAACCTCGATGCCCTTGTCCTTGAGGATCTGGGTGGCGAGGTTGGCCAGGACTTCGTTCGTGTTCATGTTCGAGGATGTGCCCGAACCGGTCTGGAACACGTCGATGGGGTACTCGCCGTTGTGCTTGCCGGCGATGACTTCGTCAGCTGCCTGGGCGATGGCTTCGGCGCGCTCGGCATCGAGAACGCCAAGTTCCTGGTTGGCGCGCGCCGCGGCTTTCTTCACCTGACCGAGAGCTGCGATATGGGCGTTTTCGAGGGTCTTGCCCGAAATGGGGAAGTTCTCGACGGCGCGCTGGGTCTGCGCGGCGTAGAGGGCGTCCTTGGGGACTTTGACTTCGCCCATGGTGTCGTGTTCGATGCGGAATTCTGTCACTGTGCTGCCTCCGTGAGTTCCTTTTCCGTGGCCGCTTCGCCGCCGATCTGGGCGACGATCTTGGCGCGGCCGTCTTTGAGCTTGTAGGTCATGCCGACGATCATGAGCTGGCCGGAGTCGACCAGCTCTTTGAGGATTTGAGAGCGTTCGTACAGCAGGTGCACCGTGTCGACGGTGTTCTGGTGTACAGCGCCGCCGATGTCATTGAAGCCGTCGCGACGAGCGTGGATGACGGTCGGCAGGAGTCGTGAGACGACGTCGTAGACGAATCCATTGGGCGTTTCGCCGGTTTCGAGGGATTCGACTGCGGCGGTTACAGCCCCGCAGCTGTCGTGGCCCAGCACGATCAGCAGCGGCGTGCCGAGGTAGGATGCCCCGTATTCGAGGCTGCCGATGGTGACCGCGTCCGTGACCTGGCCGGCTGTGCGGACGACGAACATTTCGCCAAGACCGACGTCGAAGATCATTTCCGCGGCAACGCGCGAATCAGCACAGCCGAACAGTGTTGCGTAGGGGTGCTGGTGGTCGGTCAGCGTGCTGCGGTGCTTGGAGTTCTGGTTGGGGTGCGACGGGGTGTCTGCAACAAAGCGCTTGTTGCCTTCCATCAGGTGGTCGAGTGCCTGCTGCGGAGAAAGATTGCGTGCCGGCATCAGACCAGACCTCGCGCAGCGGCTTCCTTTGCCGCTTCTTCGTAGGAGTGGGTCTTCTCAAGAAGGTGCTCGGCCATGACGGTGCGGACCGTGCCGGACTTCGAGCGCATGACGAGCGATTCGGTGACGACGCGCTTGCCTTCGTAGCGAAGACCGCCCAGGAGGTCGCCGCCGGTGATGCCCGTGGCGACGAAGTACGTGTTGTCGCCGGTGACGAGGTCGTCGGTGCTGAGCACCGCGTCGACGTCGAGACCCGCGTCGATGGCACCCTGGCGTTCAGCGTCGTCCTGTGGCCACAGGCGACCCTGGATGACGCCGCCGAGGGCCTTGATAGCACAGGCCGAGATGATGCCTTCGGGGGTTCCGCCGATGCCCATGAGCATGTCGATTCCGGTGCCGGGGCGGCAGGCCGCGATGGAGCCCGCGACGTCGCCGTCGGAGATGAGCTTGACGCGTGCGCCGGCGTCGCGGATCTGCTGGATGAGGTCTTTGTGGCGGGGGCGGTCGAGGACGACGACGGTGACGGAGGACGGGTTGCCGGGGTTGCCCTTGGCCTTGGCGACGCGGCGGATGTTTTCGTCCACCGGCAGGCGAAGGTCAACGTAGTCCGCTGCCTGGGGTCCGACCACGAGCTTTTCCATGTAGAAGACAGCCGAAGGGTCGTACATGGAGCCGTCTTCAGAGACCGCCATGACGGAAATGGCGTTGGGCATGCCCTTGGCTGTCAGCGTGGTGCCGTCGATTGGGTCGACTGCGACATCGCACAGAGCACCGTCGCCGTTGCCGACTGCTTCGCCGTTGTACAGCATGGGGGCTTCGTCTTTTTCGCCTTCACCGATCACAACGGTGCCGTTCATGGTGACGGTCGAAATGACATTGCGCATGGCGGCAACTGCGGCGCCGTCGGCGGCCAGTTTGTCGCCGCGGCCCACCCAGGGAGCGGCCGCGATTGCGGCGGCTTCTGTGACACGGACGAGTTCGAGTGCGAGGTTGCGGTCGGGTTCGCCGGCCTGCGTGCGCAGACGCTGCGTCCATTCATCAGTGACGGCCTGAGGCGGGGCAGAAGCCCGTCCGCCGTTGTGGTGGCCTTTGACAGTCGGGTTTTCTGCCGGTGTTTCGCTGGTGCTCATAGTCCTTATTGTGCCACCCGGCTGTGACACAGCGAACTCAGATGGGCCAAGGGGTGGGTGGGTGTGCGTTTGCGTTCGGGCTCAGAGACAATAGGGGGCGTGTCTGAGAAGAAGCCCGTTCCCGGTTCGCGGGAAGAAATGCGCCAGATCCGCCTGACGTCGAACTGGGTCAACATGGTCATTGCCCTGCTCGTCTGCTTCGGCGTGGTGTTCGTTGTTTTTATGCTCGTTCCGCAGCCGAAGGGCGATCCCACGCGCAGCGTTGATGTTGCCTCGATCGGCCAGGCTGCCGAGGATCACGCGGGCTTCGATCTCTACACACCGCAGCTGCTTGAGGACTGGAACGCCAATGACGCCCACTTCACCAAGATGGGCCACCCCGAGGCGGACACGTGGTACGTGTCGATGGTCGGTCCGCAGGATCAGTGGGTTTCTGTGCGCCAGTCTCAGGGGGACGATGATTGGCTCGCCTCCGTTCTCGACGACGCTGTTGAACGCGGAAAGTCAGAAATCGACGGGGTGACGTTCACCGAATACGAATCGAAGGATCTCACCCAGCAGGCGCTGGTCGGCAAAATTGCCGGAACAACGGTGGTTTTCAAGGGCTCAGCCCGGTGGGAGAGCTACCACGAGTACGCGAAGCAGGCAGTCGAACAGCTGAACGGCTGAGTGGTTCTTCCGCTGGTTTTGCTGCTTCAGCGCGTCCGCTGAAGGTCGCTGAGCGGTCGGTAACCGCCGCTGACGCCGCAGCCTTTATTCAGCGGACTCCGTGTTGTTTTCGCGCTTGGCCTGAGCCTCGTTGAGGGTTTCGCGAGCACCGTCGAGCCAGGCTTGGCACCTGTCGGCGAGTTCTTCTCCGCGCTGCCACAGGCGCAGTGATTCCTCCAGCGGCAGGTTGCCGCCTTCGAGCGTGCGCACGACGGTGACGAGTTCGTCGCGCGCCTGTTCGTAGCTCATGTTCTGCGCGTCGGACGGTGCGGTGGTGTTATCAGGCATGGTGTTCTCAGTCATGTGAATCTGTTCCTTCCGTGGGGCGTCCGGGGCCGTCGGTGTTGGTGATTTCGGTGACGTCGGCGGTGAAGACACCGCGTTCGACTGTGATTGTCAGGTGATCGCCGGGTGTAAGTGTTTCCGCTGAGCGCACGGCTGTTCCGTCAGCGCTCTGCACGACGGCGTAGCCGCGGGCCAGGGTGTTCAGCGGCGACAGTGAGCGAACCTGGGTGCGCAGGTGTTGGACTTCCGCCAAGCCGGACTGCACTGCCGCATTGCCCAGCTGCCAGGCTCGTTCGCGCCAGTTTTCGACATCCTGTTGGCGCGAGGTGATCATCTGCTGCGGTTCGGCGAGCACGGGCCTGGATCGCACGGATTCCAGTGCCGTGAGTTCGCGAGCGATGAACCTTTCCAGCTCTCCGTCCAGCTGGGCGCGGGCCTGGAGGATCTTCATGTTCTCTTCGTGGACGTCCGGCACGATGCGCTTGGCAGCGTCCGTCGGCGTGGACGCGCGCAGGTCCGCGACTTCATCGAGGATGGGGTTATCGGCTTCGTGTCCGATGGCTGACACCACGGGGGTGGTGGCATCAGAGACGGCGCGGATGAGCGTTTCGTTTGAAAACGGCAGGAGGTCTTCCATGCTTCCGCCGCCGCGGGCGATCACGATGACGTCGATGGTGGGGTCGCTGTCGAGTTCGCGCAGCGCGCTGATGATCTGGCCGACCGCGGTTGTTCCCTGCACCGCGGTGTTGCGAACTTCGAACTGCACGGCCGGCCAGCGCAGTGTCGCGTTGCGCAGGACGTCCTTTTCGGCATCTGAGTTCCGTCCGGTGATGAGCCCGATTCTGCCGGGCAGGAACGGCAGCGGCTTTTTGGCGGCCGGGTCGAAAAGGCCTTCCGCGGCCAGTTGACGGCGCAGACGTTCCAGCCGGGCGAGGAGTTCGCCCAGACCCACCGGGCGGATATCGCGTGCCCGCATGGACAGGCGTCCGGCTTTGCCCCAGAAATCGGCTTTGAGCTGCACGACGATGTGCGAGCCCTCTTCGATGGGGGATTCAAGTCTTTCGAGGACGTCGTTGAACACCTGTACGGGCAGCGACATTTCTTCGTTGAGGTCCCGCAGTGTGAAGTAGCTGACCCGGCCGCGCCGGTTGAACTGGATGACCTGGCCCTCGACCCACACGACCGACATGCGGTCGATGTACTCCTTCATCTTGCGCGACAGAAGAGCCAGGGGCCACGGGTTGTCCGCCGTGGTGTCGCCGGCCAGTGCGGGCAGGGGGCGTGGGGTGTGCGCGCCCAGTGTTCCCGGGGTTCCGCTGATCCGCTGTGCCACGCTTCCTCCGCTTCTGCTGCCGTCGCTTGGGGTTGTCGGGAAGTCTAACGCCAGGTGCTGACACAGAATTCTCATAGGCGCTTCCTACAATGGTGGCGTGAGTACTGTAAGCGTTCCTATGCCGGCCATGCCTCGTGTGCGCAAAGAGCCGAGTGAAATCCGACAGCCCGAGAGCGCTAAGCAGGTTCTGCTGGCGGCTCCCCGCGGTTACTGCGCGGGCGTTGATCGTGCTGTCATCGCCGTTGAACGTGCCCTTGAGCACTATGGTGAGCCCGTTTATGTTCGGAAGGAGATCGTCCACAACCGCCACGTTGTTGAGACTCTCACCGAGCGCGGTGCGATCTTCGTTGATTCCGCCAATGATGTTCCCGAAGGCAAGCGCGTGGTGTTCTCTGCCCACGGTGTGTCTCCGGAGGTGCACGCCAAGGCCGCCGCACGCAATCTCGAGACGATTGACGCCACGTGCCCGCTGGTGACCAAGGTGCACCGTGAAGCTATCCGCTTTGCCAAAGAGGGCTACCTGATCGTCCTCGTGGGCCACGACGGTCACGAAGAGGTCGAGGGCACGATGGGCGAAGCCCCCGACCACATCGTGCTGGTGCAGAACCCGGATGAGGCTCGCACCGTCGATCTGGGTGATCCCGAAAAGCTCATTTGGATTTCGCAGACCACCCTGTCGGTGGACGAAACCATGGAAACGGTCAATATTCTGCGTGAGCGCTACCCGCAGCTGCAGGATCCGCCGAGTGATGACATCTGCTACGCCACCCAGAACCGTCAGGTCGCGGTGAAGAAGATTGCACCCCAGGCGGATCTGGTGATCGTTGTGGGTTCGGCGAATTCGTCGAACTCGGTGCGTCTTGTTGAAGTTGCTCTAGAAGCCGGAGCGAAGGCTGCACACCGGGTGGACTTTGCGCGCGAAGTCGACGAAGAGTGGTTCCACGATGTTGCCACCGTCGGTGTGACCAGCGGTGCTTCTGTTCCCGAGGTTCTGGTGCAGGGAGTGCTGAAGCTTCTGGCCGAGTACGGCTACACGGATGTCGAAGAAGTGCAGACCGCTACCGAGGACCTGATGTTTTCGCTGCCGCGCGAACTGCGCAAGGACCTCAAGGCTGCCGGACACAAGACGTCAAACAAGAAGGATGGCGCGGACCGCGAACACGACCTGCGCTGACGTTTCTTAAACGTCACACAGCCTGCCGCTCAGCCGGCCAGATCAGTGATCTGGCCGGCTGAGTTCGTCTGCGCTGGGTTTGCGCACAGCGGCGTCGAGACCGGGCAGGGCATCGATCTGTTCGGTGCTCAGGCCTGTGTGGGTGAACTTCCGTGCAGTTACCAGGAACCTGCTTTCAAAGGACCCAATGAACGTGTTGTAGTCGCCGACCGCTCGCTGCAGTGCCGTACCGACTCGGGCTGCGTGACCGGCAAGCGTTCCCACGCGGTCGTAGAGTTCCCGGCCCAACTGCAGGACTTCTTCTGCGGAGCTGCTGATGGCTTCGTGCCGCCAGCCCATGGCTGCGGTCTTCAGCAGCACGAGGAGGGTCGAAGGGGAGGCAATGACGACGTTGCGCGACATTGCCTGTTCGATGAGCTGCGGGTAGGCGGCAGCTGCCTCGGACAGGAGAGAGTCACTGGGCACAAAGCAGACGACGAAGTCCGGGGAAGCGGCGAACTGCTTCCAGTACTCCTTTGACGCCAGTGAGTCGACGTGCCGCAGAAAAGCGCGTGTGTGTTCGTCTGCGGCTGACTTTCCGGTGTCTTCTGCACGCAGGCGTGCTGACAGCGGTGCTTTCGCATCGACGACGATGGTGCCGCCGTGGGGCAGGTTGACGACCATGTCGGGGCGGAATGCGGAATCTGCTGTGGTGACGCTGACCTGAGTGTCGAAGTCGACGTGCGGAAGCATGCCCGCGTATTCGACGATTCTGCGCAATTGGACCTCACCCCATGCGCCGCGGGATGAGGTTGCGTTGAGCACCTGGCCCAGCCGTCCAGTGGATTCGCGTAGGTCTCGGTTCTGCTGGCTGAGGTGAGTGAGCTGTTCGCTCAGCCTGGTCATCTGCTCAATGCGCTGACGCTCTGTTTCCGTGAGGTCTTCCTGCAGCCGGCGCACCCCGGCGGCAAGCGGACCAACAGCACCGGTGAGTTCACCGGCAAGGCGCGCATCAGCCTCCAGCGCCTCGGAACGGTCAGTCAGAAGCTGCCGGGCTGTTTCCGCTTGAGCGAGCCTGGTGGACATTTCCGAGCGGGTGCGTGCTGATCCGAACAGGTAGCCGATAACAGCACCGAGCGCGAGGAAGACGATCGCTGCGACGACGGCGGTGATGAGTGCTGCTGTAGTCATGTCCCCAGTGTGCACTGAGGCACTGACATAACCAGGGGCAGCTGTTTTTGGATCAGATTCAACCCCCGCGGAATAGTCAAAGGTTCAACTTTGCTTGGCGGGCATGAAGTCTTTTGGATTCCTCAGCTTCGGGCATTACGCGCCGGGCAGTGACCTTGATGCCAAACAGATGCTCACTGACGCGGTTGATATCGCGCAGGGTGCTGACGAACTTGGTGTCAACGGCGCCTATTTCCGTGTTCACCACTTTGCGCCGCAGTCGGGTTCGCCCATGCCGCTGCTGGCAACGATTGCGGCCAAGACGCGCAACATCGAAGTCGGCACTGATGTCATCGGCCTGCGCTAGCGCATGTCGCGGTTGCAACACTCGCCTTATCGGTCGCTCTCGCCGCCTTGCATGCGGTCGCGCAACGCCTCATCGATCTGTGTTGTCGCCGGTGCGCCGGCGAAACCGTTCTCAGCCACATAGACACGGCACGCCAGTGAGTGAACGAGTGTTGTCGGGAACAGGTCGATGCCGTCGACGAGAATCGTAGGCGAGCCTCCGAACCCAGTGTTCGCCGCTTCGGCCTCGGTCCCGATCGTCACCAGCTCGACAGGCACGGCCCCGAGTCCGAGAGCGTCCAGCGCTGCCCGTGCGTTGGCTTCGGCGATTCCCGTGTTCGGGCAGCCGGCGATGTGCAGCAGTTCCACCTTCATGAAGCTTCTTCCGTTCGTTCACCCTCAGCTGTCGTGCGAGGGGTCTGCGTGAGGAGGTTCAGACATACCAGGCCGACACCGGCGACGACGAAGACGTCGGCGACGTTCCCGACGAACAGGTCGCCGTAGGCGAGGAAGTCCGTGACGTGCCCCTGCCCGAACGCGGGCGAGTTCACGAGCCGGTCGACGAGGTTGCCGACCGCGCCGCCGAGGACCAGCCCCAGCGCGACGCCCCACCGCGCCCCGCGCATCCGTGCGGCAAACACGACCACCGCCACGGCGGCGAGGAGGCCGCTGATCGTGAAGATCCAGGTGGCCCCGGAACCGATCGAGAACGCGGCTCCGGGGTTGTAGACCAGCGACAGCCCGAACAGGTCGCCGACCAGCGGGATCCGCTCGCCCTGGGTCAGCTGCGCCGCGGCGAGGACCTTCGAGCCTTGATCGATCGCCAGAGCGAGCGCCGCGACGACGAGCGCCTGCCTGCTCCTCGTGGATGCCCCGCCCGTCGACTCGACGACAACGGCGTTCTGCGCAGTCACGCGGCGTTCTTCCGGGTCCGGGTAGCCCGCAGGCCGTTGAGGATCACGACGACCTCGGCGATCTCGTGCACGAGCACCACGGCCGCGAGCCCCAGGACGCCGAAGAGGGCGAGCGGGAGCAGGGCGGTGATGATCAGCAGCGAAAGGATGATGTTCTGGTTGATGATGTGCCGTCCGCGGCGGGCGTGGTCGAACGCACGCGGCAGCAGGCGCAGGTCGTGGCCGGTGAACGCGACGTCGGCGGACTCAATCGCGGCATCCGAGCCGGTCGCGCCCATCGCGATGCCGATGTCGGCAGCGGCGAGGGCGGGAGCGTCGTTGATGCCGTCGCCGATCATCGCCACAGCCCCCTTCTCGCCGAGTTCTGCGATCGCGGCGGCCTTGTCCTCCGGGCGCAGCTCGGCACGCACGTTGCCGATCCCGGCTTGGGCGGCGAGGGCGCGGGCGGTGCGAGCATTGTCGCCGGTGAGCATGGTGACCCCGATGCCCTGTGCGGCGAGGGTGCGGACGACCTCGGGGACCTCGGGACGCAGCTCGTCGCGGACGCCAATCGCGGCGACCGGCGTGCCGTCGCGGTGTACGATCACGACCGTCATGCCCTGCTCCTCCAGCCCAGCAACCTGCTCGCCGAGCGTCCCGGCGTCGAGCCAGCGCGGGTTGCCGACCGTGATCCGCGCACCGTCGAGGGTTCCCTCGATGCCGTGCCCGGCCTGCTCGGTCACACCGTCAGCCGCGGAGGCCCCGGGGGCCGCGGCGGTGATCGCGGCCGCAAGGGGGTGTGTGCTGTGCTGCTCGAGCGCGGCGGCCCAGGCCAGCGCCTGCTTCTCGGTCACGCCCTCGGCGGTGAGGACGGCGGTGACGGCGGGCTCGTTGCGGGTCAGGGTGCCGGTCTTGTCGACGGCGACGTGGCGGATCACGCCGAACCGTTCGAACACGGCCCCGGACTTGATGATCACGCCGAACTTGCTCGCCGACCCGATCGCGGCCACCACGGTCAGCGGCACCGAGATCGCCAGCGCGCAGGGAGATGCCGCCACGAGCACGACGAGGGCGCGGGTAATCCACAGCTCCGGGTCGCCGAGCAGCGACCCGATGATCGCGACGAGGGCGGCGAGGATCAGTACGCCCGGGACGAGGGGCCGGGCGATGCGGTCGGCGAGGCGGGCGCGGTCGCCCTTCTCTGCCTGCGCCTTCTCCACCAGGTCGACGATCGTGGTCAGCGAGTTGTCGGTGCCCGCCGCGGTCGTCTCGACCTCGAGCGCCCCAGCGGTGTTGATCGCGCCCGCGGAGACGGTGTCGCCGGGTTCGACTTCGACCGGGATCGACTCGCCAGTGATCGCGGACGTATCCAGGCTGGAGCGTCCCGTGCGGACGATGCCGTCGGTCGCGATCCGCTCACCCGGCCGCACCAGCATCAGCTGACCGACAGCCAGGTCCTTCGCCGAGACCTCGACCGATGCTCCGTCGCGGCGGATGGTCGCGGTCTCCGGGACGAGCTTGAGCAGCGCCCGCAGCCCGCCGCGGGCACGGTCCATGGCCTTGTCCTCCAGCGCCTCAGCGATCGAGTACAGGAACGCCAGGGCGGCGGCCTCCTCGACATACCCGAGGATCACCGCGCCGACCGCGCTGATCGTCATCAGCAGGCCGATGCCGAGCTTGCCCTTGAACAGCTTCCGGATCGCGCCCGGGGTGAAGGTCGACGCGCCCAACAGCAGACCGATCCAGAACAGCACCAGCGCCGGGACCTCCAGCCCCGCCCACTCCAGCACCAGGCCGGTCAGGAACGCGACGCCGGAGAAGACCGGGACCATGATCCCGCGGTCCCGCCACCAGGGACGCGCCGCCTCCTCGGCTTCCTCTCCCGAAGTGGTCTCAGGCTCGTCGTGCTCGCAGCCGCACGCCGCGCTCACTCGCCCGCCCCCGTCCCGCAGCAACCCGGCACTGTGCACGAAGAGTCCACGCAGGGCGCGTGCTCGTCGACAGCGAGCGTCACGTCCACCAGTGCGGTGAGCGCCGCCGCCAGATGCGGGACGGCGATCTCGTAGCGCGTCTGCCGCCCCTCCGGCTCGGCGACGACGATGCCGCAGTCGCGCAGACAGGTCAGGTGGTTGGAGACGTTCGAGCGAGTCAGCTCCAGCTCGCGCGAGAGCACGGCCGGGTAGCTCGGGCCGTCGAGCAGGGTCCTCAGAATCCGGGAGCGCGTCGGGTCCGCCATGGCCCGGCCGAGCCGGTTCATGACGTCGAGACGAGAAGCAACAGTCAGCATGCACTGAACTATACAGTGTTGGCTGACTTATTGTCGACTCGCCAGGGCTGCCGCACGCGCTCCGCGCGCTTTCCCTCGGGAACCCTGGTCGCCTACTTTCGCCAGCGCGGCCACTTCGGCAGCCCGCGGTCCTTCCAGGTCTCCACGAGGCCAGCGACCCAGCG
>NZ_KV786070.1:0-16987 GCF_001806835.1 Brevibacterium sp. HMSC24B04 | reverse complement strand
ACCGCGTCACGCACTCTGAAACCGGAAGAGCCCCATAATCGGTGATCTTGGTGATTTTACCCTTGTTGGACGAGTATTTCCCCCAGACCTTCGTTTCAGTCAACTTGATGCCAGCGAACTTGAACCATTGCGTGCCCCAAACTGACCGGCCGACTGCGGCAGCAGTTTTCATATTCTTTTCTCCAGTGTGCAAGTAGACGCCAATAGAGCGCCGGATGTGCCGACATCAAACTGTCCTTCACCCTGTCTGCACTTTAGATTGCGACTTTGGTCTGTTGCATACCTCAAACGAGGTAAAACCGCTTCGGAAAGTTGTGCTGGCAGGTGAGACGTGTCACACGTTTGGCTGTGACAGGGCGTCTATCTCGCCGCCGAACGCCTGTGGCGCACCGACGCGCGCATCACGCAGATGCACTACACCCCCACGACGGGGTCGTCGACCTCGCCACCGATGGTCATCACGAGGGGGGCCTTCGTCACCGACGGCTAGGCGGCCGAGGTGGCTTGGTCCCATCGAGCCACCTCGGGAGCGTTCCGCACCTGCTTGCATTCACGAGCCACAGCGAGCGAAGGACCGAGGCTATCCCCACGCCGGACTTCACTCATGGCTCGTGGGAGCGACGGCCAGACAGGGGCTAGATTGACTTTCGGGACATAGCGCGCCTGAAAGGCGTGGCCCCTGGTCGGTGCCACGTCGGGTCAGAAGGTAGGAGTCACCTGCCGACCCACGCGCACTTCGCCTACGCAGCGGCGTCAGTGCCGGCTTTGTTCGCCGCCCGCAGACGCCTCGAGGCGCCCAAGTTGAACACCCGGGACCAAACCGGGACCAGATGCCCATTTTCGGCCTCACAGGCCCCGATCGTCGGGACCACGCTTCGGCTTCCCTCGCCCTTTGCCAGACGACCGCTCGGGCACCTCTGTCTGGGCGTCGAGGAACCGGTTGGCCAGGCCCCCCCGCCTGGGCGATGTGATCAAGATCAGGGTGGAGGTAGCCCTTGGTTGTCTCGATCGATTTGTGGCCGAGGATCTTCTGGAGCACGTTAAGCGGGATGCCGCGGTGTCGGGCCGGTCGATCATCGATATCAATACTCTCAGCGAGGACGACTACACCCGCGTCCACCACGCCGCCCGTGAGAAGCTCGGCCTCGTCGGCATCGTGCGCACCCGCGAGGACGTCCGCAACTACCTCGTCGAGAACGCCGATCTCCGCGATGACGTCACCGAAGCCGCCGACTTCCTCGAAATCTCCCACGAACACTCGCTACACACTGGACCACCGATTTGCAGCTCCCAACGAGGAATAGAGGATACGCGAGATCCCGTACGTCGACCTTGATCAGGTTTGCTGGACGACGAACCGCCAACAGTGCAGTTAGCGATGAGCTCTTCGTCGAACGAGGAACACAAGAAGGGACGCCCCGAGCAATACGACACCCAACGCAAAGAGAGCGTAGTCCAACGGCCGCGCGTCTCCCACAGCCGCATTGGCGTCCACCCAGATTCCGTACCTGTAGAGCGAGACCGCCCAGATGATCAGGAGCACGAGTCCCGCCAGTGCGAGAGCCGCAGCCGTCCAGATTCTTACTCGACCTTGCTTGCTGTTCATGGTGCGCACCTTCCCTGTATCACCAGTTGCAGAATAGCTTTCCCTTTTTCGAAGACCTGGGTGCCGGCAGTGTCCGGTGAGTCGAATCTAGAAGCAGAGCATTCGGCCCCACATCCCTCGTTTGAGGTACGTCGCACCAGCTCATAGACGTGTATCGAACTGTGACCCTGATGAGGGCGCATGACTGCCGAGGACCAGGTACGGTGAGTAGACAGCAGGGCATCCCCGTGCTGGGAAGAGGGCAGACTTTGGGAATAGGTGTTGAGGCGGCAGAGGCGACTTCATCCAGCCGGAGCACTAACTGGACCAGAGTGCTGCGCGGACCACGATATGTGGATGCGCCATTCCGTGTGCTATTGCTATTAATCGCTGTCGTCGGTTTGACGCCCGCATCGCTTGAAGCGCCAGATCCCCTGTACTGGGCGTTTCAAGTCCTCGCAGCGATCCTGCTGGTGGCCCTGTGTTTCACCCCCGTTATCGCCGTGTCGGTTGGGTTAATCCTCTTTGTCGTCTTCGTTCTTACGTACCCAGACTTCGTGAACCCCTTCCAGACGGTCGGCGAAGCCGTAGTGGCGTTCCTGTTGAGTCAGCGCCGCCTTCGTCTCTTCTTCCTATTCTCGGCGCTCCTCTTCGGCGTTGGAATCCTGCCCACATCCCTCGGCCTCTGGGGCGGCGAACGCGAACCCTTGACGACCTTGTCCTTCGGGTGGCTGCTGGCAGTCATCCTCGGCCTCGTAGCCGCCGGCTTCGAGAGACGCATCCAGGCCGAGATATCTCGTCGCGAAGGTCTGTCCAGGACTCATGAACGCAAGCTCGAGCGCATGCAGCTCGAGATGGCGCTAGACACCCACGACACTGTCTCGCATGGCCTTGCCGCAGGCTCCGCGATCGTCATGATGCTTGGCGTAGATGCCCGTCTCGAGGGTCGCTCTGATGGGAAGCTCACAGAACTCGTCCTGGTCAATGCCCATACCCAGCAACAACTGAGAGTGCTGCTCAGTCGACTCACTGATGACCCCGATGGGCGCTCCAGTTCCGGCGATTTCGAGAACGAGATCCTTCGGGCGGCGGAGATGATCCGTTCCGCCACAGAAGCCGGAGGATTCGAAATCGACGTCCGGGATTCGAGACACGATCAACCGGCACAACGAAGTGCCCTCCGATGAGTCCTTTGGGAAGACACTCGGTGGGGCGCTCAGAGAGCTGGAGAGCCTCTCCACGAGGGTTGGGCGTCAAGACCAGGTCGAATGGGTGCAGAAGGTCGGACGGCCAGCAAGGGACCGTCGCGATGGCGTGCTGCGTGCTGTTACGTTCACCGCCTCGGATGACCACCAGGCAATCGGCTCCTTCTCTTCAGAGAAGGGGCCGCAGCGGTACGACGTCCCCGAGCTGCGCGAGGTGACTCGTCGGCTCATTCACGCCTCGAGCACGCTGCCCCAGCGTCAGTTCCCGCTTTGTTCGCCCGAAGCAGCGTCAGTGCCGGCTTTGTTCGCCGCCTGCCACACCGCATTCACATAGGCCTCATCGGGGTTGTAGGAGAAAACCGCCTTCGTCCACTCTTCAGGTGTCGTGATGCTGCGTTCGGCACACAGGTAGGCCGCGGCTGTCACGGCTGCATCGTCATAGCTGTGCGGGTCTTTCTTGCCGTCGCCGTTCGCGTCGACCGCCATCTTGTCCCAGACGCTGGGCAGGAACTGCATGGGTCCGACCGCCCGATCGTGCTCGTTGTCCCCGTCGAGCCGTCCCCCGTCGGTGTCGGTGATGACAGCCGTGCCACGCACAGAGCCGTCGAGCTTCGGCCCGAAGATCTCCGGCCGTACCACACCGGCGTCATCGACGGCGGACCCGCCGATGGTGCCGTGGGCTGTTTCGACGAACCCGATGCCCGCCAGCGTGGTCCATCCCAAACCGCATTCGGGATGTTCCCTGCCCGCCCACGCTTCGGCGGTGACATAAGACTGCAGAGCACGTGCCGGTATCCCGGTCTTTTCGGCTGTTGCTGTCAGCCATGGCGATTTGAGCTGTGGAGGCTGAGGGCTCTGCTGTTCCTCAGCCGGGAGGTCAGGTGATTCGGGGCGCTCCGGCACTGGTGGTGGAGTCGCGTGGGTCGCGGAGTCATCGTTCTGCAGCTGAACCACCAGAAGGCCGCCGAGCACAAGGCTTGCGATTCCCAGCAGAGCGCACACAACCGCTGTCGCGTGCTTCATCGGCGCCTCCGCGTCAGGATGCCGATGGGCACGGCAAGCAGAACCCCTCCCAGGCCGAAGGCACCGCCTGCAACCAGCCACAGCAGCGGCGAGCGCTGCGCCTGTCGCTGCTGTGGCTGGACTGCTTGCGGAGCAGCGGCAGCTGCCACCAGGCTGTAGGCACCTTCGCAGCGTTCGAGCGCCGTGTCGACCGCACTGCCTTTGTCGGATCGCAGTTCGCCCACGCTCACATTGAGCTTCGCCTCTTTTCCGTCAATCCGCAGGCCGAGCGTGTACTGGCCCGGCTGTGTGAAGCTCAGCGTCGGCATCATGGTGCTCTGCGCGGGCACCGAGAAGCTTTCGCCCTCTTGGGCCAGGAGCTCTTCTGCTCCGACCGGGTCGATTGTCAGCAGCGAAACACTGCCGGGGCCGTCGACTTCGGCCAGCTCGACCTGCTTGTCCGCGTTACCGGCCGTGAACTGCAGCTGCGGGCTGCCGGGCAGACCGGTGCGCCACTCCCCCTGCTGCTTGGCGTCTGCGGCAATTCCCATTGCCGTGGCGCCTTCTGCTTCGGCGGTTCCGCTCCGAATGGTGCGGGCATCGCCGTCGCACATCATCGCGTAGGCCGGCAGGGCTTCGGGGAGGGCCGGTTCTTCGTCGGCTGTTCTGGTTTCCTCAGAGGGCGTCGGGCGAAGCTGCGGGGTCGGCTGTTGCTCACCGGGGTTCTCTCCTTGACTCTGTTCTTCTGACGAGGCGGAGCTGGGCTGCTCTTCTGCCTCGTCCGGGTGGTCCTCGTGTTGGGGCTGACCCGGCTGGTCGACCGAGGGAAGCGAATCGACGGAATCCGGGCACTCTGTGTCTGCTTCTGGTCCAAGTGCGGATCGCTGACCCAGGAGGACTTTTTCCACGCGGGGGCTGGTGCGCTCCCCATCGCGAACAGCAATGCAGTACACGCCCGCGGGACCGGTGACAGGCACCTCGAGGGCACCTCCGTGTGTCCAGTGGGCTGTCAGCGGCACGGGCCTTTTGAGAATGCGCAGAGCGTCGGCATCCGCGAAGCTCAGCTCGCCATCGGAGATGACGGCTCTTCCGGCAGCAGGGAATTCGACGGTTCCTCCCGTCTTCCCCTCAACACGGATCTGCGCTTCGCCTTTCGGTTCGGCAGCGGCGGCAGTCCCAGGGGCGAGAACAGCGAAAGCACACGCAGCAGCAACAGCCCAGCGGCACATCGTCATGCGGACCTCAACCGGAAGATGAGTCCGTGGCGCGGAGCCGCCAGCCATGCCACACAGAAGACTGCGGTGAGCACAAGAACGATTGTGCCGCCGACCGGGGTTTCAAGAGTCCAGGACAGCCACAGGCCGATGAACGCTGACACCGCACCGATGGTCGGTGCGAGGATGAACATGACTGACAGGCGCTCCGTCAGCATCCGGGCGGCAGCGGCTGGCGTAATAAGCAGACCGAGCACGAGGATGTTGCCCACCGTCTGAATGGAGAAGACGACGGCCAGAGTCACGCACACGTAGAGCAGCATGTCGATCCAGAACACGCGAATGCCCTGCACGGCGGCGAACTCTCGGTCGAGGCTGACGGCGACGAGCTGCTGGTGGAAAACCGCCAACAGCACCGCAATAAAAGCTCCAACGGCCGCGACGACCACGAGGTCGCGCACCGGAACACCCGTCAGCGAGCCGAACAGGAAGTCGGTGAGTGATCCCGCGTAGCCGGGTGCCCGGGAGATGATGACAATGCCCAGGCCGAAAGCCGCCACGAGGAACACACCGATGACGGAGTCTTCCCGCAGTCTGCGCAGCTGTGACACCACGGCAACGGCCAGCGAGGTGACCAGTCCCGCAATGATTCCACCGAGCGCGAGGTCGGCTCCGATGACAAAGGCTGTGGCCAGGCCCGGGAAGACAGCGTGCGAAACCGCGTCGCCGATGAAACTCATCCCGCGCAGCACAACGTAGGTGCCGACGATTCCGCACAGTGCTGCAGCCAGGACGGCCATGGCGAGCGCACGCGGCAGGAACGCCAGCTGCGGGTTGAACAGGTCGGTGAAGAAGTCCAGGGGCGTCACACTGCCTCCAGAAGGGAGGAAGTCGCGTCGATGCCGAAGACGTCAGCCCACAGTTCACGGCTGCGGATGTCCTCTGTCGCGCCGTGTGCGCGCACGGTTCCGTCGAACAGCACACAGTGGGAGCAGGTGCGCAGGGCCGCAGGGAGGTCGTGGGTGGACATGAAGATGGCGGTGCCTTGGCTGGCAAGGTCAGTGAAGACGTCGGTGAGGAACTCCTGTGTCGGCATGTCGACTCCGGTGAACGGTTCGTCAAGTAGGAGAACATCGGTTCCTCCCACGAGGGCGCGCGCTACGAGAACACGCTGTTTCTGCCCACCCGAGAGCGCACCGACGGGACGGCCTGCGAATTCGGCCAGGTGGACGTGAGCCAGCGCCCTATCGACCGCTCGGTAGTGCTCGACCGGCCGCAGCAGGCGCCTGGGCAGCCCCGTCATGACGGCGGTGGCCACCGTGACGGGGAAGTCCCACGCGAAGGACTGGTGCTGCGGCACGTAGCCGGGGCGGTTCTTCCTGGAGATCGGCTTGCCGTTGACCGTGATGGTTCCAGATGACGGGATGGTGCCGAGGATGGAGCGCAGCAGGGTTGTTTTGCCGGCACCGTTGGGTCCCAGCAGCGCGGTGAACTCCCCGGCCCGGATCTCAAGGTCCGCGCCGCGGACGATTGTCCGCCCGCCCAGTGAGGCGGTCACTCCGGCAAGTGTCAGCAGCGGTTCACTCACGGCTGCCACCCGCGGCCCTGCGGTGTCGGTTGATGACGGCGATGACGGTGAAGAAAACAGCGGCGAGCACTGCAACAGCGCCGATGCCGATGGCAATGAGAACCGCCGGGTCGGTGCCCTGAGCGCCACTGTCCTCCGGCTGTGCGCTGTCCTGTTCGCCTGATGCCGGCTGCGTGGCTTCTGCCTGGGCTGCTTCCTTGGGGTCGGCGTCATCGCCGACAGCAAGCCGGATGGTCTGCGTGTCTTCGCTCGTGGTGCCGTCGCTGCGCTTGGAGCTCAGGCTGACGGTCACCAGGTAGATGCCGGGCTTCGTGAAGACCCAGTTGGCGTGCGTGTGGGTGTTGAGGTCGACATTGACGTCGGCCGCTTTGTCTGCCGTCCACAGAACGTCGGGTTCGCCGAAATCGCCGTTCTGCAGGAACAGGCTCACCTTCCCCGGCCCCTGTGCGCCGCTGAAGCGCAGGGTGACGTTGTCAACCGCGCCGTCGAGGAATGCGGGGTCCTGTGTGTTCCAGCCCAGCCACGGCGCTCCGGGCTGTTCGACCTGGGGAATGATCCACACGTCCTCCCCGGTCGAGGCGCCGGTGAAGTCGTACTGGTCTCCTTCTGGGATCTGTGTCTTGGCGGTATCGCCGACTTGGAGGACGAGGTCGTCCAGGTGCCGCCACACGGGTGTGCTTTCGGTGTCATCGCGTGCGGCGAAAACGAGTCCGCCCTCGACGACCTTCGGGCCCAGGTCGATGTGGCCTTCTGAGCGCACGACCTGCTCGCTGCCGAATGCTTCGTCACTGGTGACTTTCTGCTCCAGTCCGTCTTGGCCGCCGTCGGCTGGTGCCGCTGCCGCTGATGTTCCGCTGGCGACGATGGCTGCGGTCATGGCGGCGGCGAGGATGCCTGAGAGTCTCTTTGCGATTGTCATGATGCGAGGCAGCCTTTCAGAGTGCGGGCGTTGGTGCGCATGAGTTCGATGTAGCTGGATACGTGGTTGTCAAAGGTGTCGGAGTAGAGCGTGCAGATTTCGGCGCCTTCCGAGGCGGCCGCATCTGTCAGCGCAGGTGAGCGGCCCATCGGCTCCAGGAATACAGCCGGTATGTCGAGGTTCCGGATGGTGTCGCCGAGTCTGCGCCGGTCTGCGGCAGACGGCTCTGCTCCCGGGTGGGGGCTTGCGAAGCCGGCGATTGAGAGCCCGTAGGCATCCGCGAAGTACCGGTATGCGTCGTGCGCTGTGACAATGTGCCGCCTGTGTTTGGGTATTGCGTCGATGTCACGGCGCACTTCGGCGTCCAGCTGGTCGAGCTGATCGATGTAGTCCGCGGCATTCGCCCTGTAGGTTTCAGCGTTGGCGGGATCGGCACGGCTGAAGACATCGCGGATGACCTTGACGTAGGCGATTGCGTTGTCTGCTGACAGCCACATGTGCGGGTCGATTTCCCCGTGAACGTGTTTGCCGAGCACAGCCTGTGGCAGCAGGTAGGTGGGTGTGCCTGCAGGGCCGAGGAACGACGCTCCGCGCGGGATGTCCCTCCACGCGCTGTTGGTCACGGATACGACGGTTTCTGCAGGGTCCAGGTACTCCAGTCCCCCGCCCTTTTTGTCCACGGCCAGGGCAAATCTGCCGGCATCGGCATCGACCGTGATGTCGGCGTGACCCGCATCGACAACCCTGCGGTCTTTCATTTCCGGGATCGTCGCGGGGTCTTTGCCGACGACGACTGCAAATTCGCCGCTGGCCAGCCGCTCTTCGCGACTGTCTTCTGCGCGCGCGGCCAAACCGGCGGAGAACCGCAGCCGGTAGACCCCAGGCTTGCTGAAGGCCCAGGACACGTGGGTGTGGGCCGCCGGCGGCAGACTCACCAGATCTTGTGGACCGAAGCCGTCAGTCGTGTCGAACAGCACGTCCGTCTGGCCCAGCGAGCGCGTGAGGAACGTGTGCGCTGAAGCTCCTTCCGGCACGGAAGCCCCCGTCATCCTCAGACGCACCTCGGAACTGCGGTCGGCACCTCGAGAATCCGCGGTGCCGTGCACTCGCAGCCCCAACCACACGGTGTCCAGGTGCACGTCTTCAACAAGCGGGATGACGTTGGCTCCGTGTTTCACAGCGCTTTCGGCCACCGCCGCGTTGATTGCAGTTTTCGGCAGGTTCGCATCGACCGTCGTGATGAGCCGGTGCTCTTCGAGCATCTGGTAGTTCGTCAGGGCGACGTCGGCGTAGACGATGCTGCGTACGTCCCGCAGGGTCGGCTCGTAGCTGTGCGGGTCAGCTCCCTTGGGCACGAGCGGCTGGACCTGGGCGGCATCACCTGCGACGTGGGAGGCCAGGTCGGCAATGATGCCGGTCGTGGCGACCACGCGCAGCTGTTCTGCGCTGCTGGGCAGACCCGTTGCACAGCCGGTCAGGGCGAGGGCCGCGGCGCTTGCTGCCGCGACCCTCAGCAGTCGGCGGACCTTCACTTGGAGGTGCGACGACGCTGGATCCAGACGGCGGCCGCACCGACGGTCAGCAGGCCAAGACCGACAGCGCCGGTCGCGCCGAGGCCGTTCACTCCGGTTCGGGGCAGCGCGCACGGATCACCCGCTGGCTGCTGTGCTGGCGAGGCGGAATCATCAGCGGTCTGCTCCCCCGTCTGAGGTGTGGCGCCGTCTGTTGGCTGCTCCCCAGCCGGCTGCTGACCCTCAGCTGACTGCTGATCGGCTTTGATGCTGCCGCCGGCCTGTGCGCCGCCTCCGACGTTGAAGTGCAGGGTGCCGTCGGCCGTCGTGGTGCCACCGGACTTCAGCGCCACGGTGAACCGGATGGTGGCGGTGTAGGTGCCGGGCTTTGTGAACGCCCAGAAGCCGTGCTGGTGTGTTCCCACCGGCACCTGGTAGGAGTCGCCGGCCTTGCTGAACACACGGGTGGCGCTGCCGCCGCCGAGTCCGCTGCCGCCGAGGAAGACATGCATCTGGCCGGGACCGCTGACGTTGGTCAGGGTCATCGTGACTTTCGATGCGCGGTTCATGATCTCTGGGTCCTGGGTGTTCCAGCCCAGCCACGGGACGCCGTCTTCCTGCTGCTGGGAAATCATGTAGACCTGTGATCCGGCGGAACCGAGGAACTCGTAACCGGCCGGAACGGGCTTCTTTGCGGCCTGGCCGATGATGAATTCAACGTCATCGGGATCGCGCCACACCGGCGGTGCGGTGCGGTCGTCTTTGACCTGCGCGGAGACCTTCCCGCCGCTCAATCGCGGGCCAAAGTCGAAGTGGCCGGCTTCCGCGCGCACGCGCTGGCCCTTTGGTGCTGTGCGGCCCTGGGCACCAGCACCGTTCGCGCCTCCCGCAGAGGTTCCGCCGGACGCACCGGCACTTCCGGCGGCATCGCCACCGGCGCCACCACCGGCTGAGCTGTCCGGAACGCACGGATCGGGTGCCGATCCGGCCGGCTGCGCTGCAGACTGTGCGCCGGGGGCCGCTGCCGTACCGCCGGCGGACGGAGAACCGTTTGACTCCGTGTCTTTCTGCGGAGCCTTCTGGTTCTGCTCTTCGCCCTCGATGTCAATTGTCACCGGCTCCGACACAGTCTGCGCACCGGTTTTTGCCACAGCCAGGGCGCGGACCTGCATGTCGCGGTAGTCGTCCGTCAGCTTCGGCAGAACGAGTGTGTTTCCAGCAGCACCCTGGTAGCTGCGCCAGCTGTCACCGCGCTGCTTGGTCTGCCACTGGACCTGAACGTCGGTCTTCGCCCCCACTTTCGCGGTCAGCTTCGGCTGGTCCCCCAGCTTGTAGGACTCTTTGTCCTTCGTGACCTTCACGGTGTCCGGTGCGAGTTCAGGGGTGCCGGAGTCGGTCTCAGGATTCGGCTGCTTGGGCGCCGGACCCTCGCCGGGGCCCGAGGTGCCGCCGCCGGGACCGCCGGGTGTTTCCGTACCGCCGGGGTTGTCTGGTTTCGGCTGTTTGCCCGAATCGTCGGAAGGCTTCTTCAGTTCGTCGATGCCGGATTGGCCAACAGCGAAGACGTATTCCTTTTCGTCAGCGGTTTTCTTTCCCCCAACGGTGGCCTCGGCCGAGAATACGAGCCGGTAGACACCGGGCTTGGTGAAGGTCCAGTTGGCGTGAACGTGTGCGGCCACCGGCTGGTTGAAGCTGGCGTGCTTGGGATCTGAAGAAGACAGGATGCGCTTGGTGCCGACCAGACCCGCCTGGAAGAGCTCGACCTGCGCACCTTCTGGCAGGACGGATTTCTTCTGATTGAGCCGCATCGTGACGTGGTCTCCGTCGACCATGCCCGCACGGATGTCCTCTGTGTTCCAGCCGGCCCAGATGCCGTCGTGGTTCTGGACTTCGGGAATCATCCAGGCATCTTTGCCGGCAGCACCGGTGAACTCGAATCCCTTAGCGGGCACCTGGGTTTTGAGCGCGTCAGTCACGTGGAACGCAACGTCTTCCGGTGCGAAGCGCTGCCCTTTCCCGGAAGCGAGGTCGGCCTTCGTGAACAGGCGCATGTTCTTCTGCCCGTCAAGGCACATGGAAACCGCGTCCGTGTGCTCTTTTTCAAGTGTCAGCCGTTCATGGTCAGCTTTGTTCTTCGCGGCTGGAGGGCACACCGCACTTGCGGCAGCACCTTCAGCGGCATTGACTGGGATAGTCGGCATAAAAGCAGAAGCGCTGATTGCGGCGGCCGCGAGCGCGGCGGTCATGGGGTGCGGACGAACCACGGTGTTTCCTAACTTTCAATGAGACTGTCAACGGGCTTAAGCTCCGCACAGGCTAGGCCGGCCGGCACCGCGGTGTCATAGAAAACCATTGACATATGTGCACATTGCTATACGCTGCTCTTTTCAAGACTGAAACCGCGTGATTGACTGTGTGCACATCCCTGACAGTTAGTTCATAGTGCCCCTCGAGGAGTCCCCCATGCCGAAGCTGAGCCAGCGCGCTTCCAATGTCCCCGATTCTGGTATTCGCGCGGTCTTCGAACTTGCCTCAAAGATGGACAACGTCATCGACCTGTCTGTTGGCGAACCCAGCCTGCCGGTGTCCGAGCACGTGAAGAAAGCCGGCGCTGACGCCTGGCTGCGCGACGACCTGAGCTACACCGCCAACCAGGGCATTGACGAACTGCGCGAAACTCTTGCCCAGAAGCTGCGCACCTACAACGGCTACACGGTCGATCCCGATCAGATCAACGTCGCGGCCGGCGGTTCGCAGGCGCTCAACGTGGCCATGAGCATGGCGCTTGACCCGGGTGACGAAATCCTCGTCCCGGACCCTGGATACGCCACGTTCTTCATGACTCCCATGCTCATGAGTGCCACACCGGTGCCCTACCACCTGGATCCCGAAGACGGTTTCCTGCCGCGCCTTGACGTGCTTGAGGGGCTTGTCACCGAGAAGACGAAGGCGATTCTCATCAACAGCCCGTCCAACCCGCTGGGCACTGTCATCCCGCCTGCCCTCATCGAGCAGATCATGGACTTTGCCAAGCGCCACGACCTGTGGGTCATCAGCGATGAGGTCTACGAGCACATTCTGTTCGAAGACGCGCAGGTGCCCTTCACCTCGCCGGCTGTCTTCGACACCGACGGTCGCGTGATGTCGGTGTACTCGCTGTCGAAGAGCTACGCTCTCACGGGTGCCCGCCTGGGCTACCTGGTGCTGCCCAAGGGCCTCGACGTGCGCTTTGCCGCGGTCCAGGAAGCCAATGCAAGCTGTGTTAACACTCCGTCCCAGTACGCTGCGATTGCCGCGGTTGCAGGCCCGCAGGACGACCTCGAAGCCGCGCGTGACCACTACACCGAGAACCGCCGAGCAGCTCTCGAAGTGCTTGATGAGCTCGGCCTCGAATACGTCAACCCCGCCGGCGGCTTCTACCTGTTCGTCAACGTCAGCCACGACTCCGCCGGCGATGTCGGCTCCTGGGCGCAGAACTTCCTGCGGGAGCACCGAGTGGCGGTCGCTCCGGGCACCGCGTTCGGCAGCTTCGGCGAAGGCTGGGTGCGCGTCTGCTTTGCCGGCGACCGTGACGCTCTCGTGGAGGGCCTGCGCCGCTTCCCGGCAAAGAACGCCTGATACGCAAGCAGGTCGGCTCCCCCGACCCCAGACAGAAGAAGCACGAGGTGCCGCTCACCTGAGCGGCACCTCGTGCTTTGTGAGGACTCCCGGAGCGCTCAGCCGCGGAAGTACGTCAGCTGGTGAGTTGAGACCAGCAGGTGTCCTTCGGAGCTGAACAGGCGGGCGCTCTGATCTGCGGTTCCCCCACCGAAGCGCTGTGCGCGGCCCTGGCAGAGCACGTATTCACCCGCGGATGCGTATTCTTCCGGCGTGCCCAGGAAGTACGTGGTCAGTGAGATCGTGGCTGCCGGGTGCGGTTTGCCGGTGCGCAGAAAAATGCGCGGGAAGAAGGAATCCGCTGCACTGGCCAAAGAGGGCGCGTCCCAGTGGCGGCTGGGTGTGTGGCGCAGCCAGTAGACGGATTCGGAATCGTCGTGTTCGCGGCCCAGCTCATAGGCGCCCCGGGCAAAGCGGAACTCGTAGTTATCCAGCCAGCGCAGATCATTCACGGGCGGAGCCGACTCGCACTCTTCTGGGCCCGGCACCTGCGGCAAACGCGCTTCTTGATGTGCAAAGGTGTCACGTTCGGATGTGAAGACCACGCTGCCGGTGACCGGTGTGCTCTCCCCCTGCGTAATCCGCACGTTCCAGTGCTGGTTCGAGTTGTTCGTCTGCACCAGTTCCAGGTGAATGTCGAACTCGCCGTACTCCACAGGTGATGTGTAGTTGAGAGTTTGGGCGGCAGGATTCCCCTGTGCTGCGAGGTGCTGCTGAACCGCGGCCAGCAGCTGTGCTGCCGTGATCCCGCCGAAGGGGCCGACCATGTTGTTGTAGGCGGGGTGGGTCGCTGCGCGCAGCACTGCCCCAGAATCGTCAGAACTGGTGGTGGTGAAGCGGACAGCTTCGTCCAAGGGGTGTGTCATCTGCGCTCGCTGAGGTCGGCTAACAGTACATATGTGCCCTCGCCGAAGCCCACATCCGTGAAGCCCAGCCTGCCGAAGAGCTCCTGAGCTTCGTTCGCTTCGGCGATTGCGGCGCTGACGGCGGTCGCGCCGGACATGCGGGCAAGTGAAAGCACTCCGCCCAGCAGCTTCGTGCCCAGGCCTTCGCCCTGGTGCTCTTCGGCAACGGCGATGTAGACCTGGGGAATGCCCTCACCGACAAAGCCCGCTGCTGCCGGGCCGTCGTCTTTCAGCCACGCCGCTCCGACAGCCTCACCCGAAACGCGGGCGATGAGTCCCTGGTCGCAGTCAGCGGGCGCGCCTGGAACCATGTCCGCAAAGGGACGCAGCTCGTCCTGGCTGCCGGGTTCAAGAGGTGTGATGTCCATGGCACTCACTGTAGCTTCTCAGCGCGGATGATCCACGTGTCCGCCCGCATGCGCACGCCCAGGCCAATTGCGCGGAAGGCCACGAAGCCGATGACAAAGCACGCCCACAGCACCACAATGCTCGGCCACAGGGCTTCGGCCGTGAACGCAAGGACTGCGAAGCCGGCGCAGGCGCCCACCTGGGCGAGCGCCAGATAGCGGGCGTCCTCTGCCCCCATGAGGATGCCGTCGATTGTGAATACGTAGCCGGCCAGCGGCAGGCTGATGGCCAACACGATCACCAGCTGCAGCGTAATGTCGATGACCTGCGGGTCAGACGTGAAAAAGCGGCCCACCCACGGTGAGACCGCGGCGAGGAGCGCCCCGACAATGAAGCCGAAGCCCACTCCCCACAGAACCAGACGGCGATTGACGGCGTGGACCATCGCCCGATCCCGCCTGCCGATCTGCAGGCCCACGAGAGCCTGACCCGCGATGGCCAGCGAATCAAGCACGAGCGCCAGGGAATTGAAGAGAGTCTGCGCGATCTGCAGGGCTGCGAGTTCTGCCGTACCGCGAACGGCAGCGAGGCTCACCAGGATGATGAGCGCAGTCCGCAGAGCCGCATTGCGCAGCAGCAGCCATCCGGAGGTGCGGGCGGCAAACAGCACGCCCGCCCAGTCGGGCCGCAGACTGGCCCCGTAGCGGGCAGCCGCGCGAAAAGCGATGACCACGTACACGGTGCACATGAGCGCGTGGGCGGTCACCGTCCCCAAAGCAGAACCGGCAACCCCCATGTCGAGCCCGTAGATGAAAAGGGCGTTCAGAGCGATGTTGACCCCAAAACCGCCGACGGCGACTATCAGCGGGGTGCGCGTATCCTGCAGACCCCGCAGAAGGCCCGTCGCCGCAATGACGACGAGCATAAAGGGAAGACCCCACCACGAAATCGTGAGATACGAGACCGCACCCGGCACCACCTCGGGAGCCGGGCCGATGAGCTTTACGACACTTTCCAGAAAAGGCAGACCCGCCGCGAGCAGCACCGCGGAGGTGACAAGAGCCAACCACATGCCGTCGAAACCGGCCGAAACGGCGCCTCGGGTGTCACCGCGACCCAGCCTGCGCGCCACCCGCGGGGTCGTGGCGTAGGCCAGGAAGATCATGAGCCCCAGAACGGTCTGGACGACAGCACCGGCGACGGCCAAGCTGCCCAGAGCATCAGCACCCAGGTGGCCCACCATCGCGGTGTCAGCCAGAAGAAAAACAGGTTCCGCGGCCAGCGCACCGAGCGCAGGCAGGGCCAACCGGATGATTTCGCGGTTAAGAGAGACAGGCGGTTGTGACATCGCCGAAAGTCTAGCGCCCCGCATGACAGCGCCGGTCTCCCGAAGGGCTCAGTGCCCCACGGAAGACCGGCGCGTGCGGTGGTGGGTGCAGTGACGCGTCAGCCGGCAGCGCGTCAGCCGGCAGTGCCGGCGGCTTCAGCGGCTTCGGCAGCCGCGCGACGGACCTCACGGCGCAGAATCTTGCCGCTGGCGTTCTTCGGAACCTCATCGATGAACGTCACGCTGTGCGGAGCCTTGTAAGCGGCGAGGCGTTCCCGGCAGAAGGCGATGAGTTCGTCCTCGCTTGCCTGCTGACCGTCTTTGAGGCTGACAAAAGCAGCGACGGTTTCGCCCCGGTACTCATCGGGAGCACCGACGACGGCTGCTTCCATCACGGCGGGATGCCGGTACAGGACGTCTTCGACCTCGCGCGGCCACACCTTGTAGCCAGAACTGTTGATCATGTCCTTCACGCGGTCGATGATGAACAGCCAGCCGTCCTCGTTCATGTAGCCCACGTCCCCGGTGCGCAGTTCGCCGCCGGGGATATTAGCCGCGGTGGCTTCGGGATTGTTGAGGTAGGACCGGGCGATGATGGGACCGCTCACACAGATTTCGCCGACCTCCCCGGGACCGACTTCTTTGCCGTCAAGGTCGATGATCCGATACATCGTGGCCGCCAGCGGCAGGCCAGCAGACAGAGTACCGGTCTTTTCGTCAACGGGTGCGCGCATTCCCTGCGGCACAGCGGCGGATTGGCCGGAGGTTTCTGTCAGGCCGTAGCCCTGACCGACGTAGTGTCCCGTGCGCTCTTCGAACTTTTCAACGAGCGCTTCCGGTACGGGTGCTCCACCGGAGTTGATCGCAGTGAAGCTGTCGAACTCAGTGCCGGTGAACTCGGGGTGGGCCAACAGTGCGAGGAACGCAGTTGCCGGGCCGGCCATAGCGTGCGGCTTCTCTTCACGCAGCATGCGCAGCACCGAGGACGGTTCGAACCGGTAGTTCATGATGAGCGTGCTCGCACACGCGACGGCTGCCAGCATCTGGGTGACGAAGCCCGTAATGTGGAAGACCGGAGCCAGGGTGAAGTAGGAGTGCTCCGGGCCGTAGCCGTTCTGGATTTTTGCCATCTGGGCGTTGTGGGCGATGGCCACGTGCAGGATCTCGGCACCTTTTGAACGGCCGGACGTTCCCGAGGTGTAGCCGATCATTGCCGGGTCGTTTGGGCCGACCGGGGGTTCAGTGGGAACACTGTCGGTGTTTCCGCTCTCGAGGGCCGTGCGGATGGCAGTGAGGAAGTCGGTCTGGCCGGTGTCCGTGTTCTGCATCAGCGGGGCGATGGCAGGCGGCAGCTGGCCGGTGATGAAGTCGTCTTCGCTGACGGTGAAGATCTGCGGGATGTGCTGCGCCCACTGTGCGACCCTGTCGTTCCAGGCGTGAGCGGACACGACAATCGCCTTGGGCTGCGAGTCGTTGAAGATGTGTTCGAGCTCGCCGCGATACATGGGGTTGAGCGGAACCACCTGACCCCCGAGCTTCCATGCGGCAAACACCGCAATCGGGAACGCCGGCACGTTCTGCATGTACAGGCCCAGCCTGTCGCCGGCACCGAAGCCGCCGTCGGCAAGAACCTGTGCAAAAGCCCGTGCGTAGGCGTCGAATTCACGGTAGGTGATGGTCGTGCCCCAATAGGGCTCTTCCGGTTTTAGAGTGCGTTGACCCGGTT
>NZ_KV786069.1:0-75969 GCF_001806835.1 Brevibacterium sp. HMSC24B04 | reverse complement strand
CGGCGCCTCGTCACTTTATGACGAGGCGCCGCTTGTGTTTTCGCGAATGTTCCGAAATGCGTCAACACCACAGCACACATGTTTGCCCGTTCATATGATGAAAAAAATTCATCCAGAAAGGAGCATCATGACCATTCGCGTTTCTCACGCCGGATCACTGCCGCGCACCGACAAGCTGATTACCGCCAACGCCGCACGCTTTGATGACAACATCGACACAGACGAGTTCGGACAGCTGCTGACCGATTCCGTTGTCGACATCGTCAAGCGCCAGAAGGACGTCGGCATCACGGAAGTCAATGACGGCGAATACGGTCACGCCATGGCCGCCGAAAGGGACTACGGCGCCTGGTGGCACTACTCCTTTGAGCGCACCTCGGGCCTTGAACTGCAGGATGTGCACTTCCACAATGCTCCCCCGGTCCGCTCTGAACCGGGCAAGGTTGTGCTGACCAGCTTTCCCGACCGCCGCGACCGCCACCTGTTCCCCGGCGTGTACGGCGACGTGGAAGCTTCTGGCGCTGACACCGGACAGCAGCAGCAGTTCCCCGTGGCCGTTGAGCCGGTGCGCTACGTCGGCCAGGAGCTCATCCAGCGTGACATCCAGAACCTGAAGAAGGCCTGCGAGGCAGCCGGCGTCGACCCGTCGACCGCCTACATCAACTCGCTCGGCCCAAGCTCTGCCGCACGCATCGAGAACGGCTACTACGACACCGCGGAAGAGTTCATCTGGGCCATGGCCGATGTCTTCCGCGAAGAGTACCTGGCGATTGCCGAAGCCGGGTTCATCATCCAGATCGACGACCCTTCGATTGCTGAGAACTGGGACCAGATCAACCCCGCCCCCACGTTCGAGGAGTACCGCGAATTCACGCGCCCCCGCATTGAGGCGCTCAACTACGCACTGCGCGGCATCGACCCGCAGCAGGTGCGCTTCCACACCTGTTGGGGATCCTGGCACGGCCCGCACGTTACGGACCTGCCCTTCGAAGAGATCGTCGACGATGTACTGAGCATCAACGCCGCCGGCATCACCTTCGAAGCCGCGAACGTCCGCCACGAACACGAATGGCGCATCTGGGAGGACACCAAGCTGCCCGACGGCAAGTACATCATCCCCGGCATCGTGTCCCACTCGACGAACATCGTGGAGCACCCGCAGCTGGTGGCAGACCGCATTGAGCGCTTTGCCCGCCTGGTGGGCCCCGAAAACGTCGTCGCCTCGACCGACTGCGGTTTGGGCGGACGCGTCCACCCCGAAATCGCCTGGGCGAAGCTCGAAAGCCTCGCACAGGGCGCTGAGATCGCATCCAAGCGCTTGGGCAGCTGACCCTGGCGAGCTGATCACCTAACACTGGCACAGAGCCAAGCGGCGCCTCGTCATTCTTCTGACGAGGCGCCGCTTGCTGTCCGCGGTCCGGTTCGGGTGCCGCTGGGCACCGGTTCCGGAACCGACGGTCTACCGTTTGCCGCGGGCGGCGATGATGGCGAAGACGGTGCCGAAGATGCCGATGAAGATCTGCCCGCACAGGCCCAGCAGCGCCATCATGAGCGCCCCGCCTTCGCTGACCCACACGGCCAGGGCGATTGTGGCCAGCAGTGAGATCACGGCGATCCACGGTGCTGCGGCGATGTAGATGAACGCGGCCCGGTGGGCGTGCTGCCACACTTCAGGCGAGCGGCGGGTGGCACCCATGCGGATGCCCCACCGGTCGTTGGGGCCAAGCCGGCCGGCGGCAGCGTCGCGGGTCGGAAACCACAGAAGTGCTGCCACGCCGAAGCCCAGCAGGGTGAAGACGGCTGCCGCGATGAGTGCGGGACTCACTTCTCACCGCTTTCGGCCAGGCCCAGGCGGTCAAGCATCCAGGCCATCCAGAATGCTGCTTCGCGCCACGAGTCATAGCGGCCGGATGCTCCACCGTGACCAGAGGTCATGTCGGTTTTGAGGATGACATCGGCGCCGACTTCACGCAGACGGGCCGTCCACTTGGCGGGTTCGACGTACAGCACGCGGGTGTCGTTGAGCGATGTGATCGCCAAAATCGGCGGGTACTCCTGCTGCGTGACGTTTTCGTACGGCGCGTAGCTGCGCATGTACTCGTAGAACTCCTTCGAGTGCAGCGGGTCGCCCCACTCTTCCCATTCAATGACGGTCAGCGGCAGTTCCGGCATGAGCATCGAGGTGAGCGAATCGACGAAGGGAACGTCCGCGATGATCCCGGCGAAGCGGTCCGGGGCCATGTTGGCTACCGCGCCCATAAGCAGACCGCCGGCGGAACCGCCGCGGGCAACCATCCGATCGGCTGTCGTCCAGCCGGTGCTGATCAGGTGGTCGGCAACGTCGATGAAGTCGGTGAAGGTGTTCTTCTTGAACTCCATGCGGCCCTGTTCGTACCAGTGGCGGCCCATTTCGCCACCACCGCGAATGTGGGCGATCGCGAACACGACGCCGCGGTCCAGCAGGCTCAGGCGAGCCGCTGCGAACGCCGGGTCCATGGAAGCTTCGTAGCTGCCGTAGCCGTACAGGTTGAGCGGTGCCGGGCCGCTGCGGTCAACAGCGTCGGTCCGCCACACGAGGCTCACCGGGATCTGCGTGCCGTCGGCCGCCGTTGCCCACTCCAGAGTCTGCGAGTACGCGCCGAGGTCCACACCGGGCACTTCTGTCACCTTGCGGATCTGCGTGCTGGTCGGAGTGCAGTCAGCGACCGTGTGCGGACGGACGAGCGAACCCATCGTCACTCGCACGTGCGGCTGGTCGAAGGAGCGGTTGTCCGCTGCAATGAAGCGGTAGCCGGCGTCTTCACCGGAGTCGACTTCCGTCATCGGGCGCACGCCGTCTTCGGCTGCCGCGTTCAGGTCGATGATGCCGACTCGGGCAAAGCCCGCGCGCCTGTAGCCGACGGCGATGAGGCCGCTGAACGCCTGGACTTCTTCAATGCGCATGCCGCTGACATCCCGCAGCACGCGGCGCACCTGATCCGCGGAGTCTCCCGAGGTGCCAGGGGCTGCCGAGGTGTCAGGGGCTGTCGCTGGCACCTCGACGATGTCGAAGTCGGCTCGGTCGCGGTTGTGGACGATAAGGAAGCGGTCTTCCCCATCGATCACGGCGTGTTCGACCGAATAGTCGACGTCCTGCTCACGCGGCCACACCGGCTGCGGTTCGGCAGTCGGGTCCGAGGTGGGGATGAACCAGGTGCCGGACGTGGTCTTCGCTTCGGTCGCGATGAATAGGTAGTCACCGGTGCGGGAGAGCTCAGCGCCGACGAAGAACCTTTCGTCGTCTTCTCGGAACACAGCCTCGTCGCTGTCCGTCGACGCACCCAGGGTGTGCCGCCACACGGTGTCAGGGCGCCAGGAATCATCGACTGTTGTGTAGTAGATGTGCTTGCCGGTGCCGTCGAAGCAGGCGCCGTAGAAGATGCCGGAGATTTCGTCGGGCAGATCTTCACCGGTTTCCAAGTTGCGGATGCGCAGTGTGAAGCGCTCATCGCCAACCCTGTCGACGGCGTAGATGAGCAGCTTGCCGTCGGGGGAAACATCGAGAGAGCCGACTGCGAAGAAGCTGCTGTCACCGGCTTCAGCGTTGAAGTCGATGAGCTGTTCTTCGCCGTCCAGAGCAACACCCGGTTCGATGCCGGGTGGGGTCCAGCTGTCAGCGTCGCGCACTGGGACACGGCAGTAGGCCGGGTAGTTCTTCCCCTCCGAGGTGCGGGTGAAGTACCAATGGTCGCCGCGGCGGGCGGGAACTGAGAGGTCGGTTTCCTTTGTTCGCGAACGGATCTCGTCGAAAATCCGCTCACGCAGGCCGTTCAGGTGCTCCGTGCGAGCATCCGTGTACGCGTTTTCGCGGTCCAGGTAGTCACGGACCTGCGGGCTGTCTTTGTCGCGCATCCATTCGTAGTTGTCGACGAACGTGTCGCCGTGGAAGGTCCGCTCGTGGGGAACCTTCTGCGCGGGTTCGGGTATCTGCGGGGTTGAGTGCATGCCACAAGGGTAACCGGCACGCACCCCTGAGCAGATCAACTCAGCAGATCAGTCCAGCAGGTCGTGGCGGACGATCGACTGTTCGCGGTCGGGGCCCACACCGATGACCGAGATTCGGCAGCCGGACATGCGTTCGAGCGCCAGCACGTAGTCCTGTGCGTTCTTCGGCAGGTCATCGAAAGTGCGGCAGCCGGAGATGTCTTCCTTCCAGCCGGGGAAGGTTTCGTAGATCGGCTTGGCGTGGTGGAAGTCCGACTGGGACATCGGCATTTCGTCGAAGCGCTCACCGTCGACGTCGTAGGCCACGCACACTGGAATTTCGTCCAGGTCGTCGAGCACGTCGAGTTTGGTCAGCACGTAGTCGGTGAAGCCGTTGACGCGGCTTGCGTAGCGGGCGATGACTGAATCGAACCAGCCGCAGCGGCGCGGACGGCCGGTGTTGACGCCGAATTCGCCGCCCTGCTTCTGCAGGTATTCGCCCATGTCGTCAAACAGCTCCGTGGGGAATGGGCCTGCGCCCACGCGGGTGGTGTAGGCCTTCACGATGCCGACGACCCGGTTGATGCGGGTGGGGCCGATACCGGTGCCGACGCAGGCACCGCCGGCGGTGGGGTTAGACGAGGTGACAAACGGGTAGGTGCCGTGGTCAACATCGAGCATGGTGGCCTGGCCGCCTTCCATGACAACGACCTTGCCTTCATCGAGTGCCTTGTTGAGCAGCAGTTCGGTTTCCGCCACCATCGGCGCAATGCGGTCGCGGTACTGCGCAAAGTACTCCATGATTTCGTCGACCGTAACATCGCGGCGGTTGTACACCTTGACCAGAAGTTCGTTCTTCTGGCGCAGGGAGCCTTCGATCTTCTGACGCAGGATCGATTCGTCGAAAAGGTCCTGCACGCGGATGCCCAGGCGTGCGGTCTTGTCCATGTAGGTGGGACCGATTCCGCGGCCGGTGGTGCCGATTGCGCGTTTGCCCAGGAAGCGCTCCGTAACCTTGTCCAGCGTTTGGTGGAAAGGTGCCACCAGGTGCGCGTTGGCGGAGATCTTGAGCTTCGAGGTGTCAGCACCGCGTGCTTCCAGGCCCTCGATTTCGTCGAACAGCGCTTCGAGGTTGACGACGACGCCGTTGCCGATCACAGGCGTGACATTCGGCGACAGAATACCTGCGGGCAGCAGCTTGAGTTCGTACTTTTCGCCGCCGACGACCACCGTGTGCCCGGCGTTGTTGCCGCCGTTGGGCTTCACGACGTAGTCGACCTGGGTACCCAGGATGTCTGTGGTCTTGCCCTTGCCTTCGTCGCCCCACTGGGCACCGACGACCACGATTGCAGGCATTCGTCACCTCACGTTGACTTCTTCGCACATTAAGCGCATACAAAAAGGCGGATGACCGCCGTTGCCACCCCATTCTATCGGATGGGCAGAAATGTGATGCGGGGCACTGCGCAATGACGGGGCCCACGAGCACCCCGCCGGCAGACAAAACCGGGGCAGCCCCACACGTCAGGAGCAGCCCCGGTCAGTCACAGGCTAAGGCGAGCGGCGCCTCGTCAGCTTCCAGAGCCGATGCGGTCAATGGCCTCCGGATCGGAGTCGCGGAGGAACTTCTCAATCCGCTGGGCCTCTTCTGCTTCGCCGATGCCGGCGGCAGCCCGGCCCAGGTTGTACAGGGCGTGGAGGAAGCCGCGGTTGACCTCGTGGGAGTACGGAATCGGCCCGACACCGCGCCAACCGGCCTGGCGCAGAGCGTCGAGGCCACGGTGGTAGCCCACGCGGGCGTAGGCGTAGGAGTCGACCAGGCGACCCTCGGAGAAGGCCTCGTCGGACAGTTCGGCCCATGCCAGGCAGGACGCCGGGAGGTCGTGGGCCACGTCAGTGGGCTCTTCGCCGGCGTCCAGGCGGCGGCGCGCCTCGACATCCGGGTGGTCATCCGGCAGGTAGGTGGGCTGGGGGCCCAGCTGCGAAGCGTCGAGATTGCCGATGTGTGCGGGTTTGCCGAGTGGCTGGCTCATGTTTCTCCTTCAGCTGCGAAAGCGCGGGGCGCGATTCACTTGTTGCTTTTGACAGCGGGCGGCTGGACGGCAAAGGGATCAGTGGTCAGGGCGCCGAAGATGCCGTCCTGCTCAAGCACCTTGAGTTGCTTTTCTGAGGCAACACCGGAAGCCCACACGCGAATTCCCGCGCTGTCGTAGGCATCCGTGTCAAGGCTGTCTTCGCCGGCTTCCAGCGCGACCATCGAAACTCCGGCTTCCTGCAGCTGGCCGGGGGTGGTCGAGGTGACTTCTCCGATGTACATACCGGTGGCACCGGCTTCTTCGGCGGTGCTGAGCACTTCGAGCGATGTCGAGCGCACAATGAGCGCATCCGGGTCTGAGCGCTTTTCGGTGATGTCCAGGACGTCGCCCAGCACTTCCTGCGATTCCACGCGGGGTGCGAACACCAGGTACTTGCCGTAGCGCTTCATGGCGTCGTCAAAGGTGATTGGGGTGCCCGGGCGGGTCTGCTCCCCACTGTCGCCTTTGCCCTTGGCGGGCGGAATCTTGGACGACAGGAACTTGTCAGTTGGCGTTTCGTTCAAAGGCTGGGCCAGGTTGAGGTCCGCCTGCGCGGATTCTGCATCAGCCAGCACGAGGTCGCCATCGGCGGTTTTCGCCAGGTCAACCGCCGGGAGGTAGCCGAACTTGGCGTTCTCTTCGACCGCTTCAAGTGAATTTGCCGGCAGAGAGTCCGAACCTCCGCCGAGTGCCGCCACGGCAGGTGTGTTGAGGCCGTCGACAGTCAGCCGGTCTTTGGGCATGAGGACAAAAACCGCCACGGCAATCAGGATGCCCACCAGCACGAGCCCACCCGCAATGAGCGGGGCGTTGAAACCCTTCGCCGGCTGTTTGCCGAACTCAAACTTCTTGCTCATGGGCGGTCCTGTTCTTCTGTCCTGTCTTCTGCCGAGGTGCCGCGCGCCTCTGTTCTTGATCGGTCGGCATCGCTGTGGTCGGCTCCCGTGACGATGCCCTTGAGGAAGCCGGTTCCCCACGCAATGTGCATGGTCGGCACGGCCGCGGCGAAGGCTGCACGCTCCTGCCTGTCAGCATCCTTCGCCGTCAGCGCGAGCGCTGACACGACGGCGGCGTAGGAGGCGGCGCCGACTTGTGCTGCGCCGATTCCCCACCGCACGGGTGAAGGCAGGCGACGAGCCGCGCCGGTGGCCTGCAGCGCTGTTCCCACTGCGGCGGTCGCCAAGCCGGCAACCAGCACGGGCGGGGCGAAATAGCGCAGGCTGTTGCGGGTGCTGTGTCGGCGCACGATTTCAGCACGCCACTTGCCCGTCGCATAGAACTGTTGGGCCACGCTGCGAATATCGGCGCGCGGCCAGTAGGTGACGACGAGTTCCGGGTTGAACCACACGAGTCCGCCCGCCGCACGGATACGCAGGTTGAGCTCCCAGTCCTGCCCCCGGCGCAGGGTGGGATCAAAGCCGCCCAGGAGTTCGAACACTTCGCGGCGGAAGATGCCCAGGTAGGCCGATTCGCTCGGGCCTGCTTTCGCACCCGAATGGTAGGCGGGTCCGCCCAGGCCAATCGGCGACATGTAGGCACGAGCAACGGCTTTTTGGAACGGGGTCTCCCCCACCGCGCGCATGAGCCCGCCGACGTTCGCAGCGCCCGTTTCACGCAGAGTGTCAACTCCGATCGCTGCGTAGTCCGGCGGCAGTTCCGAGTGCGCGTCAACCCGGATGATGACCGGATAGCGGGTTTCGGCAATCGCCAGATTGAGGCTCGTGGGAGTATCGCCCGCGGGGTTGTGCACCACGTGGACGCGCGCATCATCGCGGGCCATGCGCTCGGCGATTTCAGCTGTCCGGTCGGTTGAAGGCCCCAAGCCTATGACGATTTCCTTTGGCCCCAGGTACTCCTGGTTCAGCACCGTCTGCACGGCGCGTTCTATCCGGCTCTCTTCGTTGAGCACCGGCATGATGAAGGATACGCCGGGACGCTCATCGAGTTCCCACAGTTGGGAAAGGTCAATGCTCACGCAGCTCACCTGTGTGCTTCGTATTCTTTGACGACGTCGTCGGTGTCGCCGTCGGCCATGAGGACGCCCTTTTCAATCCAGATTGTCCTGTTGCACGTGTCGCGAATAGACCGCATGGAGTGTGAAACGAGGAAGACGGTACCGGCAGATTCGCGGATGCCGCGGATGCGGGCTTCAGACTTTTCCTGGAACTGGCGGTCGCCGACTGCCAGGGCTTCGTCGACGATGAGGATTTCATAGTCCTTGGCCGTGGCAATGGCGAACTTCAGCCGGGCGGTCATACCGGACGAGTAGGTGCGCATCGGCATGTCGATGAATTCCTGCAGACCGGTGAATTCGACGATCTCGTCGTACTTCTCTTCGATCTCTTCGCGCTTCATGCCCATGGCCAGACCACCCAGGATGATGTTCTGACCGCCGGAAAGGTCGCGGATGAGTGCCGCACCGACACCCAGAAGGTTGGGTCGGGACCTTGCGTAGACGGCTCCCTGGGTGGGAGGGATGAGCCCGGTGAGTGCCCGCATCAGGGTCGATTTGCCGGACCCGTTCGTGCCGATGACGCCAATCGACTCGTTGGCGTTGGCGGTGAAGGACACGCCTTTGAGGGCTTCGACTTCCTTGTAGCTGCGTTTGCGCTGGAACAGCCCGCCGGTCTGCCCCGGGGCCAGGTGTTTGCCTGTGGCCAGTGTTTTGAACGTCACGTGGAGGTCGTCGACGACGACAACCGGTTCGCCTTCGCGCGGCTTGGAATCGATATCAGTTTTCTCGACCATAGCGCTCCTCTGCTCGCCAGAAGAAGATTGTGCCGATGATCAGCAGGCTGAATGCCCACACCGCCAGGTGCCACCAGTAGTTCCAGTGAATTTCGTAGGCGCCCATGAGGATTCCGCGTCCCAGTGACAGCACCTCGAACAGGGGGTGCCAGTCGAAGATCGCCTTGAGGACCGGCTTATCTTCAACAAGCGCAAGGGGGTTGAAGAACACTCCCGAGGTGTAGAAGATCATGCGCGAAATGAACGGGGTCAGCTGGCTCAGGTCGCGGAAGTGCACCGTCAGGCGAGCGAAGATGAGAGCGACCCCGGTGTTGAGGATTGCGAACAGCGCCACCAGCGGGATCATGAGCAGCCACTGGAGGTTCGGGAGGTCACCGCCGATCATGACGAGCACCGCCATGAGCAGCAGGGTTGGGATGAAGTTGAAGAACTCTTCGAGCACCTTCGCCAGCGGCAGCACCATGCGCGGGAACGGCAGGGACTGCACGAGCGCGGTGTTCGAGATGATCGACTTCGCTCCGCCGTTCATGGACGAGTTGTAGAACTCGAGCATGAACACGCCGATGATGACGTAGGGGGCGAAGTTTGGCGGTCGGCTGCCGGCGAGGATGAAGCCGAACACCAGACCGTAGATGAGGGCGGAGAACGATGGGCGCAGGAGCACCCACATCTGACCCAGCCGGTTGCGCTCATTGGCGCTGCGCATGCGGTAGCGAGCCAGTGTCACCGTGAAGTCGCGCCGCCGCCACACTTCGCGCATATAGGTGAAAAACGGCGCCCTGGCGCCCACCCGCTCGAGTGAGTGCTCAGCGGCGAAATCACTCATTGACATGAACGCGCGACTCTTCCTTAGACGTTGATGAACACCAAGATTCTACCGAGTGGTCGGATAAACCGTGCTCAAGTGGCTTTCAGGCGATTCGCCCCGCCGGCTGGCGCGAACGTGTGCGCATATCAAAATCCGGCGCGGCGGCTTCAGCACGCGTCACAGCACCCGGCAGGTCACGGCCGTCCGCAATCGCCTCAAGCCCTTCGGCCAGGACGGATCCGAGCAGCCGCTTGGCCGCATTGTGCGCCGGCGGCAGGCCGATGGTTTCTACCCGAAAAAGCACGCTGTCATCGTGAGGCCCGCTGAAGAACAGCAGCTGCCCCCTGCCTGCGGCAGGATCACCCAAAACAACGGGAGTGGGATCGCACGCCCGGTAAGCAGCACCGGCAGTGAACACGCGGGTGGTGCCCTGGAAGCTCCAACGGGAGGGCACCTCGCGCCATACGGCGTCACCATCTTCACCGGCCAGGACGCGGCCCAGCCACAGTCCCTGGGACAGAGCTGTTGGTTCGGCACCTCCGTCGCCCAGACCGGCGTGCGGCCCTTCGACGACTTCGGCGCAGTCGCCGATGGCCCACACACCTGGCGCCACCTGCAGATCAGCACCCACGGCCAGACGGCCGGAGAACGTCAGCGGCCACGGGCACTCCGGAACGGCGGGCCGTGAACCGACAGCGGCGGCCCACACATCGGCGGACGCCGCATCCGGATTCGGGTCACGGGGAACAAAGCGCACGCCAGCAGCCTCATTGAGTTCGAGCACGGCCTGACCCAGCTCCGGACTCGCACCGGGCAGGGGAAGGTCACCGCGCAAGTGGAGTGACACCTCGACGCCCCGGTCTGCAGCAGAGCGCGCGATCTCAAGAGCCAAGAAACCAGACCCCAGCACACCCAGCCGCGGCAGGGAGTCTCCCCTACCGACAACAGCATCGCGCAGTGCCTGCGCCCCAGGCAGCGAGCCGACCGTGAAGCCACCCGGAATGGGTGAAGGGCGCGGAGTGAGCCCCGTGGCAATGACAATCGACTCGGCCTCCAGCACGCGCCCGCCAGCCAGGTGCACAGCGCCCTGTTCAACGCGCACGGCTTCAGCCGTGATGCGCTGGATGCCCTCCGGCACCGGCAGCGGCGTGATGGTGAGTGCCTCCCCGAACAGGCCGTCGGTCAGGGGCGGCAGTTCGACGGGTTCGTCTCGCGGGTCAACAAGCACGGCCGTCTTGCCAGCACGCGACAGCACCTGGGCGACCTGTGTGCCGGCAGCACCGGCACCGACAATGACAATGTCCGACTTCTTCACGCACCCCACTGTACTCACGGAGCTCGGCAGTCATGGCAGACTGACCGTATGAGCGACAAACAGCCGAAGGCCAGCGATTTCCCGCTGGCTGCAATTGAAAAGATCCGGTACGGCGACACTGACAGGCAGGGCCACGTCAACAACGCCGTCTACGCCACCTACTTTGAGTGCGGTCGCGTGGAGATCATCCAGTCGATGCAGGATATCTTCGCAGACGACGACGCTTTTGTGCTTGCGACCATCACCATCGACTACCTGGCCGAAGTGCTGTGGCCCGGCGAAGTTGAAATCCGCACGCGCCTGACGAAGGTCGGAAATTCCTCAATCGGCCTGGAGCAGCTGCTCATCAACGAAGGCGAAGTCCGTGCGAAGGCAACCTCGGTCATGGTGCTGACGAACATTAACCCCCGCCGCTCCGCTCCCCTGTCGGACGAAGCAAAAGACCGCCTGCGCACCTTTATGTGACGCAGGGCCCTCCGAATACCAAGAACGAGGCGCCGCTCACCTTTCCAGCTGAGCGGCGCCTCGTCGTTTGCTCGGGTGGGGTTCGCGGCCTCAGCCGCGCAGTGCGCGTGCCAGCTTGCGCCGGCTTTCCTGTTCCACGGGGTCGGGAACAGGAAGCGATGCGATGAGGCGCTGCGTGTAGGTGTGCTGCGGCGCGCCGAGCACCTGTTCGCCGGTGCCCTCTTCCAGCAGGTCGCCGTGGAAGAGCACGCCCAGGCGGTCTGACAGCATGTCGACAACGGCGAGGTCGTGGCTGATGAACAGTGCGGCGAAGCCGAACTCGTCCTGCAGCTGGGTGAACAGCTCCAGCACGCGCGCCTGGACGGACACGTCGAGGGCGGACGTGGGTTCGTCGGCCACGACCAGTTCGGGCTGCAGCGCCAGGCCGCGGGCCAGCGAGCAGCGCTGACGCTGACCGCCGGACAGTTCGTGCGGATAGCGGTCGGCGTATTCGGACGGCAGCTGCACGGCGTCGAGCAGACGCACAACTTCACCGCGGCGGTCGCGTTCGCTCATGCGCGGCCTGTGCACCCGGAAGGGTTCAGCAATGCAGTCGCCGATCGACAGGTGCGGGTTGAACGAGGCTGCGGGGTCTTGGAAGACGAAGCCGATCTTTTCGCGCAGCGGCTTGAATTCCTTTTCTTTGAATCCGACCATTTCCTGATCGAAGACCCGCAGGGAGCCTCCGCTGGCGCGAGTCAGGCCGGCGATTGCACGGCCGATCGTGGTTTTGCCTGAACCGGATTCGCCCACCAGACCGTAGACCTCGCCTTCGCGGATGTCGAAGTCAACGCCCTTGATGGCCTGGAAGTCTGGTTTGCCGAAGCCGCCGCGGTAGGTGATTTCGAGGCCGCGCGCCTTGACGATGGTCTTCGCGTCGGCAAAGGGGTCGGCCTGTTCCGGTGCCGCGGTTTTGTCCACTGCCGAGGTGCCTGTCGGCTCTGCACCGGTGGCCGGGCCGCTCTTAAGCGTGCGGATCTTCGGCACTGCCGCCAAGAGCGACTTCGTGTACTCGTGTTGCGGGTTGGCAAACAGCGAGCGCACGTCGGCAACTTCGACGAGCTCACCGCGGTACATAACGGCAACGCGGTCTGCGAGGTCGGCGACAACACCCATGTTGTGCGTGATGAGCACAATTCCGGTGGAGAATTCGTCTTTCAGCGACCGCATGAGGTCGAGGATCTCCGACTGGACCGTAACGTCGAGTGCTGTTGTCGGTTCGTCCGCAATGACGAGGTCGGCACCGAGTGCGAGCGCCATGGCGATGACGATGCGCTGCTTCTGCCCACCCGAGAACTGGTGCGGGTAGTAGTCGAAGCGCTCATCGGCCTGCGGGATGCCGACCTTCTCCATGGCCTCGACGGCGCGCGCCCGAAGGTCTTTTTTCTTCGCCTTGGGGTCGTGCGCGCGCAGGCCTTCCGTGATCTGCCAGCCGACGGGGAACACGGGGTTGAGCGCGGTGGACGGCTCCTGGAACACCATGGCGGCTTTGCGGCCGCGCATGGCAGTCAGCTGAGCAGGCGTCATCTTCAGGACGTTGTCGCCTGAAACGAGGACAGCGCCGTCGGCCACCGCTGTTTCCGGCAGCAGTCGCAGGATCGTCTTTGCAGTGACGGTTTTGCCCGAGCCGGATTCGCCGACGACGGCAAGCACTTCGCCCGGGTCGACGGAGAGGCTTACGCCCTTGACGGCGTCGACATCACCGGCGTCGGTGGTGAAGGTGACGTTGAGGTCCTCGATAGACAGCAGATGTTCAGACATTCTTGCTCTCCTTTGCCTTCCGGCTGCGGCGGGACTTCTTGCGCAGGCGCAGGCGCGGGTCGTTGAGGTCGTTCATGGATTCGCCGACCAGCGTGATCCCGATGACGGTAAACACGATCGCAAGTCCCGGGAACAGGGCCGTCCACCAGATGCCCGAGGTGACATCTGAGAGCGACTTGTTGAGGTCATAGCCCCATTCGGCTGCCGAGGTCGGTTCGATGCCGAAGCCCAGGAAGCCCAGGGCGGCGAGCGTGAGGATCGCCTCGGAGCTGTTGAGGGTGAAGATCAGCGGGATGTTGCGGGTGGCGTTCGGATAGATGTGGCGGGCGATGATCCGCAGGTTGGAATCACCCAGAACCTGTGCGGATTCGACGAACGGCTCAGCCTTCAGGCGCACCGTTTCAGACCGCACCACGCGGAAGTACTGCGGGACGAACACGACGGTGATCGAAATTCCGGCTGCGACAACACCGCCGACGACGGTCGACTGACCGCCGGAGATGACGATCGTCATGACGATTGCCAGCAGCAGCGACGGGAACGCGTAGATCGCGTCGGCCACGACCACGAGCACGCGGTCGAGCCACCCGCCGATGTAGCCGGACAGCAGACCGAGGATCACACCGAGGAACACGGACGCGATGACTGCCACCACGATGACGAACACCGCTGTGCGCGCACCCCAGATGACGCGGGAGAAAACATCGAAGCCGGTGACGGTTGTGCCCCAGATGTGCTGGGCCGAAGGCCCCTGCTGCGGGGCGAAGCGACCGTTTTCATCGCCCAGGTCGGCGTAGCCGTACGGGGCGATGAGCGGGGCGAACACAGCGCAGATGAGCACAACGCCGCAGATGATGAGACCGGTGATCAGCATTCCGCGCTGCAGGCCGGAGGACTGCAGCACGTGGCTGATGACGGGCAGCTTCTTCCACCAGGGTTTCTGCGCGTAGCTGCCGGAGTCCTTGCCGGCAGCGGGTGCCGCTGACGGGGTTTCGGGAGTGTTGAGGGTGCTCATCAGTACCTCACTCGGGGGTCGATGAAGGCGACGATGATGTCGACAATGAAGTTGGTGACCGCGACGATGACCGCCAACATGACCACAATGCCCTGCACGGCAACGAAGTCACGCGCCTGCAGGTACTGGAACAGCTGGAAGCCCAAGCCCTTCCATTCGAAGGTCGTTTCGGTCAGAACTGCGCCGGCCAGCATGAGGGCGATCTGCATGCCCATGACGGTGACGATCGGAATGAGAGCCGGCCGGAACGCGTGGCGAGTGGTCAGACGGAACTCGCTGACACCTCGGGAGCGGCCCGATTCAATGTACTGGGCACCCAGGGTGCCGATCAGGTTGGTGCGCACCAGGCGCAGGAACGTACCGCCCGTGATCAGCCCCAGGGCGATCGCCGGGAGAACCGCGTGGGACAGAACGTCGTTGACAGCGGCGAAGTCACCGATCCGCAGCGCATCGATCAGGTACAGGCGGGTGGGAGCGACAACCCCGTCAAGCAGAATCTCCGTGCTTCCGGAGGCTCGGCCTGCCACCGGCAGCACCGGCCACAGAACACCGAAGACCAGCTTGAGAAGCAGACCGATGAAGAACACCGGGGTCGCGTAGGCGAGGATGCCGAAGATACGCAGAACCGCATCGGGAGCGCGGTCGCGGTACTTCGCGGCGATCATGCCCAGTGGAATGCCCACGATGAATGCGACGACCAGCGAAAACAGCACAAGCTCCAGGGTTGCTGTTCCGTACTGCGCGAGAACCTCCGTGACGGGGCGGTTGTCCGACACTGTGGTGCCGAAGTCACCGCGCAGCAGGTTGCCCATGTACTCGAAGTACTGGACGATCAGCGGCCGGTCATAGCCGGCTTCAGCTACGCGCTGGGCCAGCTGTTCTTTTGTCAGACGACCGCCCAGGCTGGCGGTGATGGGGTCACCGGTGACCCGCATGAGGAAGAAGACGAGCGTGGTGAGAATCCACACCGTCGGGATGATGAGGAGGAACCGGACCAGCAGGTAGCGGCCCAAACCCGAGCCGCTGCTCTTGGCCGCCTTTTTCTTCTGCGATCCGGCCGGGCCGGATGCAATATCCGGAATTTCGACACTGGCTGTCATATGAGTTTCCGTAGGTAGAGGGAGTGCAGGCCCTTGGTGCGAGCCTGAGAACTGAGCGAGGCCGCCGCGTCCATCAAGTGTCAGCGGCGGCCTCACTCTTCAGTAATTACTTGCTCAGCATCGACAGGCGGAACTGGAACGACGGGTCGAGCGTTTCGTCAACGCCCTTCACGTTCTTGTCCGCAACGGCGATCTGGTTGCCCTGCAGCAGCGGCAGTGTGGGCAGCTGCTTGGCCAGGTCGTCCTGGATGTCGCTGATGAGCTTCTCGCGCTTGCCGGCGTCAGGCTGGGAAACCTGTTCGAGCAGCTTCTTGTTGATGCTGTCGTCCTGGAAGTGGTTGGCCAGGAACGCCGGTTCTTCTTCTGTGTTGTAGAAGAACGGCACGAGGTAGTTGTCACCGTCGGAGTAGTCCGGGAACCAGCCCAGCTGGTACATCGGGTAGACGTCGTTGCTGCGGTCCTTGGCGTACTGCACCCATTCCGTCGACTGCAGGTCGACCTTGAACAGATCGGTGTCTTCCAGCTGCTTCTTCACAGCGGCGTATTCGTCACCGGAAGACGGACCGTAGTGGTCCGGGTTGTACTGCAGCTTGATGTTGACCGGGGTTTCCACACCGGCGTCCTCAAGGAACTTCTTAGCCGCATCAGCGTCAGCGCCGCCCTGCTTGTCGCCGTAGAGGCCCTTGAGCGATTCGTTTGCACCCTGCATGCCTTCGGGCACGTAGGAGTACAGCGGCTGGTAGGTGTCCTTGTAGACGTCCTTGGCGATGGCCGCGCGGTCAATCGAGGATGCCATGGCCTGGCGGATAGCCAGGGCCTTCTTTTCGTCCGGGTTTTCCGACTTGGCACCGTGGGGCATCGTGTCGAAGTTGAACACGATGTAGCGGATTTCGCCGCCGGGGCCCTTGTGGACGGTCAGGTTGTCCTTGCCCTCGAGGTCTGCGATGTCCGTGGGCGACAGCGAACGGTAAGCAACGTCGATGCTGCCCTTTTCGACGTCGAGCTTCATGTTGTTCGCGTCGGAGTAGTACTTCATCTGCACTTCGGCGCTCTTGGCCTCGTCACCGCCGCCGTTGTAGCCGTCGTACTTCTTGTAGGTGACCAGTTCGTTGAACTTGTAGGTCGAGATTTCGTAGGGACCGGCGAATGCCTTGCCCTTGACGATTTCGTCGTCCTTCGTGATGGCGTCAGCAGCGAAGACGTCTTCGTCGACGACCGGACCGGCGGGGCCGGCGAGAACCAGCGGGAACGTCTGGTCGTTTTCGCGGTTCAGCTTGAACACGACGGTGTGGTCGTCCGGGGTGTCAATCGATTCGATTGCGGTCAGCAGCGAAGCCGGGCCGTTGGGGTCCTGGATCTTGGTCTGGCGCTCAAAGCTGAACTTGACGTCCGAGGCAGTCAGGTCGTTGCCGTTGGCGAACTTGAGGTCCTTCTTGAGCTTGACTTCGTATTCGTTCGGCTTGACGAAGTCAGCAGATTCCGCGATTCCCTCGCGGATTTCCGACGTTCCGGGCTTGTATTCCATGAGGAACGGGAACACCTGCTGCATGACGAAGAACGAACCGTTGTCGTAGGAACCTGCCGGGTCGAGCACGGTGACCTTGTCGGTGGTGCCGACGCTCAGTGCGCCGCCTTCACCGGAGTCCGAACCGCCGGTGGTCGACGACGAGCATGCGCTCAGCCCCAGTGCGAGGGCGGCAGCTGCGGCAACAAGTCCCGCCGCGCGCTTCTTTACGGCCATGAAGCCATCCTTTCGTTTCGAACCGCCAGGTGGGGCGGTCAGACCAATGCAGCGACCGCTTTCAGTGTTTATTTACAGGCCGCTCAGGTTCCGTTAAGGATAGCAAGACTTTGCGCCGACTTGTGATCCACCTAACCCCAAGCACGAGGCGCCGCTCACTTTTTCGGTGAGCGGCGCCTGGTACTTCTGGTGGGCGGGAGCCCGTCAGCTCATCTTCGTGCCGGCGGAGCCGAGGCGCTGGCAGGCCTCGACAATGCGAGCAGCCATGCCGGCCTCAGCGGCGCGACCCCATGCGCGCGGGTCGTACATCTTCTTGTTTCCGACCTCGCCGTCGACCTTGAGCACACCTTCGTAGTTGGTGAAGATGTGGTCGGCCACTGGGCGAGTGAACGCGTACTGGGTGTCGGTGTCGATGTTCATCTTGATGACGCCGTAGGAAACAGCGTCGGCGATTTCCTGTGCCGTCGAACCGGAACCGCCGTGGAACACCAGGTCGAACGGCTTATCCTTGCCGTGCTTCGCACCGACCTCGTCCTGGATTTCCTTCAGCAGCTCAGGACGCAGGCGGACGTGTTCGGGCTTGTACACACCGTGGACGTTGCCGAAGACCAGAGCGGTCATGTAGCGGCCGCGCTCACCCAGGCCGAGCTTGTCGACAATTGCCAGACCGTCTTCGACCGACGAGTACAGCTTGTCGTTTTCTCCGCCCTTGACACCGTCTTCTTCGCCGCCGACAGCACCGACCTCGATTTCGAGGATCTGCTTGGCGCGGCTGGTCAGTTCGAGCAGCTCTTCGGCGATTTCAAGGTTTTCGCCGACCTCAATGGCCGAACCGTCCCACATGTGCGACTGGATGAGCGGGTCTTCACCGCGGTCGACGCGCTCCTGGGAGACCTGGATGAGCGGCTTCACCCAGTCTTCGACCTTGTCCTTCTGCGCGTGGTCAGTGTGCAGAGCGACCGTCACACCGTAGTTCTTCGCAACCGTGTGCGCGTATTCGGCGAGCGCAATCGAACCGGTGATCCGGTCCTTGATGGTCGCACCCGAGGCGAATTCAGCACCGCCGAAGGAGAACTGGATGATGCCGTCGGATTCAGCTTCCGCAAAGCCGCGCAGTGCGGCGTTGATCGTCTGAGAGCTCGTGACGTTGATGGCCGGGTAGGCGAAACCGCCCTCCTTGGCCCGGTCGAGCATTTCGGCGTACTGATCAGGGGTTGCAATTGCCATGAACACTCCTGCGCTTAGGGGATTGCTTCAGTCGGAATCATTCTACGCACCCGAATTTGACCGTAGTCTTAACAACATGAGCCCAAGCACTGACTCAGCCGGCCCGCTCGACGGCCAGCCAGCCGGCGCCTCGTCCGAAGTCCCGGCTGGAACTCCGACCGGCGCCTCGCCCGAACCAGGACACCCGGCCCCGCCCGCGCGCACGAACCTCGTGCAGGCTGCGGCCTGGGCTCTGTGGGACTGGGGAAGCTCGGCCTACTCGGCTGTGATCGTCACCTTCGTGTTCGCCCCGTACCTCGTGAAGGCGGTTTCCGAGGACCCGGTTTCGGGCGCTGCCGCGCTGGGGTGGGCCTCCGGTCTGGCGGGCCTGGTCGTTGCTGTTGTCGCTCCCGCCGCGGGTGCCCGCGCCGATGCGAAGTCCCGCCACCGGCGCCTGCTGACCATCTACACGGGCATTGTCGTCGCCTGCGTTTTCGCGCTGGCGTTCATCAAGAGCGAACCGGTGTTCTTCCTGCCCGGCCTGATCTTCCTGGCCGCCGCTTCCGTTTTCTTCGAACTGGCCCAGGTCAGCTACAACGCGATGCTCGGGCGGATTGCCGCACCGAACAGCGTGGGCAAAGTGTCGAACATCGGCTGGGGCTTCGGCTACCTGGGCGGGCTCGCCATGCTGCTCATTGCGCTGTTCGCCTTCATCCTTCCCGAGGTGGGGCTGTTCGGGGCGGTCAGCGAAGGCGGCTGGCGGTTCCGACTGGTGGCCGGAGCCACCGCCGTGTGGTTTGCCGTGTGGGCTGTTCCGCTGATCTTCCTGGCCCCGCGCGATGCGTCAGGGGCTCAGGTGCAGACTGCCCGGGCGCGTTCCGGGAACCCGGTCGCTGAATGGTTCACCAGCTGGAAGCAGGACTACAAGGACCTGTTCCGCAGGCTGAAGGACCTCTTCCAGAACGACCGGCAGACCTTTGTCTTCTTCATCGCATCGGCTGTTTTCCGCGATGGCCTGACCACGATCTTCGCGGTGGCCGGTGTGCTCGCGGCCTCCGCTTACGGATTCACAGAAACCCAGGTCATCTACCTAGGGATCGCCGCGAACGTCGTTGCCGCCATCGGCTGCCTGGTGTCCGGCCCGCTTGACGATGCTATTGGCCCCAGAGCGGTCATCATCACGGGCCTGACCTGCCTGTGCATTGGCGCCGTGCCCATCCTGCTCTCCGACAGTCCCACCGTGTTCTGGGCGTGCGCACTGTTCCTGTGCCTGTTCGTCGGGCCGGTCAACGCATCGAGCCGTTCGTTCCTCACCCGCATCACTCCCCCGGAGCGCGCCGGCGAGAACTTCGGCCTCTACGCCACCACCGGGCGGGCCATCAGCTTCCTGGGCCCGTGGCTGTTCAGCCTGTCGATCACCATCTTCGGCTTCGAACGCGCGGGTGCCGCCGGCATCATCGTCGTCCTGCTGCTGGGACTCGTACTCATGCTCGCCGTGCCGCGCACCGGTCCCGGCCAGAAGCGAGCCGAACAAGCCGCCCAGAGCTGACCCACCCGGCCCCAACCGGCACCTCGGCAGCCCAAGCGCCAGCCAGCCCGGCACCTCGTTACCCGGTACTGGCAGACACAGATTTTCCCAAAATGCGGCGCGGGTCATAGTATGGGCTCAAACCAACCAAACGAACGATCAAATTCGATCGGGGAAGAGGACCGATGGACAGCCTTTTCAGCAAAGAAGAGTTGGAATTCGCAGAAGAGATGCGGAACTTCTACCGCACTGAGATTCCCGAAGAAATCCGCTACCGCGTGGCAATCGGCCAGGAAGTCTCCAAGGACGACATGGTCACCAGCCAGCGCATCCTCAACAAGCACGGCCTGGCCGTCCCCAACTGGTCACTGGAATACGGCGGCCGCGACTGGACGCCCGTCCAGCGCCACATCTACCTGGACGAAATGCAGACCGCGTGCGTTCCGCACCCGCTGCCGTTCAACGCATCCATGGTCGGCCCCGTGATCGACACCTTCGGTTCGAAGGAAATCAAGGACCGCTTCCTGCCGGCCACCGCCAACCTCGACATCTGGTGGTCGCAGGGCTTTTCCGAACCCAACGCCGGTTCCGACCTCGCATCGCTGAAGACCTCGGCCGTGCGCGACGGCGACAAGTACATCGTCAACGGCCAGAAGACCTGGACCACGCTCGGCCAGTACGGCGACTGGATCTTCTGCCTGGTCCGCACCGACCCCAACGTCAAGAAGCAGGCCGGTATTTCATTCCTGCTGATCGACATGACCTCCCCCGGCCTGACCGTCCGCCCCATCCAGACGATCGACGGAGGCGTCGAAGTCAACGAAGTGTTCTTCGAAAACGTCGAAGTTCCCGTTGAGAACCTCGTCGGCGAAGAGAACAAGGGCTGGACCTACGCCAAGTTCCTCCTGGGCAACGAACGCACCGGAATCGCCCGCGTCGGCGAATCCAAGGTCAACCTGGCACGCGCCAAGGCCTACGCCGCCGCAACCAAGACCCAGCGCGGCTCCCTGCTGGACGACCCGCAGTACTCCACCCGCATCGCCAAGATCGAAGCCGAACTCAAGGCACTCGAAATGATGCAGCTGCGCGTTCTGTCCACCCAGGTTGCAGGCTCCGACGCACCCGACCCGCGGTCGTCAATCCTCAAGCTGCGCGGTTCGGAACTCCAGCAGGACATCACCGAACTGCTCATGGACATCGTCGCCCCGCAGGGCATGGACTTCGTCGACTCCGCACAGACCCGCGACGGCTTCACCAACCTGTCCCAGGCTGCTGTCTCTGCCACGGCACGTTACTTCAACATGCGCAAGGTGACGATCTACGGAGGCTCCTCCGAAGTCCAGCGCTCCATCATCTCCAAGGCCATCCTGGGTCTGTGACCTGCTGAAGAACGAGAGGTATAGAAAATGGATCTTGAACTCAATGACATCCAGCAGGAACTCAAATCGACCGTCGGCCGCCTGCTGAAAGACAAGTACAGCGCTGAAGCGCGCGAAGAGATTCTGCGCTCGGAAGCCGGCTGGAGCCAGCAGATGTGGGACCAGTTCGCACAGCTGGGCCTCATGTCGCTGCCAATTGAAGAAGAATACGGCGGCGCCGGCATGGGCTTTGGCGAAGTCGCAGTCGTCATGGAGGCGTTCGGCCGCGCACTCGTGCTCGAACCCTACCTGCCGACAGTCATCCTGGGTGCTGGTCTCATCCAGGCCGCAGGCAGTGAAGACCAGAAGGCTGAACTGCTGCCCGCGGTTGCAGCCGGCGAACTCAAGCTGGCGTTCGCCGCGCAGGAACCCGCCGGCCGCTACGACTTCCTCAACCCGACCACCACGGCGCAGGCCTCCGGTGACGGCTACACCGTTTCGGGTGAAAAGGCGCAGGTCATCGGCGGCGACGCAGCCGACACCTTCGTTGTCACGGCGAAGGTCGACGGTGAGCTCGGCCTGTTCCTCGTCAAGGCCGATGCCGACGGTGTGACCGTCGACCCGCGCACCCAGGCTGACGGCCTGCGCAGCGCATCCGTCCTCTTCGACGGTGCGACAGCCCAGCGTCTGGAAGCCGGCTATGCGGCGGCAGCGATTGAGCGCGTCCTCGACACCGCTCAGGCAGCCCTCGCTGCTGAAGCAGTCGGCGCTATGGAAGCCGCACTGTTCATGACGGCCGACTACCTCAAGACCCGCGAACAGTTCGGTGTGCCGATCGGCGTCTTCCAGACCCTGCAGCACCGCGCGGCAGACGCCTACGCGAAGCTCGAAGAGGCCAAGTCGATGGCGCTGTACTCGAAGCTCGCCATCGAGGCTGACACCGACGGAACCTCCAAGACCCGCCACGCGGACGTGCTCGCCGCCAAGGTCATCATCGACCAGTCGGCGCGTCACATCTTCTCGGAGTCCATTCAGATGCACGGCGGCATCGGCATGACGATGGAATACCCCATCGGCCACTACGCCAAGCGGCTGACCGTCATCCCCCGCACCTTCGCCGCTCCCGACCAGGCTCTGGCCGAACTCGGCGAAGTCGGCGGTCTGCTCGAACCCTACGCAGCTGATCTCTGATCCGTGCGGCTGAGCCGGATTCGGCTCAGGCACGAAAAGCACGAGGTGCCGCTCACCTTTCTGGTGAGCGGCACCTCGTGCTTTGTGCTGGGTTTTTCTGCCGTCGGCTGGGTGCTGCCGTCAGCTGAGGGTCTTTCAGCTGACGGTCTGCCCGAACTCCCACCTGCGGATCCAGGCGTGCATCGCGATTGCCGCTGCGGCGGCCGCATTCATGGAGCGGGTTGAACCGTACTGCTCGATTGACAGAACGGCCTCGCACGCTTCGTGTGCACTGTCTGTCAGCCCGATGGACTCTTGGCCGAACAGGAACACGCAGTCCCGCGGGAGATCATAGGTTTCCAGCGGTGTTGAGTCAGGGAAGTTGTCAATGCCGATCAGCGGCAGATTCCGCTCAGCACACCAAGCCGCGAGGTCGTCGGCACTCGGGTGGTGCAGAACGTGCTGGTAACGGTCGGTGACCATGGCGCCTCGGCGGTTCCAGCGCTTCTTGCCGACAATGTGCACGGCAGCCGCATTGAAGGCGTTGGCTGTGCGCACAACCGAACCGATGTTGAGGTCATGCTGCCAATTCTCAATCGCCACGTGAAAGCCGTGGCGACGCTGGTCGAGGTCGGCGATGATCGCCTCCATCGTCCAGTAGCGGTACCCGTCGACCACATTGCGGCGGTCGCCGTCGCGCAGCAGCTCGGGATCATAGCGCTCGTCGTCGGGCCATTCACCCTCCCACGGGCCAACCCCGTGGGAGGGTGCTGCGGATTCAGCCGGCTCTGCGGCTGTCGGCTCCGCAGCGCGAGGTGACGGCTCAGTCATCCTCGTTCACGGACTCGCCGGCCTTCTTCTTGGGCTTCTTGGCCTTGGCGGAGCCAGTTTTGGCAGAGTCAGCCTTGGAGGACTTGCCGTCAGCCTCCTTGGCCTTCGCCCTGTCCGCTTCCTCAACCTCATCGGCGTCTTCAGCGTCCTCGGCTTCCTCCGCCTCGTCAGCCTTGTCGACCTTGTCAGCCTTGCCCTTCGGTTCGTTCTTCAGCTTTGCCTTCGCCACAGCCGGACGGCCGGCAATGCCGGCGCCCGACAGCACTGTCTTCGTGTAGCGCGAGATCGCCAGCATGACGAGCACAACCGCGACGACAGCGGCCGAAGCGGCGGCCACCAGGCCGTGCCACCACGGGGCTGCGGTCAGCAGGTACAGCGCGCCAACACCGGTCGGTTCGGCAAACGGCAACCACGCGGCAACCTGCGGCAGACTGTCAGCCATGAACGGCAGCATCGGCAGGAACGCCATGACGACGATGACAACTCCCGCCACAGCCGCGCCGATCCGGCGGCCCCGCTGCTTGGCACCCATTGCAATGAGCGCGAAGAGTGCGATGACCGCAGCCGAGTAGAAGGCATAGCTCAGAACAAACCAGCCGAGCGCAGGCAGAGCCGCGTACACCTCGCCGGCCAGACCGATGACAGACATGCCCAGCAGGCCGACAACCGCCGTGATGACCAACAGGAGCAGTGCCAGCTGCGTGAGGCCCCAGATGCGGCCCCACAGTGCCGAGCGCGGCGGGATGGCGGCGATGATGATTTCGCTGGTGCGGGTGCGGCGCTCTTCGCGCACACCCCGGTAGGCCAAAGCACCCAGGCTCAGTCCTGCGGCCAAGGTCAGCGCGACCATGGTCCAGGCCACGACCTCACCGGTTGCGGGGTCGATGGGCCCACCGTCGATGTAGGTGACGTCAGGCGTGTTGACGAGCTTGTCGATGATTGCCTGCGGCATGCGGTTCTTGGCGATCAGCTGGTCGTTGCCCTGACCCGTGGGGTCCTGCAAGAGGAACGCATCAACCTTGCCGCTCTTGACGGCGTCCTGGCCCTCTTCGACACTCGTGACGATCGTGACGGACATGCCCAGCTGCTGTTCGACCTGCGGAAGCTGCTGTGCGACCTGGTCCTTCTGCTCTTCCGGCACCATCATGGCAACGCTGTCCCCGCTGCCGGCGGACACGCCGGTGCGCGAAAAGCCGATGATGAGCGCAGCAAGCACACCGATGATGAGTGCGAGCGCGGTCGCCGCAAACAGCGGGCTGCGCAGCGCCTGCGAGGTTTCGCGGTTGGCTACCAGATAGGACGCCTGCCCACCCGTGAGGTCGCGGAACTCGGAGACGAGCCCCGTCTTGGTTTCATCGCCGGTGTCCTCGCGCAGCTCATCGGGAACCTCGGCGAGTTCTCCCACCGGTTCGTCACCGAGGTTGTGCGGGTCGAGGGCCTTCCCTCCCCCGCCGAGGTCCGTGTACGAGGTGGTGCTGATGTTGTCGTGATCCTCGCTGTGATCTTTGTTTGCCATCAGACGTCCTCCTTGAAGATTTCCCGCAGGCTGGCGGGCTGAGCGTCGGCCTTGGCGTCGGTCTTGGCCGAGTGTTCCTTCCGCAGCTCCTTGGCTGTTCCGTGGGCGATGACGCTGCCGTGGCCCAGCACCAGGATGTCGTCGGCGTACTGTTCGATGAGCTCCCAGTCGTCAGACGTGACGATGATGGGCACGCCGGCGTCCGCGTGGTCCTTCAGCAGGCCGAACACGAGCTTGGCGGAGGCCATGTCGAGGCCCTCGCCGATTTCGTCGATGACGACGACATCCGGGTCAGCGGCCAGAACCGCGGCGATGTGCACGCGGGCCTGTTCGGTTCCCGACAGCTGAGAAAGTGGGACGTAGGCGCGGTCGGACAGTTCGAGACGGGCCAGCAGGGTGACCGCGTTGCGCTCTGCCGCACCGAGCGTCATGCCGTGCAGGCGCGCCATGTAGACGATCTGCTCCATGACCTTCATGGAGGGGAAACCGCCGCGTTCGGCAGGCAAGTAGCCGAAGTTCTGACGGTCACCGCCGACGAGCTCGTTGTCTTCGAGCTTCACGGTGCCGCTTTCGGGTTCTATGATGCCCATGATGGCGCGGGCGAGTTCGGTTTTGCCGGCGCCCTTGGGGCCCACAACACCGAGGATGCGCCCCGGGGTCGCTTTGACGGAAACGTCGTCAAGCCACAGTCTGCGCTGCGACTTCACAGTGATGGACGACAGTTCGAGCACAGGGTGTCCTTTCCTTTGCGGACTTTCGCCGCGTGACTTCAGTCCAGGCCGAGGTCAGCGGTGGTCAATGCTGTCAGATAGCGCAGACCTTCTGCTTCGACGCGTTCGCGCGCACCGGTGTTGCGGTCCATGACCACGACGACGGCGACGACTTCCGCACCGGCTTCACGCAGGGCTTCCACGGCGGTGAGAACCGATCCGCCGGTTGTCGACGTGTCTTCTACAGCGACGACGCGACGGCCCCGGACGTCCGGTCCTTCGACGCGCTTGCCCATGCCGTGTTCTTTTGCCTGCTTGCGCACAACGAAGGTGTCCAGCGGGGTGCCGCGACGCACGGAGGCGTGCATGGTGGCGGTTCCCACGGGGTCAGCACCCATGGTGAGCCCGCCGACGGCATCAACCGAGTCCAGCAGGCCTTCGGCTTCGAGGACGTCGAGGACGATGTCGCCCACGAGAGGCGCCGACCGGTGGTCGAGCGTCACCAGGCGCAGGTCCAGGTAGTAGTCGGCCTGCTTCCCCGAAGACAGGGTGAAGCTGCCGCGCTTAACGGCCAGGGAGTCGATGAGTTTGAGCAGCTCTTCGCGTGTCTGCGCAGGATCGTACGAACGTGTGTCGGTCATGGCCGCCATTGTATTCGCGGGCATGAGCGCCACTTCACATGGAGTAGGGAGGAACCCTCTCACCTGGCACCTCGGGAGCCCGGGGTGCCGCGCGGCTGGGAGCCGACCTCCACCTCGGCAGCCCGGGGTGCCGCACACCCGCCAACCAAACCCCCACCTCACGCACCCACCCCTGCACCTCGGGAGTCTCCCCCCAGACCCCAGCCCACGCTTTAGCAACAAAAACTCCCCTTAGCAGTGGCGGCTAAAGCGCAGATTCCGGCTAAAGGGAGTCTCCCAACGGCTAAGCCGCAGAAACCGGCTAACGGGAGTTTTTGCTGAGCAAAGAGCGCCAGGCTAGGCCAAAAACTGCCGGGCTGAGCGCCACGAATCTCAGGAAAACCACGAGGTGCCGCACCCCTGGTACCGAACCTCACCTCGGCAGCCTCCCCCAGACCCCCGCCCACGCTTTAGCAACAAAAACTCCCCTTAGCAGTGGCGGCTAAGGCGCAGATTCCGGCTAAAGGGAGTCTCCCTAAGGCTAAGGCGCAGATACCGGCTAACGGGAGTTTTTCCCGGGCAACGAGCGCCAGGCTAGGCCAAAATCTGCCGGGTTGAACGCCACGAACCTCAGGAAAACCACGAGGTGCCGCACCCCTGGCACCGAACCTCACCTCGGCGACACCCACCAAACGATCGAAGGCCCGGCCGTCAGTGGCCGGGCCTTCGGAGCACTCCCCTCGAGTACCTGGACGCATCCCCATACGTCCGTGATGTCTGCTCGATCCCCACCGAGCCGACGTGATCAAGCTTACATAAATAATAATTCCTTCGCATGCATATTTTCACGATACGGACATTATTTTTGGAAATTCGCCTTTTTCGCAGGCCAGACGGCTGTTCTTCAGGCCCTCTCATGCTTTCCACAGACCCACGCACGTTTTCTGAAGACAAGACCCGTGACCGTATCAGTGCAAGCCGTTAGGGTGGACTCGTGCGAATTGTGAATTGGAATGTCAACTCGATCCGAGCCCGAGCCGAGCGCATCGGGGCTTTTCTTGACCGCTCAGACGTCGACGTCTTGGCCATTCAAGAACTCAAGTGCCGTGACGACCAGTTCCCGGAAGACATCTTCTCCTCCCGCGGCTACGACGTCGCCTACCACGGCCTCAACCAGTGGAACGGCGTTGCCATCGCCAGCCGCGTTGGTCTCGACAATGTCGAAATCGGCTTTGCGGGCATGCCGGAATTCAACGACGCTCTCGAAGCCCGCGCACTGTCGGCCGACACCGGCGGGGTGCGCGTCTATTCGCTCTACGTGCCCAACGGGAGGGAACTCGACCACCCGCACTACCACTACAAGCTCGATTGGCTGGGCCACCTGCGCGATGTCGCAGCGAACCGGCTTGCCGCAGACCCCGACGACCGCTTCGTCATGGTCGGCGACTTCAACGTCGCCCCGCTCGACGAAGACGTCTGGGACATGGAGGCATTTGACGGTCTGACGCACGTGTCCGAACCCGAACGCGAAGCGTTCCGCAACCTCGCCGACGCCGGCCTGCAGGAAACCACCCGGCAGTTCACCCCAGGCCCCGGCGTCTACACCTACTGGGACTACCAGCGCCTGCGCTTCCCTAAGAGGGAGGGCATGCGCATCGACTTCCAACTGGCCTCACCGGCTCTTGCCGCAACCGCTGTCGATGCCCACATCGACCGCGAAGAACGCAAGGGCAAAGGAGCATCTGACCACGCGCCCGTTTGGGTGGACTACCGCATCTGACAGGGAGTTCTCATGCCCGCACAGCCGCCGACCAACCCGCCCCCAGGACCCTACGGACATAGGCCGCAGCCTCCACAACACGGTGGCAGCGGGCAGCCCCCGCAGTACGGCGGCGGCCAGCAGTCCCCATACCAGAGCGGCAGTGGGCAGCCGCAGCACCAGAGCGGCGCCCCGCAGGCGTCACCCTACGGTGACGGGCAACCCCCGCAGTACGGCGGCGGCCAGCAGCCTCCCTACCCCGGCGGACCACAGCCTTCGCCCTTCGGGGCACCTCCACCTCCGCCTAAAAAGAAGAACACGGGGCTGATCATCGGGCTCGTCGGTGGTGGATTGGTCCTGGTGCTCATCATCGTCGGCGCGCTGGGGCTCGGCCTCTTCGGCTTCTTCGCCTTCAAGAAGGACCCGGTAGCAGAACCCGCACCCGGCGCCTCGTCACCTGACAGCAAACCTGCACCTCTGCCGGAGAACACAGGAGACCCCAACGACCCGGGATCGCAGGACGATGGTGACGCGCCTCCCCCGGGCAGCGATATCGCAACCAGCCTGGGAAAGCTCAAAGCCGGTGACTGCGTAATCAACCTTTCCACTGCCGGCCCACCGGCAACCGTGCCCTGCAGTGAACCCCACGTTCACCAGATCTTCTCGGTCGGCCGAACCTCCGACCAGTCGGATACCTATCCCGGCTACAGCGCACTGAGCAAGGACGGCGAAAGCTACTGCAAGTCCGCACGCTTCGAACTCGACACCGATCGCGCTGTCGCCGACGATCTCAAAATGGTCTTCTTCACCCCCAATGCAACGGGCTGGAAGGACCCCGACAACAGGCACATCGTCTGTGCGGTCCAGCGCAAGGACGGCTCAAAGATGTCCGAGGACTACAGCAAGACCGCCTAAGCAGCTTCTGAAACATAAGCAGCTTCTGAAACACAGGAAAAGAGGGGCGCGGAGAATTTCTCCGCGCCCCTCGCGTGTGAACAGCCCGCGTCAGTCGGCGTGCTCAACCGGAACGATCGACAGACCACCGGATACGGCGGTATCGACACGCACGGTGTCGCCATCGCGCACTTCGCCGGCCAGGATCTCCTTGGCCAGGCCATCGCCGATCGTGCGCTGCACCAGACGGCGCAGCGGGCGAGCGCCGAACGCCGGATCGTAGCCTTCCTGCGCCAGGTAATCCGAGGCAGCCGGCGTGATGTCCAGAACAATGCGGCGATCGCTCAGACGCTGCTGCATCGCGTCGATCTGCAGGTCGACGATCCGAGCGAGGTCCTCGCGGCTGAGAGCGTCGAACATGACGACGTCATCCAGACGGTTGAGGAACTCCGGTTTGAACGCGGTGCGCACCACGTCCATGACCGACTCTTCCTTCGTCTTGGCATCGAGAGTCTGGTCCACCATGAACTGGCTGCCCAGGTTCGACGTCAGGATGAGCACCGTGTTGCGGAAGTCAACCGTGCGGCCCTGACCGTCGGTCAGGCGGCCGTCATCCAGCACCTGCAGCAGAATGTCGAAGACGTCCGGGTGAGCCTTCTCCACCTCGTCCAGCAGGACCACCGAATATGGCCGGCGGCGGACCGCCTCGGTCAGCTGACCACCCGTTTCGTAGCCGACATAGCCCGGAGGGGCACCGACCAGACGAGCCACCGAGTGCTTTTCCCCGTATTCGGACATGTCAATCCGAATCATGGCGCGCTCGTCATCGAACAGGAAGTCAGCCAAGGACTTGGCCAGCTCCGTCTTGCCGACACCGGTCGGACCCAGGAACAGGAACGAACCCGTGGGGCGGTTGGGGTCGGAAACCCCGGCGCGTGCACGGCGGATAGCGTCCGACACGGTCTCAACGGCCTTCTTCTGGCCGATGAGCCGCTTGCCGATGTGCTCTTCGGCGTGCAGCAGCTTCTCGCGTTCACCCTCCAGCAGACGGCCGGCGGGAATGCCCGTCCACGACGACACGACTTCGGCGATGTCGTCGGCCGTAACCTGCTCGCCCACCATCTGCTTGGTCTGGCCGGCGGCCGATTCGGCTTCTTCTGCCGCGGCGATCTCCTTTTCGACCTGCGGGATTTCGCCGTACAGCAGGCGCGAAGCCGTTTCGAGGTCCGTGTCGCGGCGCGCGATCTCAGCCTGGCTGCGCAGATCGTCGAGTTTCTGCCGCAGTTCGCCCAGGCGGTTCAAACCCGCACGCTGTGATTCCCATGCAGCGGTCAGACCGGACAGGGTTTCCTGCTTCTCTGCGAGGTCTTCACGCAGAGCGGCCAGGCGCTCCTTCGAAGCTTCGTCGGTTTCGGCCGACAGGGCCATTTCCTCCATTTTGAGGCGGTCGACATCGCGCTGCAGCTGGTCGATCTCGACGGGTGCCGAATCGATTTCCATGCGCAGGCGGCTGGCGGCCTCGTCAACGAGGTCAATCGCCTTGTCCGGCAGCTGCCTGTCGGTGATGTAGCGGTTCGACAGCGAGGCGGCGGCCACGAGAGCCGAGTCTGCGATCGTCACCTTGTGGTGAGCTTCGTAGCGCTCCTTCAGACCGCGCAGAATCGCAATCGAGTCCTCAACGCTGGGCTCACCGACGAACACCTGCTGGAACCTGCGCTCCAAGGCAGGGTCCTTTTCGATGTTCTCGCGGTACTCATCGAGCGTCGTCGCACCTACCAGCCGCAGTTCGCCGCGGGCCAGCATGGGCTTGAGCATATTGCCCGCATCCATTGCGGAGTCCCCCGTGGCACCTGCGCCGACGAGCGTGTGGATTTCGTCGATGAAGGTCACAATCTGGCCTTCGGAGTTCTTGATCTCCTCAAGAACGGCCTTCATGCGCTCTTCGAACTCGCCGCGGTACTTGGCACCGGCGACCATGGCCGACAGGTCGAGGCTGACCAGCTGCTTGCCGCGCAGACTTTCAGGGACGTCGCCTGCGACCATGCGCTGCGCGAGACCTTCGACGACAGCGGTCTTACCCACACCGGCTTCACCGATGAGCACCGGGTTGTTCTTGGTGCGGCGCGACAGAACCTGGATGACCCGGCGGATCTCAGAGTCACGGCCGATGACGGGGTCGAGTTTGCCGTCGCGGGCCTGCTGGGTCAGGTCGAGGCCATACTTTTCGAGAGCCTGGAAGGTGTCTTCCGGGTTTTCGCTGGTGACCTTGCGACCACCGCGAACCTCCGGAAGAGCGGCCAGCAGTGCATCGCGGGAAATGCCTTCGGCACTGAGCAGCCGACCGGCTTCACCGGAATCAGCGGCGATACCCAGAAGGAGGTGTTCGGTCGACACGTACTGGTCACCGAGTGCCTGCATTTCCTTTTCAGCACTGCTGATGACCGACAGTCCGGCGCGTGAAAGCTGCGGCTGGCTGACGGAGGATCCGCTGGCGGACGGCAGTCCGGCAACGATGGCCTGGGCACGGCTGCGAATCTCCTGGGGGCGTCCACCCAGGTGAGTGATGAGAGCGCCGGCGATGCTGTCGTCACCCTCGAGCAGAGCAGCGAGGAGGTGTGCAGGCTCAACCTGCGAGTTTCCGCGCTCCGCGGCGTCCTTGATCGCGGTGGAAAGAGCCACCTGCGACCGTGACGTGAATTTGGTGTCCATGGGGACACCTCCCTTCGTGCAAAACTACGTTCATACAAGTAACTTCAATAAGGTTGAGTCTATTCCACTCAACTCATAATTTCTGACATATTCTTTCCGCACCGGCACGGACTTTGGCAGACTGAACACATGTCTGAAGAACTGGTCACGCTCGAATACGACGGCCCCGTTGCCTTCGTAACCCTCAACAGCCCCGGAAACCGCAACTCCATGTCGCGGAAGATGATGCACGAACTGATCGACGCCTTCCGCACGGTCGGCAAGGACACCGACGTACGCGCCGTTGTGCTGGCGTCCACTGGCAAGGTGTTCTCCGCCGGCCACGATCTGCGCGAAGTCCAGGGCAGCGACCACGCAACACAGCAGAACATCTTCGACACCTGCACCCTGCTCATGCGCATCATCCAGTCGATTCCGCAGCCGGTGATCGCCGAAGTGCAGGGCCTGGCCACCGCTGCGGGCTGTCAGCTGGTGGCCACGTGCGATCTCGCGGTAGCTTCCGAAAGTGCTTCCTTCGCCACACCCGGTGTGACCATCGGCCTGTTCTGTTCGACCCCGATGGTGGCGCTGTCACGTGCGATCAACCGCAAGGCTGCCATGCGGATGCTGCTGACCGGCGAGCCGATGAAAGCCGAAGAGGCATTCCAGCGCGGCCTTGTTTCGCACACCGCACCGGCCTACGCCCTGCGCGAACGCACACTCGAGGTGGCCCGCACGGTCGCCCAGTCCTCATCGACCACGGTCTCGATCGGCAAGCGCGCCTTCTACGAGCAGATCTCGCTGAGCGCAACCGAGGCCTATTCGCGCATGGGCCGGGTTATGGCGGACAACGCCGTCCTCAATGACGCCCAGGAGGGCATCACCGCTTTTCTCGAAAAGCGGTCCCCCGAATGGAGCCACGACCATTCCGAGGCCGAGGGGCTCGTCAGCAAGAACATCGACCGCAACTAGGCGACACTCGCGGCTTCCCGGCCAAAGCGGTCTAAGCGCGTTAACCTACGCGTATGACCGTTCTTGTCACCGGCGCTTCCGGATGCATTGGGCGCGCCGTCATCTCCGCACTGCGCGCAGCCGGCCACACTCCGGTCAGCGCTGGAACGTCTGCCCCACTCGATGATTCCGTCGAGCACGTCGAATGGGACATCCGCACGCCCGCTGACAACCGCTTCGTCGGGTATGACATTACAGCTGTCATCCACGCTGCCGGAGTTAGCGGCGCTCACCTGTCGAGGGACGACGCCCACAGCGTCAATGTCACGGGGACCCGCAATGTTCTCGATGCCTTCCCCAAGGCGCGTTTCATCTACCTGTCGTGCGCCGATGTCTACGATCCCCGCCGCGGCTACAAGGACCTGTACGAAGAGCGCGGCCCCGCGGAACTCGAATGCTTCACCACCGAGTACGAACGCTCCAAGGTCGAAGCCGAGAACGTCGTCACCCGCCTGCGCCCGGACGCCCTCATTCTGCGCCCCGCCCCCGTCTACGGACCCGGCGACAGGCGCAACTTCCCCTTCATTCAGTCGCTTGCAACCAAGAAGGGCCTCGTTGAACTGCCTGGAGGCGGCCGCCAGAAAACCGCGCTGGCCAGTTCAGACAATGTGGCCGCCGCCGTGCTCGCAGGTCTCAAGCACCCCGAGGCCTACGGCCCGATCAATGTGGCCGACCCTGAACCGTATGTTCTGCGCGACGCCATCAACACGTTCATGGCACGCGCGGGGCTCGTACCGTTCCGCTTCGACGAACGCGCCGCCGACCTCGCCCTGACAACAGCGTGGATGCGCGAAAAGACCGGCCGCAAACCAAAGGACGGACTCGACCGCTACGCCGTGCGCAAGATCTCCCAGTCCCGTTCCCTCAACCTGGGGAGGCTGCGCAGACTCCTGGGAGTTGAGCCGGTTCAGGGACTTGCCCGCAGGGACAGCTGAATCGCACCCAGCCACAGCCCACCCACCGCACCAGCCCAGCCCTCAGAACAAACCCGGGCAGGCACCTCGTGCCCTGCCACCTCGTACCCGGTGCTTCAAACCCCCACCCGGGGCACATTGATGCAGGTCACACCGCACGTCGTATCATGAGGCGAACCAATCGTCTGGCGCTGCGGCACTGAGAACCCGGCGCTCTTCCCCGGAAGGACATCGTGGCTGAACTCAAAAAGTCGCTCGGTCTTTTCCAGCTTCTGGCGTTCGGCGTGGCCGGCGTCATCGGAACAAGCTGGATCTACACCAACTCGAAGCTCATGGACGCTTACGGCGCCGGCGGTATGGTCTTCGGCCTGCTGCTCGGCGTTCTGCTGGCCTCCTTTGTTGCTCTGGCATATTCAGAGCTGACATCCGCATTCCCCCGCGCCGGCGGTGAGGTCGTCTTCTCCTACACCACGATGGGCCGCGGGCCGGCCTTCTTCACCGGCTGGATGCTGTTGGGTGCCTACGTGTCGTCCCTGGCGTTCTACGTCACCGCCTTCGGTTTCCTGCTGAGCAACTTCGTGCCGGCAATGAAGACGATGCCGCTTTACACCATCAACGGCGAAACCGTGTACCTGCCGGTTCTGGCGGTCGGCGTCCTCCTGACCCTGCTCATGTTCGCACTCAACTGGTTCGGCGTTGAGATCGGCGGGCGCGTGCAGATGTTCATGTTCGCAGCGATTGTGCTGATAGGCGCAGCACTGATCGTTGTGGGCTTCGCCAGCGGCTCGCCGTCAAACTTCTTCCCAGCCTACGCCGAAGGCACTGCCCCGGTGTCTGACACTCTGCGCTTCATCATTCCGGGCATGACCTTCCTGGCGGGCTTCGGCCTTGTTGCCGTCCTTGCCGAAGACGCGAAGATCTCGCCCAAGCGGGTGGGCCGTGCGGTGGTCCTCACCGTCATCACCGCCGGCCTGTTCTACACCGCGGTTCTTGCCGCAACCGCGTGGGTTATGCCGTGGCAGGACGTCGCGAAGATGGACCTGGGCACCGTGTCGGCGTTCACTGAGGCCGGCTTCCCCGTTCTGGGCACCGGCGCCTACGCAATCGCGTTCCTGGGCCTGCTCACCAGCTTCCTCGGCCTGTTTGTCGCCAGTTCGCGCATCATCGTGGCCATGGCCCGCGGCCAGCTGCTCCCGCCGAGCCTCGCCGTCATCAACCCCAAGCGGCAGACTCCAGGCCGCGCTCTCATCGTGACGACCGTTGTCACTCTGGCTCTGGGCTGGCTCGGCCCGGGTGCCGTCGTGTGGTTCCTCGATACCGGCGGCGTGTACCTGGGTGTTGTGTGGTTCATGGTGGTGATCGCCAAGTACCTGCTGCCGCGCAAGTACCCGAATGCGGTTCGCCGTTCCAAGCTGTCGTTCCTGCCCGCGCTCGGTGGTCTGGGCGCTATCGGCGTCATCGTGTGGGCGCTGGTTCCCGGAACATCGTCGTCGCTGGTGTGGCCGGCGGAGTACATCATTCTGGGCGCGTGGATGCTTCTGGGCGTTGTCATGTACGTCTTCGCGGCCAGCCGCCGCACGATCGGCTACGACGCAGGTCTGCATGAAATCCTCGGTGATTCCTATGCCAACCTCCACATTGACGACGCCGGGGCCGAAACTTCGAAGAAGGAGCTGTGAGAATGCTTTCGCAGACTGCACGCGAAGCCATTGTTCACACCATCCGCCAGGAGACCACCCGGGTGCCGGAAACGGCGTTCGGGATCATTTCAGACGGTCAGCTTCACGAGGTGGAGGGCCGGGACCGGATCTTCCGGGTCGCCTCGATCACGAAGTCGTTCACGGCGGCTGCCCTGACCGGTTTGGTCAGGGGTCTCATTCCGGGAAAGCCGGTGAGGATGGACGATGCTGTTCTCGACTGGGTGCCTGAACTCGCCGAGGCGGGGTGGGCTGAGGACGTCGTCATCGACGATCTGCTGCGCATGTCGTCGGGCCTGCCGACGGACGATCCCTGGGCAGACCGCCAGGAGTCGATGTCGCACGAGGATTTCCTGCAGCTGCTCGGGGAACCAGTCATTCGCGACTTCCCCGCGGGCACGGCCTACCGGTATGCCAACCTGGGCTATGCGGTCGCCGGACTCATCATCGAGCGCGCCGCGCAGAAACCGTTCGCACAGCTCATCGACGAGGTCTTCCTCACTCCCCTGGGCATGACGTCCTCAGGTTTCGATGTTCGCAAACTCGATGCGGATCGGCTGGTCACGGGATACCGGCGCAACCGCGACGGTGACCTCGAACCGCAGGACATTTCGCTGCCCGGCGCGTTTTCGGCCATCGGCGGGCTCGCATCGACCGTGGGCGACCTCGCCTTGTGGGTACAGGCGCAGATCGACGCTGTCAGCCCCGGTGGCGACGATTCAGCTTTCCGTGCAATAGCCGCAGCCACGGGCGAGGACACTCCCCGGCGGGTGCGCCTGTGGCGGCGAGTGCTGGCCGACCAACAGCAGCCGGTGCGAGCCATGGAAATCACGCACGGGACATCTGACGCCGCCCACGGTGGCCCTGAGCTGTTTGCCGTCAGCGGCGGCTACGGCCTGGGCCTGCGGTGCTATTTCGACACCCGCTTCGGCAGCTTCGCTGGACACTCCGGCGGCTACCCCGGCTTTGGTCTGCACATGCGGTGGCATGCGGCAACCCGCACGGGAGTCATCCTGTTCACCGCGCTGACCGGCTACCCCACGGAAGCCGTCACAGCCAAGGCTCTCGAAGCCGGGCTCGCAGTTCAGCGCCACGAGGGCCCCTCCAGCCCCGTGTGGCCGCGCGCAGAGGCACCAACCGCGACCCCCACGGGGCCGGGAGCAGGGATGGTTTTCCCCGTTCGCTCTGTCAGCGCATTCGGACCCAGCGATCGCGCTCTGGAGCTGGTCCGCATTGCTGAGAACATGATCCGCACCGGCGACGACAGTGCGGCTGACGGGGTTTTCTCCATGAATGTCGACCTCGACCAGCCGCGCCAGGAGCGCCTAGCGGCGTGGGCGGCAGCCCGCGAGCACACGGGAGACACCGAAAAGTCGCTCATCGAGCCTCACTTCACAGGCGCCTCGTCAGCTCAGTGGACCGTGACCGGAACGCTCGGCAGCCGCACCGTGACGATGACGCTCAACCCCTACGAGCAGATCCAGGGGCTGAGCATCAAGCTGCACTGACAGACCGGCGTGAGCTCAGAGCCGGGTGTTGAGTCCTGAAGATGATCCGGCTATTCCTGGGCTTTCACCTCAGCGTCTGCACGTTGAATCAGCACTTCAAGTCGATCAGAATTGGAGTGCAGTTTCTCGACGACGGCTTTCAGTGGTTCGCAGGTTTCAGCTTCGATGGCTTTAACAAACTTCAATCCGAAACTGGCGTCAGGATTTCGTCCCAGATCTCGATTAGAAAGAAGTTCGGATCTGAGGGCCTCAATTGCGCAAGCACCATTATGTAATGTGCGCAATAAGATAATGTCCTCAGCGTGTGGCACATCCACGAGATCCAACAAATAAAGGTGGGATATCTCAATAGATGCCGCTAGTTTTTGTATAGGCTCCAAGCGATCAAGCCACTGCTCAATGAAACGATGGCAGAGAGCTGAGTCGTTGGGCGCGATTTTCTCCTCAAGAGCCTCTCGCACGTGAGCAATTGACATACCCTCCGAAAGTTTGAGCGCATTAGAAAAATTATCATACGGCGCTGCCGAGATCTCACGAGCCAGCTGACTCTTACTATCTAACCCATCCATTGCTGACCTCCCCTCCTTTCAATGCGTAGGCGACCACAACAGTATGCCTCTTCCCTTTATATTTATACTTGTAGACGGCTTGCTTTGCACCACCTCCCTTATAGGGCGAATACTTGCTGTTTTGACTTTGCTCCTACTTTCTTCCTTAAGCCCGTAGGGAGCACACAGAAAAGGGCCGCGGGAAAACTCCCGCGGCCCCCTTTCCGTCGCTTCTGACAGCGAGTGTCTTACTGAACGTTCGGCAGGATGAGGCCGTCCCACTTCTCGTTGATGAAGTCAGCCATGTCCTGCGAGGTCAGGATCTTGTGGAGCTTCTGAATGCGCTCGTCGTCCTTAAGCTCGGGGCGGGTGGCAAGCACGTTGTAGTACTTCGAACCCTCTTCTTCAGTCGCGATGATGGTGTCCTTCGTCAGCTTGGCCGGGATGGCGTAGGACGAGGTGACAAAGGCGGCGTCATCGTCTTCAAGTGTGCGCGGAAGGCTCGCGTTGTCGACTTCTTGGAACTTGAAGTTCTTCTTGTTCTCGGTGATGCCGTCGGGCTTGGTCGCACCGTCCTCAATCTTGATCGCGCCGGCTTCCTGCAGCAGTTCAAGGGCGCGGCCTTCGTTGGTGGGGTCGTTCGGGATCGACACGACAGCACCATCGGGGAGTTCGTCGAGCGACTTGTACTTCTTCGAGTGGAAGGCAGCCGCCGGCAGGTAGATTTCACCAACCGATTCGAGGTCACCACCGGCTTCCTCGTTGTAGGTGTCGAGGAAGTCCTGGTGCTGGAACAGGTTCGCATCAATCGAACCGTCCGACAGCGCCGGGTTGGGAGTGTTGTAGTCGTTGAACTCAACGAACTCGACGTTGATGCCTTCCTTTTCGGCGAGCTCGTCGGCCACGTGGGTGAGCATTTCACCGGCCGGGACGGCCAGAGCGCCGACCTTCAGCGGGGTGTCCAGCGACGCTTCTTCCGCATTCTGTGCACCGCCGCCGCAGGCGGACAGTGTGAGGCTGAGAGCAGCGACTGCGGCGATGATGCCGCGGCGAGCCGATACCTTCATGTTTCTCCTTAGGTGGGTTTTTCTGTGTGTTTGTCTGCGCGCCGTCAGATCTGACGGCTGAAGAAGCCGCGGTGGCGGGGCTTCGCGCGTCCGTACCGCTTGGCAATGAAGCTCAGGGCCGTCTGGATGATCTGCACGAGCACGAACAGGATGATGATGACGGCGACCATGTGAATCGGCGAGTACATCTGGTGTCCGTATGTGATCGCGACCTGGCCCAAACCTCCGCCGCCGACAGTGCCGACCATCGCCGAGAAGTTGATGATCGAGGTCAGGGTCGTCGCTGTGCCCAGAATGATCGACGGTGTCGCTTCGGGCATGATGACGCGGCGAATCGTCAGCCACCGGGACGCGCCGAGGGATTCAGCGGCTTCCAACAGGCCGGGATCGACTTCGCGCACCGCGATTTCGACCATGCGGGCGAAGAACGGGATGGCCACCAGCGTCAGCGGAACCGTTGCAGCTTCCGTGCCGATGAACGTCGCCCGGCCGGTCAACACCTGCATGACGAAGCGCGTTGTGGGAATGAGCGCGATCATGAGCACGATGAACGGCACGGAGCGGCCGACGTTGACGACGAATCCGAGCACCCAGTTGATGATTGCGCCCAGCCAGCGCTGGCCGAACGGTGCAGCGAGGAAGCCGTCCTTTTCGGTTGCGACGAGCACAATGCCCAACGGCAGCCCCACCAGGAGGGTGAAGAACATTGCCACCGACCCCATGAACAGGGTTTCCTGGGTGCCCTTCCACAGGACGCTGAACAGCTGAGGCCAGAAGTCGGGGTTGTTGATGTCGGTCATACTGCTCCTCCCTGTTCCTGCGCACGCCAGGCCACGACTCCGCGCGAACGGAAGTTCTCGACGACCGCCTGGGCCTGCCGAACATCACCGGGCACCGCCAGGCGGGTGCGGCCCACTTGCTTGCCGTCAACGGTTTCCAGAGCCGCCCCGAGGATCGATACGTCGATGTCGAGTTCGCGGGCGAGTTTGACGACCGCGCCGTCGGTGGCTTCGCTGCCGAAGTAGGTTACGTCGACGATTTCGTGTCCCGGGACCGGCGCGTAGGCACCAACGGGGAACAGCTCGTCTGCGATCCGGCTGCCGGGCGAGCTGATGAGCTCCGGCAGAGTTCCGGTTTCCTGTACAGCACCGTCTTCCATGAGTGCTGCGGAATCGCAGATGCGCTTGACGACGTCCATCTGATGGGTGATGAGGAGGACGGTCAGGTCGAGTTCGACGCTGAGCTTTTTGATGAGGTCGAGGATCGACCGGGTGGTTTCCGGGTCGAGCGCGCTGGTGGCCTCGTCGCTGAGCAGAACTTTGGGCTGAGCTGCCAGCGCCCGGGCGATGCCGACGCGCTGGCGCTGTCCGCCGGACAGCTGGCGTGGGTGGTGGTCTGCGCGGTGAGACAGGCCCACGAGCTCGAGGACCTCCCCGACTCGCTGGCGGCGCTTGGCGCGCGGCTGGCCGACAGCTTCGAGCGCGAAGTCGACGTTGTCGGCCACGGTGCGGTTGCCCACGAGGTTGAAGTGCTGGAAGACCATTCCGATGTCGTGGCGCGCTTCCGAAAGCCTGCGCCCGCGCAGGGAGCTGATGGGGTGATCCCCCACTGTCACGGTCCCGCTGTCGGGACGTTCAAGCGCATTGACGCAGCGCAGAAGAGTGGACTTGCCTGCGCCGGACTGGCCGACAACACCGAAAATGCTGCCCTGCTCAACGTGCAGGGAAACATCGCGCAGCGCGTGGACCGCGGATTCCCCGCTGCCATAGGTGCGACTGACACCGTCGATTGTGATCATGAAACCTCCGGCGACGATTGTGGGCCACCGGATGAGGCCTCATGAAATCATGTGACGGTTTAAGACAGCGCTGTGGCGGATATTACACGCGCGTGTTTGGCCTGCTCAGCTGAGGTAGGAGCGGATTCCTTCAACCCACGCGTCGGCCGCCTCGAAGCAGTCTGCGGTCATTCGCGGATCCACCGGCTCGACCGAGGACTCCGCCGCTGGATAGGACCCAAGGAACTGCACACGCCGGGCAAGCCTGTGCACACCGGCGAGCGCCTCGGAGATCCGCGGTTCAGCCACGTGGCCGACAAGGTCGAGGGAGAACTGGTAGAGGCCCAGTCCGTCGCCGGTCGGCCGCGATTCAATGCGGGCGAGGTTGACTCCGCGAGTGGAGAACTGTTCGAGCAGTTCGAGCAGCGATCCCGCACGGTCTGATGCCAGTGCTGCGACGATCGTGGTCTTGTCTGCTCCCGTTGCCGGAGGCATAGCGGCGGGCTTGCGCACCAGAACGAAGCGGGTGACGGTGTCGTGACGGTCGCCGATGTCATCGGCGAGGACTTCGAGCCCGTACCGCTGGGCGGCAAGAGCCGGGCATACGGCCGCTTGATAGTCACTGCCGTCTTCGGCGGCGGTCTGTGCGGCGGCAGCGGTGCTTGAAGCCGGCACGTAGGTTGCACCGGGCAGGTGCCCAGCCACCCAGCCGCGTGTCTGTGCTTCCGCGTGGGGGTGCGTGCCGAAGGCGGTGATGTCGCTCAGCTGCGTTCCGGGGCGTGCCGCGAGAACAAAGCGGACGTCGATGAGGGTTTCCGCAACAATCTGCAGCTCGCCGTGCCGGGTGAGCGCATCGAGCGTTGCGGGCACCCCGCCTTCGACCGAGTTCTCCATGGGCACAACTGCCCCCGAAAGATCGCCGGCGGCCACCGCCGCGAGCGCTTCGTCCACACTGTGTGCGGGGATGCGCTGCGCGTCGGCAAAACCGCGATCGGCGATCAGGCGCAGGAGCGCGGCTTCCGTGAAGGTTGCCGCTGGGCCCAGGAACCCGAAGCGCAGGGTGTCTGTCATCGGATGGTCAGCTGACGCGACACGACTCCGGCACGCGCACGGCGCTCATCAGCGCTGAGCGGTTCCGTGTTCTTCAGCGCCTGGGCCAGGATTTCGGCGAATTCGCCGAGGACAGCGTCGACGTCGTCAGCCGTGACATCGGCGCCGACTTCCCACACCGGGATGACGATGCCCTGTGTGCGGAAGGTGCCCAGGTAGCGGCCGATGCCGCCGAGGGTGTTCTTACCGTCGGCGTGCAGGCGAGCCAGGGCGTCCATGACGGTGTCTTCGTTTTCGCCGATTGCCCAGCGGACGTAGCGGCCGTCACCCATTTCGGTCCAGTAGGCGCCCTCGGCTTCGACGAGCTTGTCGGTGGGGCTGATGAGGTTGTTGGCCTGTTCGATGGCCGCCTGGGTGTCTTCGTCACCGTCAAGCGAACCGTCCTGCGGAAGCCAATAGTCGAAGGTTTCGTGGACGCGAACCTTGAACGGAGCGTCAAGGTCGAGAATGTCCTGCAGGCGCGGGCCCTCGCCGGGGCTGCTGGTCGCGGCGACGAAGCTGCCGGGTTCCATGTCTTTGACTTCCAGCAGTGCCGCTGCAAGGTCACGCGAGGGGTCGGGGCTGGACACTGCCACCTGGAGGCCGCCGAAGATGACACCGTCGTGGCGCTTGTGCGCCTGCCAGGCGGAAGGAAGGAGTGAGGCGATGACGACTTCGTCGCCGCCGAATTCGTCTTTCAGCTTGGCCGTGGCGGTTGCCGCCGGCACGAGCTCCTTGAGGCTGACGATGTCGACCTCAAACGGCAGACCCTCATAGGGGCGAGGAACAAAGGCTGCGGCCTGGGCTTTTGCGAGGCGCTTGGCAATGACGTCTTTTGATGACTTCCTGGACTTCTTTCCCATGCCGCACAGTCTACGTGTGCACTGGCGCTGCTTATACCACTGGGCGCTCAGAACCTGAGGGGCAGGCCCCGCCTCAGTGCACGCGGCTCACGCCGTAATCTCGAAGCATGCTGTACCCCGGACTGCAGGCAGATAAGGCCGCCGCGCGACACCGCCGCTACGCGGAGGCGCTCATGGCGGCCAGCTTCACCTTCGAGCTGCTCACACCCGAACTCAGCGACGACGTCGAAGCACTCATCACGGGTCTTGCGCCAACGCCCGACCCGGACTCGAAGACGCTCGTGCCGTTCCACGTAGGAGAGCAGGACGCAGGTCTCGTAGCCCTCAACGACGCCGGTGAGATCGTCGCCGCTCTTGTTGTCACAGCCGTTGACTTCAGCTCTGGCAACCAGCAGGAGCAGACCCCCACAGCGCTTTTCATCCGCGGCCTGGCAACCGATCCGGACTTCCGGGGCAAAGGCCTGGGCACCGTTCTTCTGGGCATGGCCCCGCAGATCCTCAAACAGGCGGGCCTGCCCACCCGCTGCCGTCTGATCACGCAGACCCCCCAGGAGCGAGCCACCTTCTTCCACCGCGCAGGCTTCCAGGTGTGGGAGCACGGTACGGAAACCCCGCAGTCCGTGACCGACATGATGGAAACCCTCCTGCCGAAGGTCGCCGACGAACCCTGCCTGACCTTCCGTGAAGTAGCCTGAGCAGACCCGGGCAGCTGGCACCTCGTGATTTCCAGCAGACCCACCCGACCTGCACCCAGGAGGACGCATGACCGCGATCACCCCGTACCGCACTGAGATCAAGCAGGAATGGATCGACTACAACGGGCACCTGTCAGAGGCCTACTACGTGCTCATCTGCGGTTTTGCCACGGATCAGCTCATGATCGACATCGGGTTGGATGAGGAGTACCGCAAGAGCACGGGATGTTCGCTCTACACGGTTGAGACCCACCTGCGGTATCTGCGGGAAATCGGCCTGGGTGCTGAAGTCGAGGTACGTCCGCGCGTGGTCGGCGCCGCCGGCAAGAAGCTGCACATCGCCTACGAAATGTTCCACGGCGATGACCTCCTGTTCACAGAGGAAGTCATGTGCCTGCACGTCGACCAGAAGGCCGGACGCGCTGCCGACTTCCCCGACGAGGTGCTGAAGCGCCTGCAGCCGCTGATCGAAGAATCGCCCGCCTGGCTGGGCCGTTCAATCTCGATGTGAGCCTCCAGCGCTGATCTTTGATACGCACATCGCGCCTGAAAGCAGCGCCCGTCGGACGGAAACGGCCGGCGGGCGCTTTTCGTGCAGTGACTTCCGAATGGCCGGAAGCCTCACCCGCGAAGCCGCCTATCGTGTTACCGTGATTTTCGCCAAGGTAACTCAGATAATGTGAAAGCAGGCGAATGATGGCGACCAAAAACGGCACAGAGCTCTTTGGCCGTCGTATCAGCCGTCGCCGCCTACTCGGAACAGCAACAGCCGTCGGTGCGGCCGGCATGCTCAGTGCCTGCGGCGTGAATACGACTCCTGAGTTCGACCTGACCAAACCCGTCAAGGGCGGAAAGCTGCGAGTGGGCCTGACCGGCGGAACATCAGCCGACACCGTCGATGCGCACATCTCTGTCAACACCACCGACATCTGCCGCCAGCAGAATATGTACGAGGGCCTCATCGCCCGCGGCCACGACTACGAAGTCGAATACCGCCTGGCCACATCGGTAGAGCCCAACGAAGACGCAACCGTGTGGACGGCCAAGCTGCGCGAGGGCGTGAAGTTCTCCGACGGTCGCGAAATGACTGCCGAAGACGTCATCGCCTCCTATGACCGCATTCGCGACCCCGACGACCCGAAGACGAACGCGGCCGTGCTCTCAACGCTCGACACGATGCACGCCAAGGGCAAATACGAAGTCGAGTTCCGCTTCAGCGCACCCAACAGCGTCTTCGACGACCCCATGTCGCACTACGCCACATCGATCGTCCCAGCCGACTACGACCCGAAGAACCCCGTGGGCACGGGTCCGTTCATGCTCAAGTCCTTCGAACCGGCACTGTCGACCGTGCTGGAGCGGAATCCGCACTACTGGGACGGAACACCCCACCTGGACGAAATCGAACTGCTGAACTTCAACGACACTGACGCCGTTATCAACGCCCTGCTGTCCAACCAGGTGGACTGCGTCGCGCAGATTCCCGTGTCGCTGGTCGAGGTCATCGAAGCTGACGAGCGCATGAAGATCCTCAACTCCGAGACCGGCATGTGGCTTCCCTTCACCATGCGGGTGGACAAGGCGCCGTTTGACGACAAGCGCGTTCGCCAAGCCTTCCGCTTGGCTATTGACCGCGAGCAGATGGTCAACCAGGTGCTCTCCGGCTACGGCCAGGTGGGCAACGACATGTTCGGCGTCTACGACCCCGACTACCCCAAGCAGTTCCCTCAGCGGCGCCGCGACGTCGAGAAGGCCAAGAAGCTGCTTGCTGAGGCCGGGCATCCCGACGGTCTCACGGTTGAGCTGGTCACCGCGCCCATCCAGTCCGGCACTGTCGAAGCCGCCCAGGTCTTCGCTCAGCAGGCCCGCGACGCCGGCATCGACATCAAAATCCGCCGGGTGGACACCACCACATTCTTCGGCGACAACTACCTGAAGTGGGATTTCGCGCAGTCGTTCTGGTACACCCGCAACTTCGCCCCGCAGGCGGATCAGTGCCTCATGGACAATTCGCCGTTCAACGAAACCAACTGGGCCAGCGAAAAGACAAACGACATCGTCAAGCGAATCCAAGCCGAAACCAATCCCGAAAAGCGCAAGAAGATCATCCAGGAGGGCCAGAAGCAGCAGTACGACGAAGGCGGATACATCATCTGGGGCTTCGCCAACCAGGTCGACGCCTACCAGAAATACGTCGGCGGCCTGAAGGAAGACGCCACCGGCATCCCGCTTTCCGGCTTCCGGTTCCGCGACGTGTGGATTGCGCAGGCATAGGCGACACCATGGCACAGCTCATCTTCAAACGACTGCTCATCAGCATTTTCGTGCTGCTGGCGATCTCCGTCATCATCTTCGCAGCCACCCTGCTCCTGCCGGGTGACCCCGCCCGGGCCATCCTCGGCCAGCAGGCCACACCGGAAAGGCTCGCCGCGCTGCGCGAGCAGATGGACCTCGACAAGCCGGCCGTCGTCCGGTACTTCCTGTGGCTGGGAGGCCTCTTCACCGGAGACTTCGGCACGTCAGCGGCCACCGGCGGTCCGGTTTCACAGCTGCTGGCTCCGCGCATCGGCAATTCGATCATCCTCATGCTGCTGGCAGCCGTCGTGTCCGTCCCGGTCGGCCTGTTCTTCGGCATTGTGTCGGCCATTCACCGCGGCAAGCGCCGCGATTCGGCCATCACGTGGGTCACGCTCATCCTCGCGGCCATGCCGGAGTTCGTTGTCGGTGTCGGCCTCATCACCATTTTTGCAACGACAGTCTTCCCCATTCTGCCGGCAGTGACGATGTCTCCGCCGGGAACACCGGTCTGGAAGCTGCCGCCGCAGCTGATCCTGCCCACACTCACCCTGGCCCTAGTCGTCGCACCGTATATCGCCCGCATGATGCGAACGACGATGGCGGAGGTGCTTGACTCCGGCTACGTCGAAATGGCCAGGCTCAAGGGCGTTCCCGAACGCACCGTCATCCTGCGCCACGCGGTACCCCACGCCATCGGCCCGGTCGCGCAGGTCATCGCCATCCAGCTGGCCTGGCTGGCCGGCGGCGTTGTGGTCGTGGAGTTCCTCTTCCGCTACCCCGGCATCGGACAGGCGCTCATCGACGCGGTCACCTACCGCGACGTCCAAGTGGTTCAGGCCATCACCCTGCTCGTGGCAATCGTGTACATCGTGGTCAACCTGTTGGCTGACATCGTCGGCATCGTCACCAACCCGAAGCTGAGGAAGTGATCATGTCAGATCAGCAGAGCCTCACGCCGGCAGACGAAGGCATCAAAGAATCCCTCAGCCGTCCCCCGCACGTCCTCAAGCGCATCTGGGCGCAGCGCGAGGGCAAGATCGGCGTGATCATCACCGTCACCGTCGTGGCGCTGGCACTCCTCGGACCGCTGCTGGCAGCGCCCATCACGGGCGTGACCCCGTACGAGTTCGTCGGCAAGCCCTTCTCGAACCACGGCCTGTTCGGCACTGACAACCTCGGCCGCTCGGTCGGATCGCGCTTCCTTGCGGGCGGCCTGCTGCTGCTCGTCTACTCCGTTCTGGCAACGGCGCTCGGCATGGTCGTCGGCGCCGTGTTCGGCATGCTCGCCGCCTACGCCGGCGGGGCCGTCGATTCGCTCATCATGCGCATCAACGACGTGTTCCTCGCCGTACCGCAGCTGGTCTTCGCCCTGCTGGCCGTGACGATCGCCGGGCCGAAGGGCTGGGTGCTCGTGCTCGTCATCGGCCTGACCCACGCTCCCCGCATTGCCCGCGTAGCCCGTTCAGCCACTCTGAGCGTCATCAGCGAGGACTACATTCGGGCGGCGGAAATGTACGCGGTTCCGCGCTGGAAGATCATCGGGCGCGAAATCCTGCCGAACATCACCGGTCCCATGTCCGTCGAAGCAGGCCTGCGCCTGACCTATTCGATCGGCGCAATCGCCTCGCTGTCCTTCCTGGGGCTGGGCATGCAGCCGCCGCAGGCCGACTGGGGCCTGATGATCAACGAAAACCGGATCGCCCTGACCGTCCAGCCGTGGGGAGTTCTGCTCTCCGTCATCGCCATTGCGGTTCTGACGATCGGCACCAACCTGCTGGCGGACGCGATTGCCCGCGCCACGGCCTCGACGAATGTGGAGCAGTGATGACGAAACATCCCAATGTTCTCGAAATGCGCGGCCTGCGCGTCGAAGCCGTCGGCGGCAAGGAGATCCTCCACGGCATCGACCTGACGGTTCGCCGAGGTGAAATGCTCGGACTCGTCGGCGAGTCCGGTTCGGGCAAAACCACAGCGGGTCTTGCTGCCATGGGGCATTTCCGGGCAGGTCTGCTGCAGACCGGCGGAACGTCCACGATCTACCCGAACACGCCCAGCGAAGGCCGCGAGAAGATCGTGGTCGAAGAGCTGAACGATGACGAAACCCGGTTCCTGCGCGGCGAGCGCATCGCCTACATTCCCCAGGACCCCGCGCTTTCGCTCAACCCCGCGATCCGCGTGGGCGACCAGATCCGAGAAGTGCTCGACATCCACGGCTACGGGGATTCCGAACGGGAGCGCGCTGCCCGTGTTGCCGAAGTGCTCGAAGACGTCGGCCTACCCTCGGACCGGGAATACCAGAAACGATGGCCGCACCAGCTGTCCGGCGGTCAGCAGCAGCGCATCGGCATTGCGATGGCGTTCGCCATGTTCCCCGACGTCCTCATCCTCGATGAGCCGACCACCGGCTTGGACGTATCCACGCAGGCTCACGTGCTCGACACGATTCAGCAGATGACCAAGCGACACGGGGTTGCCGGCATCTACATCACCCACGACCTCGCCGTCGTCGCCGATGTCACCGACCGCGTGGCCGTCATGCTGCGCGGCGACATCGTCGAGGAGGGCCCGGTCGAGCAGGTTCTGCACGACCCCCAGCACCCCTACACGCAGCGACTGCTGGCATCGGTTCCAGACCTTGCCGGCCGCAAGACAATCGGCGGGACAGATGCGAGCACCGCAAGCGGCGGCATCCCCACCGCGGCGGAAGCCGACGCTGCCGAGGTTCCAGCCCTCGAGGTTCGCGATCTGAAACTCGCCTATGGCGCAAACACCGTTCTGCGCGGCATCAACATGGAGCTTCAGCCCGGTCGATGCACCATGCTCCTGGGCGAATCCGGGTCGGGCAAGACCACGCTGTCGCGTTCGATTGCCGGTCTTATCGACCACTACACGGGTTCGGTGAGTCTGGATGGTGACGTCCTGCCGAACAGCACCCGCAAACGCTCCGTCAAACAGCTCCAGGGCCTGCAGTACGTGTTCCAGTCGCCGTATTCGTCGCTCAACCCGCGCCGCACAATCGGCGAATCGCTGACGGTTCCGCTTGAGATGAACCGCGACCTGACACCGGCGCAGCGTCGCGGCTTTGTCGAGGAGGCACTTGACGCGGTGCGGCTGGGCCGGACGTTCTACGACCGCCGGCCCGGCGACCTTTCCGGTGGTGAGCGTCAGCGCGCAGCCATTGCCCGGGCGCTCGTCAACGCGCCGAATGTGCTGGTGTGCGACGAGGTCACGAGCGCCCTCGACGTGTCGGTTCAGGCTTCGATCATCGGCCTGTTGCGCCGGCTCAAGGTGGAACGCGGTCTGGCAATGCTGTTCGTCACCCACAACATCACACTCGCCCGGCACATTGCCGACGACATTGCGGTGCTCAACAAGGGCGAAATCGTCGACTTCGGTCCCGTCGACGAGGTGCTCCGCTCACCTTCGCACGCCTACACGAAGGCGCTCTTGGAAGACGTCCCCACCCTCTGAACCAAGCAGCCCGCAGCAGAATGGCCCAACGCGACGATAAGGGGCGGCGTGCACTCAGCACGCCGCCCCTTACAGTCCGCGCTCTATGACTTCGCGCCTTCTTTTCCGCTGATGCCGCCGGGTCGGTGCGGCAGGATGACCTCTTCGTACACGGCTTCACCGAAGGGCACATAGTCCGTGTCCCGGTCGTACCACTCATCCATCGTGCCGAAGTCTCCCCCGTCGGAGTAGCCGAGCTCTTCGGCTTTCTTCTGCCACTTTTCGAGCACTTCCGCGAAGCGCTTTTCGGTTCCCTCTTCGAGCAGACCCTGTTCTTCCACGCCCCCGGCAAGCTCCCGGTTGAATGCTTTGAGCTTCGCCTGCAGCGGCTTTTCCAGCGGTTCGATCTTCCCGCCCTGGGCGTGAATCGTCTTGACGGCCAAGTGATTACCGCCGATCGAACGGTCCATCTGCCCCTGGAAGGACCCGCTGTAGCTGTCGAAGATGATCTGCTTGTACGCCAGCGGCAGGGTGCCGAACCGCTGTCCGGCGATGACCGCACCAACTGCTCGGGGCGCCGAGGTGTCTGTCAGGTATCCCGTGTAGGGCGCCACTTCGAATAGCCCGGCCTCTGCCGACGGCACCATCTGGCCTAAGGTGCAGTCGATTGTCTTGCGCTGCAGAGCTTCGTAGGTCTCCGTGTAGTCCAGGGACAGCGGTGTGCCCCCGAGAGCTTTCACATAGCCGACCTGCGAGCGCGAACCCACGCGGATCTGCCGTCCGCCATAGTCGTCCGCACCGAAGCCGTCCGTGTTGCACTGGCTGGAGTAGCTTCCCGAGGCGGAAACCGGGTTGAGCGGGTAGACGCCTTTCTTTTCGTACTGCTCCAGGACTTTCTGCGAGCCCCAGCCGATCTCGGTGGAGGCGGCATTGGCGACCATTTCGCCGACGAACGGCGACGGGTCGGCTTCCGACAGCAGATCGCCGACCGCTCCGGCAGCCGGGAATTCCTGCGGCAGATAGGCCGGCAGCGTGTACGCCAAATCGAGGCGGCCGTCCGCCAGTGCGTCGAACACTTCGCCGTAGCCGGCAATCGCCTGGCCGTAGACGATTTTGATTGTGATCTTGCCGCCGGAGCGTTCGCTGATCTCCTGCGCCCACTGCGGGGCTGACTCAATCTCTTTGAGCTTCGGGGAGGCTTCCGACGGCTGGTAGGTCAGTGTGACGGGAGGGAGGTCTGCAATCGCCTCGAGCACCTCGTCCTGGGAAGCCCCGTAGGCATAGCCGGTGCCCGACCCCTCCCCTGACAGCGCGCCTCCGGCTACCGAACCGGCGCACCCGGTCAGGACCACAGCCCCGGCGGTGCAGACCGCGGCGAGCATCCTCATCGTGAGGGAGCGTGTCATCATCGTCCTCCTGCGGACTCAAGCAGGCCGGGCAGCCATTCGGCGACCTGCGGAAACGCGATCATGAAAACCAAGAACAGCAGCGGGATCGGCAGGAACCACACGAGCGAACGGAAAACATCGCCCAGGGTGATCTCAGTGCCGAGGTTGACGTCCGGTTTCTTCGCAATCGTGTGCACGATGTAGGACAGAATGCCCACCGGCGGGGTGAGCATGCCGATTTCACCGAGCAGCACCACGAACACCCCGAACCACAGCGCGTTCACACCCATCGCCTCAACAGCCGGAAGCAGGATCGGCACGGTCAGCAGCATCATCGCCAGGGTGTCGAAGAACATGCCCATCACCAGGTAGACCCCGATGAGAACCACGAGGAAGCCCACTCGTGACAGACCCAGACCGGTGACGAAGCCGGTGAGGATCTCCGCCAGGCCCGTAATCGCCAGCAGGCGGGTGAGCATTTCCGCCCCGATCATGATGAAGAAGATCGCGGCGGACGCGCTGACCGTGGCAAGTGCCGCGCGGGCCACACAGGCAAAGGGCTTGCTCCCACGCTGCTCGATGAGGGTGATGATGAGAGCCGTGAGTGCCGCTGCGGCGCCGGCTTCCGTCGGGGTGAAAGCACCGGAGAACATTCCGCCGAACAGCACCACGAGGATGACGGGGAAGCCCCACACTTCGCCGAGTGAACTGAGCCGCTGCGCCCATGTGGCGGAGGGACCACGATCGCCACCCCTGCCCACGAGCTTTGGCGACACGATGCCGAGCAGAAGGATGAACAGGGCGACGAACACCGCGACCAGCAGGCCGGGCACCGCACCGGCCACCAGCTGTGGGCCCACCGGCACCGAGGCGATGCCGGCGTAGACCACCAGAAGGATGGACGGCGGAATGAGGTTGCCGGGCAGACCCGCAACGATGACCGAACCGAGCGCTACCCGCTTGTCGTAGCCGGCGCGCAGCATTTCCGGAATCGCGGCCCGTCCCAGGGCGTAGGTCATGCCGATTGTCGAACCTGACACTGACGACAGTCCAGCACCGGCCGCGGTTGTGCCGATTGCCAGACCGCCGGGCAGCCATGAGAACCAGCGGTCGGTAGCCCGGTAGATCTTCTGCGTCAGCCCCGATTGGGACAGGAGCATGCCCATGAAGATGAACAGCGGAAGCACCGAGTAGGTCCACTTTGCGGTGGCCGTATACGGCGTCGTGGCGAGGATGTTGACGGTCGCGGGAATCCCGGAAAGACCGTAGACACCGATGATCGACGGGATGGCAAGCGCTGCTGCCACGGGAACCCCGAGGAACATGAGCACCAGCATCATTCCGATGCACCACGCGCCGGCAATCGGCGCGGTCGGCGAAAGGAAGAACCCGACGATCGTGCCTATCAGCAGCGCCGTGCCGACGAGCATGACTCCCATGCTGCGCGGCCTGAAACGCGTGTTGCGCGGAAGGAACGAGGTGCCGGGACCGGCGCTGATGCGCGGTCGGCCGGCTTTTTCGGGCAGGGGTGTTGTCATGGTCATGACCGGACCTCCCCGCTTCGCTGCTCGGCTTCGCCGCCGCCGGGCGCGGTGTTCTCTTCGACTTCCGCGATTTCCTTTTCGACTTCAGAAACGTAGACCTGTTCAGGTTCGTCTGACAGCACGGCGCGGAAATAGGTAATGGCCTCAAGGACGCAGATGAGCGTCATCAGTCCGAACACAACGGGCAGGAGGAAGAACACCGGCCACGTAATGATCGTGGTCACCCCGGCTGTCGCCCCGAGCTCCATCTGCTCGACCGCGCGGTGCAGGCCGAACCACGCAAAGCCCGCACACACTGCCGCTGTGGCCAGACTCGCCAAGAGCATGCACCAGCCGGCGGCACGAGCACTCATGCGGTCCAGCAGAAGTGCCACGACAATGTGCTCGCGCTGCAGTTGAGCGACCGGTATGCCCAGAAGGGCAATGATCGGCAGATACCAGAATCCCGCGATCTCGTTTGTGCCGTAGATGGGTGTGGAGAAGAAAAAGCGCGAAAGCGCGTTGATGACGACGTGCAGCATCATGACGATGATGACGAGCGCAGTGATGACACTCAGCACTCTGCCGAGCAGCTTTGACAGCTGTTGCATGCGCAGACCCCTTCATTGCGGTCAACGGAAACTTGAGTCATCCTCTCAGACAACCTGGCCGAGCGGAACAGCTCTGCGAAAGATTCTTGGCACTCGATACACAACGGAGACAACAGCAAATCCGCAGATCAGGCGGGGTGCGCTTATAACGTTGCCGCAGAATTTCAAACGATCGTTCTACCCAGTGTCGCGCAGAGTGCCCCAGCCCTCTATTGTGGGGAGCGACACAGAACAGAACCCAAGGGGATACATTGACCGACATCGTGATCTGCTCACCCGTCCGCTCCGCGGTCGGTGCTTTCGGCGGGCAGTTCAGGGACGTGCCCGTCGAAGACCTCGCCTCTGAGGTCATCGCGGGACTCATGAAGACTTCCGGTCTGCCCGGTGACGCCGTCGACGACGTCATCCTCGGCCATTGCTATCCCACGACGGAAGCCCCCGCGCTCGGCCGCGTGGCAGCACTCAACGCGGGACTGCCGCTGAACGCCGGCGGTTCGCAGGTTGACCGCCGCTGCGGCTCCGGGCTCTACTCGGTTCTCCTGGCGGCCGGCGAAATCGCCACGGGAGCAGCCACGGTCGTCATCGCCGGCGGCGCTGAATCCATGAGCCGCGCACCGTTCTACACGGAAGAGATCCGCTTCGGCGTGAAGACCCCCGGAATCAACCTCAAGGACGGACTCACGCGCGGCCGCACCACCGCCGGCGGCAAAAACCACCCCGTTCCCGGCGGCATGATCGAAACCGCCGAAAACCTCCGCGCCGACTACGGCATCGGCCGGGAAGAACAGGACGCCCTGGCCGTCGAATCCCACCGCCGGGCGGCAGCCGCCGTTGAGGGCGGGCGCTTTGCCGACGAAATCGTGCCGATCACAATTCCAGCGGACCGCAAGACCCCCGAACATCAGGTGACGGCCGACGAACACATCCGGCCCGGCACCTCGGCAGAAAAACTCGGAAAACTGCGTCCCATCATGGGCAGGCAGGACCCGAACGCGACCGTGACCGCCGGCAACGCGTCCGGCCAGAACGACGGTGCGGCAGCGTGCATCGTCACCACCCTGGACAGGGCACACGAACTCGGCCTGACCCCCATGGTGCGCCTGGTGTCGTGGGCACAGGCCGGGGTTGATCCCACCCGGATGGGCATCGGCCCCGTCCCCGCAACAGCCTCGGCCCTCGCCCGGGCCGACCTCAGACTTGCCGATATCGACCTCATAGAACTCAACGAGGCCTTCGCCGCCCAGGCACTCGCGGTCACCCGCGAGTGGGGCTTCGGAGAGTTCCCCGCAGACGGCGAAATACCCGAATCCAGCGACTTCTCACGCATGAACGTCAACGGATCCGGGATTTCGCTCGGCCACCCGGTCGGTGCGACAGGAGGGCGGATTCTAGCAACCCTGGCGCACGAAATGCACCGTCGCGACGCCAGGTACGGGCTCGAAACCATGTGCATCGGCGGCGGACAGGGACTGGCCGCTGTGTTTGAGCGGATCTGAGGCGGCAGCCGGGGACCATGTGGAACACGCCACAGGATCTCGGCGCAGCCAAACCAGAGAAAACGGTAAGAAAAACCTTGTTTTTTGATTGATACGATCGAAGAACAGCACCTTCGAACAACCGAAGATCGCGGGAAACCGCGAATCCTCAGGAAGGATGACAACCCCATGCGGATTGTTACTTTTGTGAAGTACGTTCCGGACGCCGCCGGCGATCCCGAATTCCTCGATGACAACACCGTCGACCGCGAAAGCGACGGCCTGCTGTCGGAGCTCGACGAATACCCCGTCGAACTCGCACTGACCCTCGCCGAAGAAGCAGACGATGCCGAAGTCATCGCCCTGACCGTCGGTCCGGACGACGCTGTCGACGCTGTCCGCAAGGCCCTCCAGATGGGTGCAGACTCCGGTGTTCACATTGTCGACGACGCCATCGCAGGCTCGGACGCTCTGGCCACCGCGAAGGTTCTCGCCGCCGCAGTCAAGAAGGTCGAAGAAGAAGAGGGTCCGGTCGACCTGATCCTCACCGGCTTCGCATCGACCGACGGCAACACCTCGGTTGTTCCGACCCAGGTTGCCGAACTGCTCGGCTTGCCCGCCGCCACGGTCGTTTCGGCCGCTGAGCTCGACGGCCAGACCATCAAGGCCCGCCGTGACGGCGACTCCTCATCGCGCACCATCGAAGTGCAGCTGCCGGCTCTGGTTTCGGTCACCGACCAGACCAACGACCCGCGCTACCCGTCCTTCAAGGGCATCATGGCCGCCAAGAAGAAGCCGCTGGAAGAGTACGATCTCTCCGAACTCGGCCTCGACGAAGGCGAAGTCGGCGCTGCCGGCTCCTACACCGAAGTTGTTGAGATCGCTGCCGCTCCGCCGCGCCAGGCCGGCGAAATCGTCACCGACGAAGGCGAAGGCGGAAACCAGCTCGTCGAGTGGCTCGCCTCGAAGAAGCTCGTCTGATCCCTGCCCATACCGAATCTCTAAGGAAGATTTATGTCTGAAGTACTCGTACTCGTTGACCACGTGGGCGGAACCGTTCAGAAGTCCACGTTCGAACTCCTCACCGCAGCAGCTCAGCTGGGCGAGCCCGTCGCCGTTTTCGTCGGCTCGGACGCTGACGCCCAGACCGCTGCCGCTGACCTCGGCAAGTACGGCGCAGCGAAGGTCCTCGTCGCATCTGACGCTTCGCTGACCGAATACCTCATCGCCCCGCAGGGTGAGCTCGTCGCTTCGCTCGTCGAGTCGCGTCAGCCGGCTGCCGTTCTCGCTTCGGCTTCGACCGACAACACGGAAGTCCTGGCCCGTTCGGCTGCGAAGACCGGCTCCGGTGTCATGGCCTACGCTTCGGACCTCGACGCTGAAGGCCAGGCCACCCAGTCGGTGTTCGCCGGTGCCTACACCGTCAAGGGCAAGGTCACCAAGGGTGTGCCGCACATCCTGGTCAAGCCCAACTCGGTCGAAGCTGCTGAAGCTGCCGGCGCGGGCGAGGTCGAAGCTGTTGACTTCGCCGCCTCGGACGCTGCCAAGACCGCCAAGATCACCGCTGTCGAAGAAAAGGCAGCCTCCGGCCGTCCCAGCCTGACCGAAGCAGCAGCTGTTGTTTCGGGTGGCCGCGGCACCGGTGGTGACTTCGGTCCGGTCGAACAGTTCGCTGACGCCATCGGCGCGGCCGTCGGTGCTTCGCGCGCTGCTGTTGACGCCGGCTGGTACCCGCACTCCTCACAGGTGGGTCAGACCGGTAAGGTCGTCTCCCCGCAGCTGTACGTGGCAGCCGGCATTTCCGGTGCTATTCAGCACCGCGCAGGTATGCAGACCTCGAAGAACATCGTCGCCATCAACAAGGACGACGAAGCTCCCATCTTCGAACTGTCGGACTACGGCGTTGTCGGTGACCTCTTCACCGTTCTGCCGCAGGCTACGGAAGCAGTGAACGCACGCAAGTGATGTGACTGATCCTCGCCGACGGGCGCCTCGTCTTCTCTGACGAGGCGCCCGTCGCCGTTTCTGCCCCCGCGCCGGGGGCGCGGGTAGAGTGGGGCGTGTGTCTGACCGCAGTGATCTGTTTCCCCACCGACAAAAGGCGAAGCTGACCCGCACCTCGTGGGCCTACGCCTGGGCGCGCACGATCCAGCGCTTCAGTGACGACCGGCGGATGGATTCGGCGGCGACACTCAGCTACTACTTTCTTCTGTCTGTCATCCCGGCCCTCGGCGCCGGGATTTCCATGCTGACGGTGTTCGGCCAGGGGCCTGAGACGGTCGAGGCGATCCTCAATGTGTTCGAGCAGGCCACCGGCTGGTCACGCCTGCAGAGTCTGTACGATCCGCTCATGTCGATGGCACGGTCGTCGGCGAACCTTCCTGTTTTCATCGGCGGCATCATTCTGTCCCTGTGGTCGGCTGGCCGCTATGTGCGCACTTTCGGGCTCATGGTCAACGAGGTGTTCGAGGTGGCCGAGGGCCGCACCTGGTGGGTGCTGCGGTTCCAGTCGTTCCTGGTGACCCTGCTGCTGATTCCGCTCATCATCGCGATTTTCGGTCTGCTGACGGGCCGGACGGACTGGCTGGAGTTCTTCAACCCGCCCGATTCTGCGCTTCTTGCGTGGAAGGTCGCCCGGTTCCCGCTGATCGTCCTGTTCATGTTCTTCACGATCGCGGTGCTCGGCGCGTGGACGTCCAATGTGAAGCGGCCGCAGCGCAATCCGCTCACGGTCGGCGCCGGTGTGGCTCTTGTCGCGTGGCTTCTGCTGACCGCGGGTGTATATTTCTTCGTCATCACGGTCGGCTTCGCATCGGCCTACGGCGCTCTGTCGATTCCGTTTGTTCTGCTCACGTGGCTGTGGCTGACGAACCTCGCACTTGTCTTCGGCATCCAGTTCGACTGCGAAATGCTGCGAGCCCGCCGCCTGCAGTCGGGCATCCCCGCCGAATCTGACATCCTCCTGCCGCCGAAGGCCACCGGCAGGATCATCGGGGTGGAGCGGCGTGAGTTCATGCTGTCCTACCTGGGCGCACAGCTGCGCCGCTCTGAAGGCCGGACCGTGGGCAAAGTCGAATACGCGTCGTTCCTGGCTGATCCGACGCTGCGCAGACTCAAAAAGCTGCGTCTGCGCTTCGGCTCTGGGCGAAGCCGAGATTAACCCCGGCGGCGGCCGGTTTCTGCCGTAGACTGAAAGCGATCACCCACAACAACAGGAGTGAAAATGAAGAAGCGCTACGTACTTCTGGCCGGCCTGGCTGTCGGATTCGTCCTCGGTTCCCGCAGCGGACGCCAGACATACGACAAACTCAAGTCCGAAGCCGAAAAGGTGTGGAACAGCCCCGACGTTCAGGCGGGAGTTCAGCAGGTCACGGAAACGGTTCGCGAACAGGGCCCGGAAGTTGCCGAAAAGGTTCAGGAAACCGTACGCGAAGGCGTTGAGAAGGTCCGCAACAGCTGACTTTCTCCCCCAGCGGGCGCGGAGCGCGGCCATCGGCCGCCTCCGGCCCGCTTTTCTGTGCCCGCACGCAGCCGAGCAGTTCAGCCCAGGCGAGCGGCGCCTCGTCAGTCTTCGAGGTGTTCGGCGGCCTGCACCACCGTGTTCACCGAGCCGAGAGTCGAAATGAGGGCGGGATCGAGGTTTTCGCCGGTGCCCGGATCAGCGGCATCGACCATGGCGATCACCAGCTGTGCCCCCACCCCGGACTTCGCCAGGGCCAGCGCGTCGTCGGTCATTCCGCCGCGGATTTTGAACTGGCCCAGACCCACCGCTGTGCGGGTCTGCGCTTCGGCCAGAAAGGCGTCGCGGTCGACCTCGCCGGATTCGATCTGCTGCTTGAGCAGGACAGGTTCGCGCAGCCACACATCGGGATCGAGCACACCCACGGCGGGAAGCTCATTGAGCAGGTCGAGGATCTGCGCGTCAGAACCCCCGGCGTCGTACCACTCTTCGAGCTTGCGCAGGGCATCCAGCCCGGGACCGTTTTCAAAAGGACCCCCGTGCACCGACGGGTCGAAGAAGTCATCGGGAGCTGCCTCGGCAAAGCGCGGGTGGCTGCCGGAACGGGTGGGAACGGGATTGCTGCCGGTGAAGAGCTCCATACTCGGACGATAGCGGTTTACAGCAGCGAAGAGGTCAACCGGCACACGTTTTCCATGTACTTAACACCCAGGGGACGCTGACGCCACACCTCAAGTTCAAGTTCTTCCGACGTCGATGCGTATTCGGCCCGTTCGAGTTCGTACATCCGCGACGCGAAGTCTTCCGACACGATGAGCACTGAGAGCTCCATGTTCATGGTGAAGGAGCGCTCGTCCATGTTCGATGATCCGATGACGGTGATGTCGTCATCAACGATGATGAACTTCGAGTGCAGAACCGTCGGCGCGGGATAGCGGAAAATCCGCACACCGGCCTCAATGAGTTCGTCGTAATAGGATTCCTGCGCTTTCTGCGCAATGTAGTGGTTGGACTGTTCAGACACGTAGATCCGCACGTCCACCCCGGAATGCCCAATCGAGACGAGTGCCTGTTTGAGGGACTCGTCCGGCACAAAGTACGGCGAACAGATGACCAGCTGTTCGGCTGCGTTGTAGATGAGGTGGTTGAACAGCTTGAGGTTGTTCTCCAGTTCAAAGCCCGGGCCGCTGGGCACAACCTGGGCGGCAAGCCCGCCGGATTCCGGCGCGTGCAGTTCGAGTGTGAGCTCTTCGGACAGGATGACACCGGTTTCGGCGTACCAGTCGGTTCCGAACACTGCGTCGAGTTCCCGCACCACGGGGCCGCGGCAGGCAATGAACTGGTCTTTCCACTGATAACCGCGCCGCAGATTCGAGCGCTTGTTGTAGGAAGGATCGATGATGTTGAGCGATCCCGTGAAGCCGAGCGTGCCATCGACAACCAGCAGTTTGCGGTGGTTGCGCAGGTCGGGCCGCTGGTATTCACCTCGCCACGGGCGGATGGGCAGGCTGCGGTGCCAGTCGATTCCGGCTTCATCGAGCATCTTCACAAGCTTCGAATAGCCGGGGAAGCCGAGCGAGCCGATGTGGTCGATGAGCACCCGCACCGTCACACCGCGTTCGTGGGCGCGAAGAAGAGCGTCGAACAGCGGTGCGGAGGTTTGGTCGTAGGCGACGATGTAGAACTCGAAGTGGACGTAGTCTTCGGCTTCATCAACCGCCTGGGCCATCTGCTTTATCGCCTCACGGGTTTCCGGCATGAGGTCGATTTCGTTGCCGTACACCAGCGGCAGTGCGCCCAGCGAAGAGTTGAGCCGGGCGGCTGTCAGGTGCGCTCGGCGCAGGCCCTCTTCCGTTCCGATGACCGCTTGATTGTCGGTGGTCTCCCGGATGAGGTCGGACACTGTCTGCTGTCGACGGCGTCTGCGCTTGGGCAGTTGGGCCCGCCCCAGCATCAGGTAGACGGCAATGCCGACGTACGGGATCAGGTAGATGGCCAGCAGCCACCCGAGCGCTGAGGACGGTTTGCGCCTGTACGGCACCCAGCCGAGCACCGCCAGGCGGATGATGAGGTCGGGAATGAGGACCAGCAGAACGCGCCACAGGGGCCACGACGAGTCGATCGAGAACAGCCAGTCCATAGGGCCCGAGTATCACTTCCTGTGTGCGGTGCGTCGTGTAGACACAGCTGGTGCCGGCGTGGCCGCCGGCAGCGGCTGCACCAAGCCGAAGCGGGTCAGTCCTCCGGGATCATGATGGTGACGGCCTCGGCGATGCAGGCGGGGCGCTCTTCACCTTCGATTTCGATCGTGTGGGTCATGACCACCTGGATGCCGGAGCTTTTGACGTTCACTTCGGTCAGTTCCACGGTATCGCGCAGGCGCGCGCCGACGCGGACCGGGCTGGGGAACCGCACTTTGTTGCACCCGTAGTTGATTTTCGCCTTCATGCCGGTGACGCTGACAGCTTCGGAGGACAGCAGCGGAATGAGTGACAGCGTCAGGAAGCCGTGGGCGATCGGCGCGCCGAAAGGGCCTGCCGCGGCGCGGTCGACGTCAACGTGGATCCACTGGTGGTCGCCGGTTGCATCGGCGAAGGCGTTGATGCGCTGTTGGTCGACTGTGATCCAGCCGCTTGATCCGAGAACCTTGCCGACGTTGCCCTGAAGGCCTTTCAGGCCGTGGATTTCGAGCACCGCTCCTCCTTCTTGTCTGTGCGTCACCCCTGTGTGGCGCACGTTCCCATCCTAGGACCGCGGGCGGCTGAGCGCACCGGCGAATTATGATCAAGTTTCAGCGACAAGGAGGTCTTATGGCTGGCACACCCGTGACTGGGACCGGTGGTCCCGTGCCGATTCGGCCCGCTGTGAGCGTGCTTGCGCTGCGCGGCCGCACTGCCGGTGGGGTTGAGGTGTTTGTTCAGCACCGCCGCACCAGTATGGACTTCGCTGCCGGGGTTGTCGCCTATCCGGGTGGCAGGGTTGATCCGATTGACTTTTCGCGAGGCGCCGCCGACTTCCGCTGCCCTGTTGCCGGGGAGCACGCGCGCCTGTGGGGTGACGCGGTGGATTTGAGTTTCGGTCCCGGTTCGGCGGGCCACCAGCCCGGGCAGGATGCGGCTGTGCCGGCGGCGGTTCTGCTGGCGGCCGCACTGCGAGAGCTCGAAGAGGAAACGGGTGCTGTGGCAGCGCCCGAGGCGTGTGTGCCGTGGGACGTGTGGACCACTCCCCCGGGTTATCCGCGTCGTTTTGACACGTTCTTCTATGCGCTCGACGCATCTGATCTGCACTTGGTGAACACAACGACGGAAGCCTCTGTTGGCCGGTGGGCCTACACGGGGGATCTTCTGGAGCAGTTCTACGCCGGTGACATCCGCCTGTGGCGGCCCACGTATTCGCTGCTGTGCTCAGTTCACGAACTTGGTGATCCATCTGAAATCAGCGCGGGGCGGGACATTGTGCCGGACCGGCCGGCCAGCAGCACAGCAGATGATGAACACCACCGGAAGTACGGACTGTAGTTTCGCGCGGCTCTGCGCCACGGCCGTCTGTGCGGCGAGGCTGTCGACTACAGCAGCACGACGCCGCGGACCACGGTGGCGAGCGCACCGAGGGTCACGAGCACAACCGCCACTCGGCGCATTCCCGCGGCTGACACTCGTCGGGCTGCCGCACTGCCCACGGTGATGCCCGCGATGACGGCAACGATGAGTGCGACGAAAAACCACCAGGGCGGGAGGCTGCCGACAACGCCGACTCCCGCGATGAGCTTCGTGGTGACCGACAGGATGGCCAGCACCATGAAGGTTGGCTGCATGGTCGCGGCGAAGCTGCGCTGGGGCCAGCGGGACACCCGGGCGTAGATGACCATCGCGGGGGCGGAAACACCCGCCGTCGTGTTGAGGAAGCTGGCCGTGATGCCGGTGGCCGCGGTCAGTGCGCTCGATGACACCTGGGGCAAGCGCGGTGCGCTGAAGGTCGTCATGAGAGCAATGAGCACGATGCCGCCGATGAAGATCGTGAGAATCGCCGGGTTGGCGTCGCGGACCAGCAGCGCGGCCGGCCACGCTCCGAGCACGGCGAAACCGACAAGGAACCCGAAGCGCTTCCAGTCGACTTCGCTGAGAACCGCCAGGCCGATCAGCAGTCCGGAGATGATCGTCGCCGTATTCGTGACGAAGACTCCCAGCTGCGGGCCGGCCAGCAAGGTGAAGACAGGGGCAGCGACCAGGCCGACGCCGATTCCGGAGATCCGCTGAAGAGCGGCTCCGCAGAAAACGGCGATGAGGCCGATGACGATCGCTGCCGTTGTCATCAGCCGCGGGTGATCCTGCTGACCATGTCGGGGTTGAGGTCGCGCAGTGACTGTGCGCCCATGAGCTGCATCGACACGATGATCTCCTGGCGCAGCAGGTCGAGCACCTTGTTGACACCCGCCTCGCCGGCTGCCATGAGGCCGTACAGGTAGGCCCTGCCGATGAGCGTGAAGTCAGCGCCGAGCGCCAGGGCGGTCACAATGTCCGAACCGCGCATGACACCGGAGTCCAGGATGATGTCGACATCGTCACCGGCGGCTTCGCGCACCCGCGGGAGCGCATCCAGGCTGATGGGCGCCTTGTCCAGCTGCCGTCCGCCGTGGTTGGACACGACGAGGCCGTCAGCGCCGGCGTCGAGCGAACGACGCGCGTCGTCTTCTGTCAGGACACCCTTGACGAACAGCTTGCCCGGCCACTGTTCGCGGATCCAGCGCAGGTCGTCCATCGACAGCGTGGGGTCGAACATCGAGTTGATGAGGCTGGGCAGGTCGCTGGTCTTGTCCGACAGGGTGGCAAAGGACAGCGGGTCGGACGTGAGGAAGTTGAACCACCATTCCGGACGGTAGGACGCGTCGAAAACCGTGCCGGCTGTGAGCTTCGGCGGGACGGTCATGCCGTTGCGGACATCGCGCAGACGCTGCCCGGCAACCGTTGTGTCGACGGTGACGAGCAGCGTGTCGAAGCCGTTTGCGGCCGCGCGCTTCAGCAGATCCTGGGACACTGCGCGGTCAGCAAACAGATACAGCTGGAACCACTTGGCCGCTGCCGGCGCTGCCGCGGCGACGTCTTCGATTGAGCGCGTGCCCATGGTCGACAGGGTGAACGGAACGCCGAAGCGCTCCGCGGCCCGCACACCGGCGACTTCGCCCTCGGTGTGCATCATGCGGGTAAAACCGGTCGGCGCAATTCCGACGGGCAGGTCGAAAGTGCGTCCTGCAACCTCCGCGCTGAGGTCGACATCGGCTGAGCCGGCCAGGATTGCCGGCGTCAGTTCGATGTCATCGAAAGCTTTGCGGTTGCCGTCGTAGGTCAGTTCAGCCTGCGCGGCTCCGTCAACGTAGTCGAAAGCGGCCGTGGGTGTGCGCCGCTTGGCGATCTTCCGCAGATCGTAGATGTCGCCCACGCGGGACAAGCGGGCCCGACGTCGATTGAATTCAACGTCGAACTGCAGGAGCGGAGCAAGGTCAGACCACCGGGGAATACGTCGCGTAACAGCCATAGTCGAATAGTACCCACGGCCCAACCGGCGCTTCGGGTGTGCTCCGGCGAACTCAGACCAGGGTCGAGTTTTCGTTGTCGCCCATCCGCCCGGACAGCAGGATTGCGACAGCCGAGATCAGTCCGCACAGCATGAGGTAGCCGACTGCCAGCCACAGACCGCCGCCGGCGGTACTGATGAGCATGGCCACGATCATCGGCGAAAAGCCCGCAATCAACGCCCCGTTGAGTTCGCGCACAAAGGACATGCCGGACAGGCGCACGTGCGCGGGGAACAGGTTGGCAAGCAGGGCTCCCTGCCCGCCCGAGGTCCCGGTGATGATGAGTCCGTAGCCCAGGGCGATCGCCAGAGCGGACGGACCGAATTCGCCGGTCTTGAGCAGCAGGAAGATGGGCCAGCTGAGGACGACCATCATGAGGCTGGCCGCCGCCATGACCTTCGATGCGCCGATCCTGTCGGCAAGCATCCCGCCGAACGGGGTGGTCACCACTGCGACCGCTGAGCCGATGACAACCGCCAGCAGCGCCTGGGGCCGGTCAAGGCCGCCTTCAATGCTGAGCATGAAGCCGAGCGAGAACGTGGCGAGCGTGTACTGCATGGCGTTGTGGCCGACGATCGACAGGAAGCCCACCACAATCTGCTTGGGAAAGTTCTTCAGAACGTACTTCAGCGGCATCGTGGTGTCGCGCTTCTTCTGTTCTGCCAGTTCCTGCGCGGCTACGTATTCCGGTGTTTCCTCCAGGCGGCGGCGAATGTAGAACGCCACGAGGAACAGGACGGCGGAAACAAGGAAGGGCACGCGCCAGCCCCAGCCGAACAGCTGCTCTTCGCTCAGTCCGCTGACGATGAAGAACGCGGCAGTCGCCAGGGAAATGCCGGCCGGCGGGGCGGCAAGCACAATGCCGGTGAAGAGTCCACGCCGGCGCACCGGCACGTATTCGGCCACGAGCGTTACGGCACCGGACAGTTCGGCACCGGCGCCGAAGCCCTGCACAAAGCGCAGGAGGATCAGCAGGATCGGGGCGAGCATCCCAACCTGCGCGGCGGTGGGCAGCAGGCCCATGCCGACAGTCGCGCCGGCCATGAGCACGATCGTGAGGATCATGGCGGTCTTGCGGCCGCGCGTATCGCCCAAATGTCCGATGACGATTCCGCCCAGGGGTCGGGCGAGGAAGCCGACGCCAAAGGTTGCCAGGGCGGCGAAGGTTTCTGCGCTGCTGGCATCGGACGGGAAGAACAGCGGACCGATGATCATGCCGGCGACCGCGCCGTAGAGCGCGTAGTCGTACCACTCGATGATGGTGCCGAGGACGGATGCTGTCACTGCCCTGCGGGCTCCGGGAGTCATCTTCTCCGGGGCCGAGGTGGAAATCGTCTGGGTCATGATCCTCTGTTCGTGTGTGCTGGGCTGGGCGGCTGGCGCCCTGCCGGCGTGATTATGTCACAGCTCACGTTTAGACTCGGCACCATGGCACAGATCGTTCTCTTCCACTCAGCACTCGGCCTGAACGACGGCATGCACCGCATTGCCGGTGTGTTCTCCGAAGCCGGCCACACGGTGCACATGCCGGACTTCTACGACGGCAATGTCTTCGACAACGTTCCCGACGGCATCGCCTACCGCGACGAGATCGGTTTTCCGGCACTCGCCCAGCGGGCCTCCGGCGCGATTGACGGACTGGGGCTTGAAGGCCCCGTCTACTTCGGCGGATTCTCCCTTGGGGCTGCCATGGCGCAGTCCTTCGGCAAGCGCCACCCGCAGGCCGCCGGCGCATTTCTGTGCCACGCCGGCGGCGTACCGAAGCCCACGTCGTGGAACGGCGACTGCTGGCTGCAGATGCACTACACGGAAGGCGACGAATGGGTTGATGCCCAGCAGGCTGAGACGCTCATCGAGTCCGCCCGGGCCGCCGGTGCGCAGGCTTCCGCGCACGTCTACCCCGGCAGCGCGCACCTTTTCGGCGACCCAACCGCACCGGAATACAGTCCGGAACTGGCACAGAAGATGTGGAACACCATCCTGGCGGCCATCCGCTGACGCCCACTGTCGGATAGCGGACCCTGAATACACGCTCAGCAGCCACCCATTAGGATTGTTAGGGCACTATTCATTCATCCAACGGAGCCGCGCGCACTTATCGTCCGGTTCTGGGAACCAGGGACTGGACGCTGTTGAACGGAAACACGACACTTCGGCACGAGAACACATCGCTTCTGAGTGTCTCGGAAGTGACTGCACCCATCGAAGTGACGTCTGCTTTCTACGACGAACAGCTGAAGTCCACACTTGACCGCTTAGGGCTGCCCGAAGGTCTCCTGCAGCGGGTCGCGGGTGTCAATTCGCGTCGCAACTGGGCAGAGGACTCCGGCGGGTTCGTCGAAGGCGGCGTTGCGGCCGGCAAGAAGGCCCTCGCTGAAGCCGGCATCGAAGCCCAGCAGATCGGGCTGATGATCAACGCGTCGGTCACGCGTGCCAACCTCGAACCGTCTGTGGCGGTGTCCATTCACGACGGCATCGGACTTCCGTCGTCGGCCATGAACTTCGACATCGCCAATGCGTGCCTTGGCTTCGTCAACGCCATGGCAGTCGCCGCAACCATGATCGAATCCGGCGCCATCGAATACGCGCTCGTCGTGGCCTCCGAAGATGCCTCGAAAGTGCAGCGGGCCACCCTCAACCGCCTGCAGCGCGAAGGAATCACCCGCGCCGAATACCTCGAGGAATTCGCCTCCCTGACCCTGGGCTCCGGCGCTTCCGCCGCCGTTCTCGGACGTTCAGACAAGCACCCTGAGGGCCACCGGATCCTCGGCAGTGTGACGCGTGCGGCCACGTGGAATCACAAACTGTGCGTGGGCGACCACGACGGCATGTTCACCGACACCGCGGGCCTGCTGTCCAACGGCATGCAGCTGGTCACCTCGGCGTGGGAAGAAGCCCACGAAAACGGGTGGGACTGGACCGACATGGACCGCTACATCATGCACCAGGTGTCCGATGTCCACGTCAACGCGATCACGAAGGCCGCGAAGATCCCCATGGACCGGGTTCCGAAGACCTACCCCGAGCTGGGCAATGTGGGCCCCGCCTCTCTGCCGATCACACTTGCCCGCGAAGTCGAGTCGCTCAAGTCCGGTGACCGTGTTCTGGCAATGGGCGTGGGCTCAGGCCTCAACACGTCCATGACGGAGATCATCTGGTAAACACCACCGGCACACTAAGAGGAGAGAAGCTCATTGCCGACTGAAAACAGCCCTCTTCCAGCCGCTGCCGCGCAGCTGCCGCCGAATCTTCCCGAATGGGACCCCCGGTGGTCCCGCCTGGTCACGGTCGGCGAGCACACCTTCCACGTTCTCGACACCGCCGATGCACTCAGGGACATCGGTGCAGAACCCGCCGGCACGATCGTCGCCGTACACGGCAATCCCACGTGGTCCTACATGTGGCGCAGGCTCGCACAGGCATCCATCGATCTGGCGCAGGCAGGCGGCACCGCGTGGCGGATCATCGCTCCCGACCACCTGGACATGGGCTATTCAGAGCGCGTCGCGCACCCGGTTCCCACACCGCACGGCACCGGCTATTTCCGTCTGGCCGACCGCATCAATCAGCTTGACGCGCTCATCTCTGAGCTTGTCGACGACAGCCTCCCGCTGGTCACACTCGGCCACGACTGGGGTGGGGTCATTTCGCTGGGTTGGGCAGCCCGCAACACCGACCGCATCAGCGCGGCCATGAGCCTCAACACCGCCGTGCACCAGCCGGAGGACGCATCCATCCCGGCACCTCTGCGGGCGGCGCTGGCAGGCCCCCTGCTGGCCGGTTCGACCGTGTACACCGACGCGTTCATCCGCACCACCCTGCGCTTGTCGAAAGACATCTCGGATCCTCTTCGCCGCGCCTATCGCAGGCCCTACGCGTCAGCGCAGCGCCGCGGCGGTGTGGGCGGCTTCGTCGCAGACATTCCGGTGGACGAAAACCACCCGTCCCACGCCGAACTGCAGCGCGTCGGCGCTGACATCGCCCGCATGACCAATCCCGCGCTTCTCATGTGGGGTCCGAAAGACCCCGTCTTCTTGGAGCGTTATCTGCGCGATCTTCGCGAGCGCCTGCCGCAGGCGGACATCCACCGCTTTGAGAAGACCTCCCACCTGTTCGTCGAAGACGTCCCGTACTGGGAAACCATCTTCCAGTGGCTTGACGCCAACGTGAGCGGACAGACTGAAGCTCCCTCCACCTCGGCAGAAGAAAGCGGTCCGGCCCAAGAAGAGGGCCCCGAACCGGACTTCGTGTTCTCAGCACTCGATGCCAAGCGGCACGAACGCTCAATCGCGAGCGTCGACATGTCAGCCAAACCAGCCCAGGCAGTGTCCTGGGCACAGCTGGCAGGTGTTGTCGACAACATTGCTGCAGGGCTGAAGGCGATGGGTCTGCGCAAGGGCGACCGGGTCAGCCTCCTGATTGAGCCGGGCAATAACCTCACGGCTGCCGCCTACGCGGTCCTCAAGGTGGGCGGGGTTGTCGTCGTCGCCGACGCGGGCCTGGGACCGGCCGGCATGACCCGGGCAGTCAAGGCTGCCGACCCGCAGTGGATCATCGGCGAAACTCCGGGGCTGACCCTGGCACGGGCCGGAGGGTGGCCCGGCCGCCGCATCTCCGTGTTGCCTCTGCCGAAGCTGCGCGCACGGGCGCTGAAGGTCGAAACCTCGATCACGGCGCTGTCGCGGACGGTTGTGCGCGACCGTGACGCGATTGCCGTGCCGGAACTCGATGACGATGCGGCGATTCTCTTCACCTCCGGCTCCACCGGCCCGGCGAAGGGCGTGCGCTACACCCACCGCGGCCTTGGTGAGCTGATGCGCATCCTCGGCGCTGAATTCGATGTGCGCCCCGGCACGGGGCTGGTCGCCGGTTTCGCACCGTTTGCTCTGCTGGGACCGGGTCTGGGCGCGGTGAGCGTCACGCCGAACATGTCGGTGACGAAGCCCGCCACGCTTACGGCTTCCGCTCTGGCCGATGCCATCATCGAGGCCGGCTGCACCATGGTGTTCGCCTCCCCTGCCGCCTACACAAACGTCGTGAAGACCGCCGCGGCGCTGAGTGATAAGCAGCGGGAGGCCTGTGCCGGAATTGAACTGGCACTGTCCGCCGGGGCTCCCGTACCGACTGCGCTCATGGAGCAGATCGCGGAAGTCTTCCCGAACGCGCAGATCAATTCGCCCTACGGCATGACGGAGAGTCTGCTGCTGACCAACATCGACTTCCCCGGCGCCGTCGAGGCCGAGGCGGATGCGGCTGACCCCGAATCCTCAGTTGTCGGCGGGGTCTGTGTGGGAAGGCCGATCGGCCCGGTCGACTTCAAGCTCGCCCCGCTCGATGCCGAGGGCAAACCCAGCGAACACACGATTGCCCTGGAGGACGGCATCGGCGTGCTCAGCGAGTTCGTCGTGTCCGCCGCCCACCTCAAGGACGGCTACGACCGTCTGTGGAAGACCGACGCCGATGCTCGTCGTGATGAGCACGGCGGTGCGAAGGCATGGCACCGCACGGGCGATATCGGCCGTTTTGACGCCAAGGGCCGCCTGTGGCTGGAAGGGCGCGTCCAGCACGTAATCGCCGGTCCCGCCGGCCCCATCGGCCCGGGTGCCGTGGAGTCCATTGCCGAACGCACCGACGGGGTGACCCGCTGCGCGGCAGTCGGCGTGGGCCCGGTGGGCACACAGGCTCTCGTCGTGGTGCTTGAACCGGGTGGTCCGCAGGACCTGCAGCCGGGTCTTGCCCCGCAGCCGATCATCGATGACATCCGCGCGGCAGTTCTTGACCGCATGGGCCTCGATGTTGCGGCGGTTCTCGTCGCGCCCGAATTCCCCACTGATATTCGCCACAATTCCAAAGTCGGCCGCTCTGCGTTGGGCGCGTGGGCATCCCGCGTGCTTTCCGGTGCGCCGGTGGGAAGGAGCGTCTGATGAAGGTTCTCATCACCGGTGCATCCGGTCTTCTGGGCAGTTCCACGGCGCGTGCGCTCATCGCGCAGGGCCACGAGGTCACCACGCTGCAGCGCCGCCCCTCCGGAGTTGAGGGCGCGCGTGACATTCAGGGCTCCGTCACGGACATTGAGACTGTTGACCGTGCAGTTGCGGGACAGGATGCTCTCATCCACATGGCCGCGAAAGTGTCGATGGTTGGGGCTCCCGAAGAATTCGAAAAGGTCAACATCGAAGGCACCGCGAACATTGTGGCCCGCGCCCAGCAGGCCGGCATCGGCCGCATGGTGCACATTTCATCGCCGTCGGTTGCCCACTCGGGTGATTCCCTCGTCGGCGACGGTGCGGGGCCTGCCGATCCCGAGGCCGCCCGCGGCGAGTACGCCCGCACAAAGGCCGCCGGCGAACGCCTGGCCCTTGCCGCATCGCACGATGAGTTCCGGGTGCTCGCCCTGCGCCCCCACCTCATGTGGGGCCCAGGTGAACCGCAGCTGACCGAACGGATCATCGAACGCGCTGCCCAGGGCAGGCTGCCGCTGCTGGGCTCGGGTTTGGCGATGGTCGACACCCTCTACATTGACAACGCGGTCGATGCAATCGTCGCCGCGCTGTCTGCAGTCGAGCACACGCACGGGATGGCTCTCGTGGTGACGAACGGCCAGCCGCGCCCGATTGGCGAACTCATGCGCCGGATTGCCGTTGCCGGAGGTTCGGCCGAACCGACCCTGAGGGTCCCCGTGGGTGCTGCGAAGGTCGCCGGCAAGGTCATTGAGAAGGTGTGGACGGCCGGTGATTTCGACGACGAACCGCCGATCACCGAGTTCCTCGCCGAACAGCTGTCCACTGCGCACTGGTTTGATCAGCGGACCACGCACAGTGTTCTGAACTGGACGCCCGCGGTATCGATTGAAGAGGGCCTGAGCAGGGTCGCCGCCCACTACGGCGGAACCGCGTAGATCCTGTCTGCGCGGAGGGGCTCGGCACTTATGCCGGGCCCCTTTTCCATGCCCGGACACGAGGTGGAGAACGGGACTGCGCGGCACTCGGCACCGCCCTGTCTCACCAACCTCGACACATCCGGGATTTCGGAACTTTGCGCAGGGCAATTTTGGACGCTGAACTACATGAGTGTGTTTTCGCAGGTCACAGATTTACTTACATAGATGTAACGCTTCTGATTTTCCGGCGTGTGAAACTTGACAGATTTTTCGCTACAGTTTCGGGAGCTCGAATCTTCCACTTCCCGAAACGAGGATCATGCGAATCATCTACACCACCGCCACCGCACTCGGCTGTGCAGCGGCAAGCTCCCTCCTCTTTGCAGGACCGGCCAGCGCTCTGAGCGGCAATGTCATTGACCACAACGCCCCGCAAGCCGGCAGCAGCGCCCAGAGCGGCGGCTCGGAAGACAGCGGCGAGTACACCTCGGTCGGCGGCCCGGCCACCCAGCACGTGACCCCGGAAGAAGCCGACAAGGCGCGCAAGGCCCAGCAGAAGAAGGCCCCGAAGCCCGCGCCCAAGCCGGCCGAAAAGAAGGCTCCCGCCAAGAAGGCGGCGAAGCCCGGCCCGCAGCCCAAGGGAATCGACCGCGACCAGGCCGAGAACGCACGCATCATCATCGGCGTCGGCAAAGGCGCAGGCATGAGTGACGACGCGATCATCATCGCGCTCATGACCGCCAAGCAGGAATCAGACCTGTACAACATTAACTACGGCGACAGGGACTCCATCGGCCTGTTCCAGCAGCGCCCCAAGTACGCGTGGGGATCGAAGTCGCAGATCATGGACCGCGTGTACTCCGCAAAAGCCTTCTACGGCGTCAACCCGAAGGTGAAGAACCCCGGGCTCAAGCAGATTTCCGGCTGGCAGAAGATGAGCAAGAACGACGCCGCCCAGGCTGTCCAGCGCTCTGGCTACCCGCACCGCTACGCGCAGTGGGAAGGCCTGGCCACCGCACTGCTGAAGGCCAACAAGGACGCACCGGCAATCAGCTGACACGTGCGCTGGGCACTGGCCGCCGCTTGGGGAAGCAGTTCGGCAACTGGTGCCCAAACGCCTAAAGTGAGGACGTGACACGCAGAAAGACACGACGCAGACGGCCAACTGGCCGCAAGGTTCGGCGCCGCACAGGGGAAGGGCGCCGACACCTCCGCAGCACTGTCATGGGCGTGGCCGCCGGACTGTGCGTCCTCGGGCTCTTCGCCGCGGGCACCGCAATAACGGGGGCCCTCTCAGACCCCGACCAGCGGCAGGCAGCCAAAGAGAAGGTGTCAGAGAAACTGGCCCCCACCTCGGCCTCGGCCTTGGATTCCGGCCAGATGGAAATCGCGCAGACCATCATCGACATCGGGCGCGAACATTCGATACCCGACGCGGGGATCGAGATCGCACTCATGACCGCAATGCAGGAATCGTCATTGCGCAACCTACCCTACGGGGACCGAGACTCGCTCGGGGTTTTCCAGCAGCGCCCCTCCCAGGGCTGGGGAACCGACAGTCAGGTGCTCAGCGTCCACCACGCCACGACCGCGTTCTACGGCGTCAACCCGAAGGTGAAGAACGCCGGACTCACGCAGATCTCCGGCTGGCAGAAGATGAGCAAAAACGACGCCGCCCAGGCGGTGCAGCGCTCCGCCCACCCTGAGGCCTACGCGAAGTGGGAACCGCTGGCCGCCGACATCCTCGCGGCCGCGCCGAAATGAAAACTGCAGGCAGGCCTGGAATACACTGGTGCGCATGGCACGTGACGCATACCCGCACCTGAAGTTCGATGACGACGGCGAACTCCGCATTCCAGACGACCTGACGGACGCTCAGGCCATTGAGCTCACGGCCGATATCTTCAAAGTCCTCGCCACCCCGTCGCGCCTGCGGATCCTGCTTGCGCTGTCCCACTCTCCGCTGACGGTGTCAGAACTCGTGCTGCTGACCAACCTGTCGCAGCCGCTGGTGTCACAGCACCTGCGCACGCTGCGCAATCAGCGCCTGGTCAGCGTCAAGCGCTCCGGCCGCGAAGCCCACTACGAAGTGACCGACCACCACGTCACCCACATCATTCAGGACGCCCTGGCCCACTCGGCCGAACTCTGCGACTGACTGCCCCTCTCCACTGGCCTGCCCAGCCGGAGGCACGGTCCGAAAACCTCAGGAGTATGGTGGTTTACATCACCGCACTCAACGTGAGGCGCACCACACACAGGGGGCATCATGACCACCGCACACAAAGAAAACGCCTACGAAACCGCCGCGCGCCGCGCAGTGGAGGACCGCGAAGCCTTTTGGCTCGAAGCGGCAGAGGGAATCGACTGGGACACCAAGCCCACCCGCGCACTCGACGATTCGCGCGCACCGCTGTACCGCTGGTTCCCCGACGGCGAACTCAACGTCTGCTACAACGCGCTTGACCGCCACGTCGAAGCCGGCCGGGGTGAGGACACCGCACTCATCTACGACTCCCCCGTCACCGACTCCAAGCAGAAGATCAGCTACCGCGAACTGACGGACACCACGGCCCGGCTCGCCAAAGTGCTGCAGGACAAGGGCGTCGAAAAGGGCGACCGCGTCATCATCTACATGCCGATGATCCCGCAGGCGGTTGTCGCAATGCTCGCCTGTGCGCGCATTGGTGCGGTCCACTCGGTTGTCTTCGGCGGGTTCTCCGCCCGCGAACTCGCAGTGCGCATCAACGACCTCAAGCCGAAGGCCATCGTGTCGGCATCCGGCGGCATCGAACCGTCGCGGAAGGTCGAATACAAGCCCATGGTCGATGCCGCTCTTGACGAAGTCGAGCACGTTCCGGCACTCAGCATCGTCTACCAGCGCGACCTGATCCCAGCCGAGGTCAAGGGCGAAAACGCGACCACCGCCTCGGGAGCCCAGTACAGCGAATACTCCTTTGACGAGCTCATGGAGCAGACCCCCACCGGTGCGGCACCCGTGGCCATCAAAGCGACGGACGAACTGTACGTGCTCTACACGTCCGGCACCACGGGCAAGCCGAAGGGCATTGTGCGCGACGCCGGCGGCTACGCAGTGGCGCTGACATGGTCGATGAAGAACCTCTACGACCTGCACCCCGGCCACACGATCTTCTGTGCATCCGATGTCGGCTGGGTGGTCGGCCACTCCTACATCGTCTACGCGCCGCTGCTGTCAGGTGTCACCACCATCGTGTTCGAAGGCAAGCCCGTCGGAGTGCCGGATGCCGGCACGTTCTTCCGGGTGGTCGACGAATACGACGTGCGCCTGTTCTACGGCGCCCCGACAGCCATGCGCGTCATCCGCAAGGAAGACCCCGAAGGCGAACTCATGGCCAAGTACCCCATGCGCCACCTGCGCGCGTGGATCCAAGCCGGAGAGCGCCTCGACCCCGAAACCTACAAGTGGACGACCGAAAAGCTCGCCGAGGCCACTGGCCGGGACATTCCGGTGTTCGACAACTGGTGGCAGACCGAAACCGGGTGGCCGATTGCGGCCAACCCCATCGGCCTGCACGAATACCCCATCAAAGCGGGCTCGCCCGCCATGGCGGTTCCCGGCTACGACGTGCGGGTCGTCGACGCCGCCGGAAACGAAATGGAACCGGGTGAAGAAGGCCTCATCATCGTCAGCCTGCCGCTTCCGCCCGGAACACTCGCAACCGTGTGGGGCGACGACGAACGCTACGTCGATTCGTACCTGTCGTCGATTGAGGGCGCCTACCTGACCGGTGACGGCGGATGTGTCGACGAAGACGGCTACGTCTACGTCATGGGCCGCACCGACGACGTCATCAACGTTGCCGGCCACCGCCTGTCCGCGGGCGCTCTGGAAGCAGCTGTGGCATCCCACCCGGCGGTTGCCGAATGTGCTGTCATCGGCCTGTCCGACCCGGTGAAGGGTCAGATTCCACGAGCCCTGGTGGTGCTCAAGGCAGGGCACGAAGACGTTGATCACGCAGCACTGGAAAAGGAGCTTGTCGCTCAGGTGCGCGTTGAAGTCGGGCCGGTGGCGGCATTGAAGTCGGCGACTGTCGTCGAAGCTCTGCCGAAGACCCGCTCCGGCAAGATCCTGCGCAAGACGATGCGCGAAATCGCCGAGGGCAAGGCGGACGCGGCTGTCCCTTCGACAATTGAGGACGTTGCCGTTCTCGACGCAATCCGCCCCTCACTGCGCCAGGACTGAACGCTGTACCGGTTCTGGTGACCCCCAGAACCGGCACGAAAAAGGACGAGGTGGAGTTCCACCTCGTCCTTTTTCTCACCTGGTCTGGGCTGCGGTCAGGCCCGGTGGCGGGCCTGGAAGCGCTTGATGCGCTCGAGGGCTTCGACGACGGCCTCGTGACCCGCGGCGAGTGAGATGCGCACGGCCTGGTCGCCGTGGACGCTGTCGAAGTCGCTGCCGGGAGACACGGCCACGCCCTCTTCTTCCAGAAGTGCTGCGCACCAGTCGATCGCGTTGGCGAATTCACCGAGCACCGGGGTGATCGTCGCGTACATGTAGAACGCCCCGTCAGCCGGAGCCAGCCCCGTCCAGCCGAGTTCGTCAACGGCATCGAGCACGGCCTGGCGGGCGGCAGCGAAGCCCTCAACGGCCTTCGCACCCTCTTCGTAGGCTGACTCTGAAAACGCTTCGACAGCAGCGAACTGGGACGGCACGGGGGCACACAGGGTGAGGTTGCCAGCGAGTGCCTTGATGGGTTCCACGAGTTCTTCCGGAACGATCATCCAGCCCAGACGCCAGCCCGTCATGCCCCAGTACTTCGAGAACGAGCTGATGACAATCGCCTGGTCAGAGCATTCGACCGCTGTTGTGCCGACGGAATCGCCGAATGTGATGCCGTGGTAGATCTCATCCGAGATCAGGCGCACCCCTTCACGATCGCACCAGTCGGCGAGTTCTGACATGTGCTCGGCATCGATCATGGTGCCGGTCGGGTTGGCCGGTGAAGCCACCATGACGCCGGACAGGGGCGCTTTTTCGTGTTCTTCTTCCAGCATTTCGACAGTTGGCTGGAAGCGGACTTCTTCACCGCAGTCGAGTTCGACCACGTCGATGCCAAGTGCCTTGAGAATGTTTTTGTAGGCGGCGTAGCCGGGGCGGGCAAGTGCAACCCTGTCGCCCACGTCGAAGCAGGTAAGGAACGACAGCTGGAAGGCACCGGAAGAGCCTGCCGTGACAATGAACCGGCTGGGGTCGATGTCGATGTCGTACCAGCGCTTGTAGTGGCCGGCCAGCGCTTCGCGCAGGGGTGCGATGCCCTCGACCGGCGAATACCCCAGGTCGGTGCCGTCGAGGACAGCGTCGGCGGCACGCTTGCGGACGGCACTCGGAGCGCCCTGACCCGGTTCGCCCACACACAGCGAAATGACATCGCGCCCTTCAGCACGCAGCTGGGCCACACGGCCGAGAATGTCCAGAACCCTGAATCGCTGCACTTTGGAGACACGGGCAGAAACAGCTTCGCGGGGCGCGGCGACCGGGGCGCCCTCCCCCAGAGGATCGGCGATGGCCGCCACGTGAGACAGAGCGGATTTAGATGACGACGTTGGCTTCATGCCTCTATAGTGCCAGGTCAGCCGAGAAGTTCATCCAAGACCCGCGGCACCGTCTCCTGCAGGTCACCGCGGACCACCTCTTCTGCGTATGGGTCGAATGGAGTCGGCTCAGCGTTGAGGATCAAACCGCGGGCGCCCGCCTCGATTGCCATGGGAAACATGTGCGCCACGGGAGTGACTGACAGTGAGGTCCCGATGGCGATAATCCAATCACAGTTCTCTGCGGCTTCGAATGCTGCTTCTATGACATCGGCCTTCAGCATTTCTTCGAACAGGATCGTCGTCGCACGGGTGATACCGCCGCAGTGCGGACAGGCGGGGTCGGGTTCGCCGCCTTTGACTCGGCGAATCATGTCCTCCATGGGGCCGGTGGCATCGCAGCCTTCGCATTGCCAGGTGCGCGCGCTTCCGTGGACTTCGAGCACTGTGTCCGGACTGGAGCCAGCCAGGACGTGCAGACCGTCGGTGTTCTGGGTGACGACGGCTTTGACGTCGGCCTGTTCTTCAGCTTGTGCAATGCGGTGGTGAGCTTCTGTTGGCGATGCCGCCCAAATGCCCGATTCAAGGCGCATCTGCCAAGCACGCTCCCGCACTTCAGGACTCTTCAGATACCACGACAAGGTCGACATACACTCTGCAAGAGGATCACGCGTCCACACACCCTGTGGGCCGCGGAAGTCGGGTATGCCGGCAGCTGTGCTCAGGCCGGCTCCGGTTAGAAAGGTGATGCGCATTTCCTGCCCCCTCACTTCACAGCTCCCAGCCTACTGCGGCGAATAAGACGCGGGTGAGGGTCATGTGAGCGTGCAGACAAAAACACCCCAAGCACGCTGGGATACTCGGGGTGCAAAAGGAAGAGGCGCCAGCGGCGCTCATGAAAAAGTCTCTGTAAATGGGTGAAGGCCCTGCAGGTGCCCCGGGGAGCAAATCAATGCTCAACCCTCGGGGGCCACCTGTCAGGGCCTTCACTGTTAAAGGTGATTGCGGCAGTGTCTTACTCTCCCACACATGTGTGCAGTACCATCAGCGCTGTCAGGCTTAGCTTCCGGGTTCGGAATGGGGACCGGGCGTTTCCCTGACGCTTTTACCACCGCAAAATCTTTGGGTGTATTCAGTTTGAAGAACTATTGTGGTCAACCAGTTGTTCACACGTGTATCACCGTGTGGTTGGTTGTTGTGGACGCGAACAAACAGTGATTGTTTGTTGGTGTTTGTTGTGTTACTCGCCTTGGCAC